>JBAUUG010000541.1:0-8786 GCA_049582585.1 Bryobacteraceae bacterium | reverse complement strand
TTTTCGTTTTCAACCGCCCAGACGCGCGCCCGCTGAAGGTATTTCCACTGTGGCTCCGGAACTTCGACCGGTACCGGCGTCTTCTGCCCGGCGGGAATGAAATCCGCGTTGGCGATTCGAATGGAGGGTGCGGGCGTGTTCGGAATCCGGCTGGCCCAGATGTATGCCACGCGCGTGTGCAACGGGACCGGTCCTTGCGCGCCGCAGAGATTGACGCCCGATTTCGGCAGCGGCTGCGCAAAGGAAGATCGGAACTGCGTATCGGGAAACGCAATCGCGCGCAGATCCAGCAGCATCGCGGTTCCGCCTGCGGCCAATCCTACCGGGCTTCCGAAGAAGAGCGTCGCGGCAGCGGTCGCGAGACTGGCTGTTTGCCCCACATTCGCAGAAGTGGAGGGCGTGAGCGGGTTATACACCGCTAATTGCGGATTCATCGTCGCGAACAATGTCTCCGCTTGCAGCGCCGGAGGAGCATTTGGATCGAGCTGCACTGCGAACCCGTACTGCGAGGCGAAGCCGTTCAGTGCGGCATTCACGCTGGCCGACGAGCTCTCGCTGTTCGATAACGCTTGCACCAGCGCTTCCGTTTGGGCCGTCTTCTCCGCATAATCGGCAAGCTGCGCGATCAGAACATTGTCCTGGGACAAAAATCCCTTCACCTTTTTCTTGCTTAAACCCGCAGGCCCATAGACAAACCCGGCTAAGGAGACGGTTTCGGGTATTGTCCACTGCTGTGATTCATGCGCCGGCTTTGGGTCAGTCACAACCACGGCATCTTTCTGGGCACCTGCTTTCGCCGGAACCATCACCAACGCAATTTCACCCCGCCGCTTCTCGCGTCCGCGGAGAATCGGCGAATAAAGAAGTGTGTCGCCCTCGCTCAGATGATTGATGTTGAGGAAGGGCAGAGGCTCGCTGTTATCGGACGACTGGACCCGCAAATCGACCGCTCCAAGCGGCCCCCCTGCCGGACAGGTGACGATCGGCGGAGCCTCCGGCACGTCCGCCGACGGATTGGACGACGGAGCGCTTTGCCCATTGAGCAGGAATGCCGCCAGGGCGGTCAGGATCGTAGCGCGAAATACCATTCTCTCCGTCAGGATATCGTGCTGTTCGAGTCTATAGGTTCGAGTCTATAGTTTGATCTAAAGGAGCACTTCCCAATGAGTAGTCAAGTCGTAATGAGCAGTGAAGTCGCGAGCGCCAGCGCTATCGAACAACTTTGCATCGACACCATTCGCACGCTCTCCATGGATGCGGTCCAGCAGGCAAATTCCGGACATCCCGGTACGCCCATGGCATTAGCGCCGGTCGCTTATTGCCTCTGGCAAAGATTTTTGCGCTTCGATCCTGAAGATCCAATTTGGCCCAACCGCGATCGCTTCGTTCTATCGAACGGGCACGCGTCCATGTTGCTGTACTCTCTGCTCCATTTGGCAGGCGTGAAGGCGGTCAACCCGCAATATGAAGCGCTCGGCCAAGTGTCAGTCACCCTGGACGACATCAAGCGCTTCCGCCAGCTTGACAGTAAGTGCCCCGGGCATCCCGAGTACCGCTGGACTTCCGGCGTTGAAACCACCACCGGCCCTCTCGGACAAGGCGTTGCCACCAGCGTCGGAATGGCCATGGCCGGCCTATGGATGGCAAGCCGGTTCAATCGCCCCGATTTTGAGCTGTTCGACTACAACGTGTACGTCATCTGCGGTGACGGCGATCTCATGGAAGGCATATCCAATGAAGCCGCCTCTCTCGCCGGTCACCATAAGCTCTCGAACCTTTGCTGGATTTACGACAATAACCACATCACCATAGAAGGCAATACCGCGCTGGCATTCAGCGAAGACGTTGCGACGCGCTTCATCGGCTACGGGTGGAACGTCACGCGCGTGGGCGATGCGAACGATCTCGAGATGCTTGAGCGCGCTCTGAAAGTTGCTCGCAGAACCACTGACTGCCCCACGCTCATCATCGTCGACAGCCACATCGCCTACGGCGCTCCGACTAAGCAGGACACCAGCGGCGCGCATGGTGAGCCGCTCGGTGAAGACGAAATTTGCCTGGCCAAGCGTAATTACGGCTGGCCCGAAGAGGCGAAATTTCGAGTGCCGGATGGCGTGCGCGAGCATTTTGCCGCGGTGATGGGGAAGCGAGGCCATCAGCTGCGCGAAGCCTGGATGGCGAAATTTGACGCCTACAGCAAAGCCTTCCCGCAACTCGCGGACGAGCTTTATCGCATGCAGCACCGCCAGCTTCCCGACGGATGGGACAAAGACCTTCCGAGCTTCCCCGCCGACCCCAAAGGCCTCGCGTCGCGCGACTCATCGGGCAAGGTGCTCAATGCGCTCGCGAAAAATGTGCCGTGGCTGATGGGCGGCGCCGCGGATCTGGCGCCTTCGACGAAAACCCGCCTGACGGGTGATAGTTTTGGTGATTTTGAAATTGAGAATCGTGGTGGCCGCAACATGCATTTCGGCATTCGCGAGCACGCCATGGGCGCGGTTCTGAATGGACTCTCGTTGTCGAAAATTCGCCCTTTCGGAGCCACCTTTCTGATCTTCAGCGACTATTGCAAACCGGCGATTCGCCTCAGCGCGATCATGGAGCTCCCGGTCGTTTACATCTTCACCCACGATTCAATCGGCGTCGGTGAAGACGGCCCCACGCACCAGCCTATTGAGCAATTGGCTTCGCTGCGCGCTGTCCCGGGTCTCATCACATTTCGTCCGGCCGACGCCAATGAAGTGCTCGAAGCGTGGAAGGTGACAATGAAACTGCGCCATGACCCTGTCGTCCTGGTTCTCACGCGACAGGCTTTGCCGACACTCGATCGTACAAAGTACGGCTCAGCGGCCGGCGTGGAAAAAGGAGCCTACATTCTGGCCGGCGCGGCAGATGTTGAGCCCCAAGTCATACTGTTGGCCACCGGAAGCGAGGTCTCTCTCTGCGTGCAGGCTTTTGAGCAGCTCTCATCCGAAGGAATCAAAGTGCGTGTTGTCAGCCTGCCCTCCTGGGAACTCTTTGCGCGCCAAACGCAGGATTATCGCGATTCTGTCCTGCCTCCGAACGTGACCGCGCGGGTGGCCGTCGAGCAGGCCTCCACTCTGGGCTGGGAGCGCTTTGTCGGCCCCCAAGGGCACATCATCGGAATGGGAACTTTCGGCTCCTCAGCCCCTCTGAAGGATCTCCAAAAGAAATTCGGCTTCTTATCGGAATCCGTTGCCGAAGCCGCCAAGCGTGTAATGCGCGGGTGAGTTGACCGGTTCCCCAGTGTCTTCAGAGTTCCAGTGACGACTTGTGTATTTCAGGTCTGTATCCCTCGCGAATGCACTGAGCAACTGGCTCGGGGGTCAGGACTGTGACACTCACATCCTTTGGCCGGCTACGCTTTTTGAGGTACCCTTCCGGCGACCAGAGAAGTAGCATGTCCCCCCGCACGAGATAGCTTGAGCCCTCCATTTGAACAAAGCAACCATCAGGCAACGAGCTCAAGGAGGTTTGGTAAGTAATCTTCCCTTTCCGCCGGTCAATTCGCGCGCGATGCAGTTCCGAATCGATCTGATCTGCAAGAGGGAAGTTCCCCGAACTTCGATCAGAGCGACTCCAAGCGTCTCTAAAGAGGTTGAACCGCTCGCGGCGACATTCAGCGCACGGTCTGTGACCTGCGGCCAGCGCCACGGCCTCGTCCAGGAAGAACAACTCGGTGTAACGGCCCGGAGACATTACGGAGCGTCGGCGACCTTTAAATTCCAAAAGACAGGTAATCCAACGCCGGGTTAAGTATGGGCGAACGATCTCGCGTTCCTGATTGTGCAGAGCCCCACCGCGGTTGCCCATGAACGTTCCACGGGCGGAACAGGCGAAAATCGACCCCCAAGGATCGACACGGTTTTGTAACGGCATTCCGGAATTCCAAAACTTACATCTACCAAAGCAATTTCAATCCAAACTGAATTTGACGTGATGTGGTGGATGTACTGGTGATTAAGCCTGCTGTTGGCGAAATGCCTGCGGGAGAGAAGACAACTGCGTTAGGTGGATTGAAATTTGCTCTGTTCAGCAGATTGAAAAACTCCGCGCGAAATTGTAGGTTCGTTCTTTCGCGAATCAGCGTGTCTTTCAGCAGAGAAAAATCCCAGGTCGCGAGGACGGGGCCGATCAACGTGTCTCTGCCAAGATTTCCATAAAATCCACTGTCGTTGGGCGGAGCCAGAAACGCGGCGGGATTAAACCATTCGTTCACATCGCCGATTATTACGGGCCCGGTAAACGAAGGGTTGGCATACGGGCGCACCGGGTTTCGTGTATCGCCGTTATTCGACGGATTGTAGCTGAGCTGAGGCGTGAAAGGAAAACCGCTTTGAATCGTCACGATAGAGTTGACTGTCCAGCCGCTTGCGAGTTTTCCATGTCCGAAAGGCAGAGCGTAGACTGTGCTGATTACCGCCACATTCTTGACCTGGAAGTTCGCGAGCCCGCGGTCTGCACCTAGGTCAAAAGGATTCGAAGCAAGCGCCGGCTCGCCTCCCGAGGTGGTCGCGTTCAGAGAGTCTCCGTCATCGATGGCTCTCGACCAGGTGTAAGCTCCACGTAATGAGAAACCGCTCTCGAAGCGGTGATTGATGTCCACCTGCAGCGCGTTGTAGGAGCTGTCGCCCTCCGAGAAGTAGGTCCACGTATTCGCAAGAGTTGGATTCGCTCTTATGGAAGTGGGAACGTAATAGGTTCCGGCGGGAACGGGCGTGTTCGCAAAGGGAGCCGGGAACTTGCTCGGATACGTTGCCGGGCAAGGGGAGGCGGGACAGATAACCGGAAATGGCTCGTTCGCATCGATGCCGATCAGTTCGTGATAGCCGTGCGACCCTACATATCCGACGGTGAGCGCTGTGTTCGCGGTCAATTCCTGTTGAACGCGAAAAGACCACGAGACCAGCGTCGGAGTTTCCAGATCCGGTTGAACTCCACCGGGAACCAAATGTGCTTTCGCCGGCACCGGAGCGGTGGATGAAAGTGGAAGCTCGGAAACGGAGACAGTCGGAAGGCTGTAAGTCGGGTTGAATGGCGCGTTCTGATCAGTGCGATAACCTAGGGCGTCCTGGAGATCGTTGTACATTCCGAATCCGGCACGGATAACCGTTTTGCTGTTTAAGGGACTCCACGCGATACCCACTCTGGGTTGCGGCAGAAACTTTCCATTATTGCGAATGAATACAGAGCTTCCAATATTCGGTTGGCTTGAAATTATTCCGTTCGGGTATGTGTAGTTAGAGGCCCGGTCATGAGCTTCATTCCAGCCGGTTGTGAATTCGTCGCGAAAACCGAGTGAAAGAGTGAAATTCGGGCTCATGCGAATTAGGTCCTCCGCGTAAAAAGCGCCGAAGAGAGATCGCCAATTCATTTCCGTGGGCGACGGATCATACAAGAGGCTACTCGCTGTGCCTTCGAGCAGAGTGTCGAGACTGGTGAATGTTGCCTGTCCGTATTGACTCAGCGCCAAAGTCTCATTGGACTGGAACTGCTGGAACCAGGCACCGAAGTTGAATTGATGACGGCCCGCACTGAAAGACACGCGGTCCTCATAAGTGAAGATGTTTCGAGCCACTCGCAAATTGCTCCCGTTGTTGCTGCCGGCGAGACTTATTTGTGCAGTCGGATTGGATGCGGCGCTCCCTCCCACCACAAGCGCGCCGATTGGATTTCCAGTCAGGAACCCGGGCAGAGATGTGGCCGGCGTATCCGGCGTCGGTTCGCCGGTAAAGAAATAGCTCGCGCGCGAGTAACCCACGCGGGCGGTATTCAGGAGCGTGGGGGAGAAGACGTGCGTTTCTTCAAGGCTCGCGACCTGCTCTCTGAGGCTCTCCACATCCGTGCTGTACAGATTGGTGCTGGTCGGCGTGAAATCCGCGCTGTCGTCGACTGTATAAGCCGCGTTCGTAGAGTCTTTGGCCGTGAGAATCTGGTCCAGCCGCATGGTTCCGAAATCGTCTCGAATAGTTTGCAGCGGATTGTTGACAGCTTCCGAGATTCCGCCGAAATCCGGAGCATTGGCGCTGGGAACAGGCCACGCTGAGATCAACGGTGAGAGCCCGACGAAGGCGAGCCCGGACGGCGGGCATGGCTTCGGAGCGGGGCTCACCAGCTTGCAAGGCAAATATCCATTTCGCGCGTTGATATCGGGAACCAGATCCACGCCGGTTTGGTGCAGGTGCTGGCGGAGTTCCTCGTAGTTACCAAAAAGAAAAGTATGATCCTTCTTGATTGGCCCACTCAGCGCAGCGCCGAGCTGATTGCGTTGAAACCCTGGAACAGAGGGGCCATCGAAGAAGTTTCGCGCATCCAGATCGTTGTTTCGCAGGAACTCATACAAAGATCCATGTAATTCGTTGCCCCCGGATTGAGTAACGATCAGCACCTGGGCGCCTGGATGTTTCCCATATTCGGCGCCATAAGAATCGCGAAGCACATTGAACTCACGAACCGCATCCACGCCCAGCAACTCCTGGCTTGTGCCTCCCGGCTGCATGTTGTTCTCGGCCGCCCCCGTAACCTCGATTCCATTCAGGAGATATAGATTCTGTTGCGGTCGATTCCCGGAAACAGCGAAGTTATTGCCGACTGTCGAATTGGAAACGCCGATGCCGCCGGTTTTCTCTGCCGTGAAGTTAACAACGCCGGAGCTCAGCGTAAGAAGCTCGTCGTAACTCCTGCCGTTTAGCGGAAGATCCTTCACTTGCCGCTCGCCAACCAGCCCGGAGATGTCCGCAGGGCTGACGTTCACAAGCGGAGCGTCCTCATTCACGGTGACCTGCTGGCTGGACGTTCCAAGCCGCAAAGTCAGATCCACGCTGGCCTGCTGGCCTACGACTAAATTGATTCCCGTGCGAATCTCTTCTGCGAATCCCGCCTTATTGACTTGAATTTCATAATGCCCGACCGGCAACGCGGTCACTTGATATAGACCCGCACTATTGGTGGCGCTCCGGCGGACTGCTCCCGTGTCTTCGTTCTTGACTGTTATGGCGGCGTTCGAGACTATCGCCCCGGAAGGATCGGTCACGATTCCCGAGAGAGACGCAGCGACCTGAGCGTCGACTGATGCCGTGCACAATAAGAAAAGACAGGCGAGCGGGGCGCGTAGCATATGAATGTCTCGTATAGGCGACTTTGTACAGTATAAATGACAACGACCAGGATGCAAGTTCGCACGTGTCTGCACGAGATCCGCAAAACGCGGGGAGTTTCTGCGGCTGATCTCGCTCGCCGCTCAGGGGTCAGCCGGCAAACGATCTACGCCATCGAAGATGGAAGCTTTGTTCCAAACACGACGGTGTCGTTGCAGCTCTCCCGTGCTCTCGACGTCACTGTCGAAGAGATCTTTTCAATTGGAAATGAACAAGCCGGTCCACCGATTCGGGCCCACTTGCTTTCGAGCGGCCAGCCTCCGAGCGAAGGGCAACTGGTACAGGTTTGCCGCGTCGATGAGCGCCTTGTGGCCGTCCCCACGTCGTTCCTGCCGGCTTATCTTCCCGCGGCGGATGGCGTCGTCGAATCGAGAACGAGACAGAGTGTGTCGATCAAATCTCCCGCTGGCTCGCCGGAAGCCGGAAGGCGACTGTTGCTCGCCGGGTGTGATCCGGCGCTTTCGCTGCTGAGCGAATCGCTGCGCTCTTCCAACATCGAAATCGTCACTGTTTCGTGTTCGAGCCGAAGTGCCCTCCAATGGCTGAAGCAAGGGAAAGTGCATGCGGCGGGGTCGCATCTTCTCGACCGGGCCACGGGAGATTACAACCTGCCGATTATCCGGCGTCTTCTCCCGCACGCCTCAGTACGCGTCGTAACTTTCGCGATTTGGGAGCAAGGCTTGGTAGTGCGGCACGGGAATCCGAAGAGCATCCGATCCGTTGCGGATCTTGCGCGCAAGAATGTGACACTCGTCAATCGCGAAAAAGGATCGGGCAGCAGGGGTTTGCTCGATAGCGGCCTGCGCAAGCTCGGCATTGAGGCTGAGCAGGTTAGGGGTTACAATTCCATTGCTCAAGGGCATCTCGCAGCGGCCTACGCCGTAGCGGCCGGAACTGCCGATTGCTGCATCGCGCCTCGGTCTGCATCCCGGTGTTTCGGACTAGACTTCGTTCCTTTGGCGGTGGAACGCTTCGATCTCTCGTTTACCCAGGCATCTCTTGAGTTACCGGCCGCCAAGGCGCTGCTCGATCTACTGAACCGTTCTGGTTTGCGGAGAAAGCTTCAATGCATCGCGGGCTATGATACCGCCCATACAGGCGAGGTTCTCGTTTAATGCTGATCAGGTCACTTCCTCAATTGAACAACATCATCTCCTTGAGCAATTTCAGAGAGCGCGCCGCTCGTTTGTCATGTGGCGCGATAATGCGAAGCGGACCCTCATTCGCGCCGAGCGGTTGCCCTTCGCGTTTGTCCGCCACGATTATCCCTGAATCGGTGACCGTTGGATCGAATTCGGCGAGGGCATACACGACCTCGTACCCATCGCCGGCAAGCACCGCCACATAATTCGAGAGCTGCTTTCAACGCATGCCGCCGCCGAAATCGATGCCGCCAAGGACAAGTACGTCATGCATCAGCGGACCTTCATAGCTGATCTGTTTGCCATGTTCGTTCAACACAGCAGTGTGTCGCGGCAATTTAGCAAAATCTCCGGCGCGAATCTTATCGGCGGCGCGTCGATGATTCGCAGCGCGATTTGTCCGGATGCGTGAACACATGCGAATACAAGGCAAATAGGGATCGGACGCATAGAAAGTACTTTAGCG
>JBAUUG010000540.1:0-6504 GCA_049582585.1 Bryobacteraceae bacterium | reverse complement strand
GAACGATTTCGATCTGGTGTACATGCCGTCGGCCGAAGCTACGGCGGGCGGTGAGGACGAGATCGACCAAGGCGGTATCGAGGTCGGCTACTACGACGGAAATGGCATCGCGCTGAATGATGTCCTTCGCGAGGTCGTCCTGCTGGCCTTGCCGATGCGGCTGGTCTGTGATGAGGCCTGCAAGGGGATCTGCCCGGTTTGCGGGCAGGACCGGAACCAGCGCGATTGCGCCTGCCAGGTTGCTGCGGCAGACGATCGCTGGAGCAAATTGAAAGCGCTTCGGGCTGAGATTGACCCGCGCAACTAAGCCGGCTTCCGCACGAGGCCCGCTAAACTCTGAGAAGACTTGAGAAACTAGGAAAACCATGCCGAATCCAAAACGCCGTCACTCGAAACGCCGCACATCCACGCGCCGCGCCCATGATGCGCTGACCATTCCTCAACTGGCCGAGTGCCCGAATTGCCACCAAAAGATTCGTTCTCACAGGGCTTGCCCGCATTGCGGCAAGTATAAGGGCCGCGAAGTCATCGAGGTAGTCGAGGCCTAAGCTTCATCAACATCCGCCAATGGTGACTATAGCGCTCGACGCGATGGGAGGCGACCACTTCCCGAAGCCTGAAGTCGAAGGCGCGCTTCAAGCGATAAAAACTCTTGAAGTCAAAGTAATCCTGGTTGGCCGTGAAGAGACGGTCCGCAAAGAGTTGGATCGCCATCCCGGCTGGCAATCGCTGCCCATTGAGCTGAGACATGCGAGCGAGCAGGTCACCATGGAAGACAGCGCTGGTAAGGCGGTCCGCTCGAAGAAGGACAGCTCTATCCGAGTGGCTTCCCGCCTGGTCCGCGACGGTATTGCGCAGGGCTTGGTCTCTGCGGGCAATACGGGGGCGGTCATGGCCACCGCCAAAATGGTGCAAGGGATGCTGCCGGGCGTCGACCGCCCCGCTCTGGCCTCTGCCTTCCCCACTCTGAGCGGCAAACCAGCGGTGATGATCGATGTGGGAGCCAACGTCGATTGCACTCCCAAGATGCTGGCCCAGTTCGCGGTGATGGGCAACGCTTACTCTCGCGTGATTTTTCGAACGCCGCGGCCGCGGGTGGGTCTGCTTTCGATCGGCGAAGAAGAACATAAAGGCAATACTTTGACCCATGAGGCGTACCCGCTCCTCAAGAGCCTCAAGCGCGTAAACTTTATCGGGAACGTGGAAGGGCGGGACGTGTACACCGGGTCCGTAGACGTGATCGTCTGCGATGGCTTCGTAGGTAATGTGGCCCTAAAGGTCAGCGAAGGATTAGTCGAGGTGATCCGGCAAATGCTGAAGCAATCGCTCAAAGCCAGCATCACGCGACAGGTGGGCGCTTATCTGGCGCAAGGCGCGTTCAACGATTTTAAGAAGCGCGTCGATTATTCCGAATATGGCGGCGCTCCTCTGCTTGGGCTGAACGGCATTTGCGTGATCTGCCACGGGCGGTCAACGGCCAAGGCCATTAGGAATGCGATTCGCATAGCGAAGGAATTCGCCGAAGGCAAAATCAACGAGCGGATTGCAACTGAGCTGGACGGCTGGACATCGGCACAAGCAGGATGAAGATGTACCGGCTGTTTCTGCTGGCGCTCAGTATTTCGACCGTGTTGGCCGCGAAAGAGGACCCGGTTCAGTGGACGCTTCGTCCGGCGAACGGCAGTGCCCAGGCCGCGCCTGGGAACACAATCTATCTCGAGCTGAAGGCGACCATTCAGCCCGGCTGGCATCTGTATTCGCCGACGACTCCGGCGGGCGGTCCAACCATCACCCGGATTGGCCTCAATGACAATCCGGCGATTGCGTCTTATCGCGTTTATCGCCCGCAGCCCATTCGGAAATTAGATCCCAACTTTCAGATCGACACGGAAACGTACGCGGATCAAGCCGTGTTCCTGATCGAGGCCATTACCAGTAAATCGGTAACCGGCGATTCGAACATCGAAGCGGTGGTCCGATACCAGTGCTGCACCGACGTGAAATGCCTGCCTCCGGTGAAGAAAACAGCTCCCGCCCAAATCAGTTTCTCGGCGGGGGCGCCCATTGCGAACTTCAGTATCCCAGCAGGATATGCGCCGGTTAGCGCCTCCCACGTTGCCGCCCCGAGTTCCGTTCCTAAAACGACGCCTGCACACGCCGAAGAATCTTTGCTCCCCTACCTGCTCACCGCTTTCGGCTTTGGTCTCGCGGCTCTGTTCACCCCCTGCGTATTCCCGATGATTCCGATCACGGTCTCCTTTTTCTTGAACCAGAGCGCCGGGCCCACGGGCGAAGCCAAGCGCGGCGGCTGGATGCAGGCGTTGATTTTTTGCCTGGGCATTATCGTGTTGTTCACCGGCCTCGGCTTTTTGGTTACTGCGATTGCCGGTCCGTTCGGAGTGGTGCAGCTCGGCTCGAGCCCCTGGATCAACGGGTTCATCGCCATCGTTTTTTTCGTCTTCGGCCTGAGCCTGCTTGGCGCATTCGAGCTGACCTTGCCTTCCGGATTGCTGACAAAGCTCAACAGTGCGTCACAAGCGGGCGGTTACGCGGGAACGCTGCTGATGGGCCTGACGTTTTCATTGACCTCTTTCGCGTGCATCGGACCCATCGTCGGTCCTCTCTTGATCGCATCGGTGCAGACGAAAGGCGCGCAGCCGGTGCTCGGAATGTTGGCGTTCGCGACAGGCTTAGCGGCGCCATTCTTTCTGCTCGCACTTTTTCCCGCCTACTTGCAGAAATTGCCTCGCAGCGGCGCTTGGATGGTTCGGGTGAAAATCGTGCTCGGGTTTATCGTGCTCGCAGTAATGCTGAAATATCTGAGCAACGTCGACCAGGTGCTTCAGACTCATTGGCTGACCCGTGAACGGTTCCTGGCAGCCTGGATTGTCCTGTTCGCGTTAGCTGGCACTTATCTTCTAGGATTGCTGCCGATGGAGGGCGTTAGGAAAGATGAGCGGCTCGCTGTCTCTCGCGCTCTAATCGCATCGCTTTTCCTAATCTTCGCTATCAGCCTGGTTCCCGGCCTGTTCGGCGGGCGATTAGGCGATCTTGACGCGTTCATTCCGGAAGCCTCCGGCGCGTTGTTCGGAAATGGGGCGCAGGCTGAAGCTACGCCGGCGAATTATTTCAAGAACCAATTGGATGCAGCGCTCGCCGCAGCTCGGCAGCAGAATAAGTTAGTTCTCGTGAACTTTACCGGCTATGCGTGCACGAACTGTCACTGGATGAAGGCCAATATGTTCCCGCGCCCGGAGATTCAATCCGCATTGAAGAACTTAATCATTGCGGATCTCTATACCGATGGCACGGATGCGGAATCAGAGAAGAACCAGAAGCTGGAAGATCAGAAATTCAGCACCGTATCGATACCGTTCTATGCGCTTATGGATGCCGATCAAAACGTCATTGCGACATTCCCGCAACTAACCCGGAATCCACAGGAATTTCTCGCCTTCCTCGAAAGTAAACCGGGAACGGCGCAATCGGCGGCAATGTTACGCTGATACTGATTTCTGCCTGAATGCGGATGTGGCGGAATTGGCAGACGCACTGGACTTAGGATCCAGCGGGCGCAAGCTCGTGAGAGTTCAAGTCTCTCCATCCGCACCAAACAGCGTATCCGAGATACCGATCAAATTCATGCATAGTGGCGAGGGAGGGCAGTATCGAGGAATCGCCAATCGCCGGGCTCCGATCCACCTCTATGGATGACTATTTCTTTCGTGGACTCCCAAACTGGATCGCGATGGCGGTGTTCTTTTCGAACGTTACTTCGTTACCGCGGGAAATGATGTTCGAGTACACAGACCAGGCCAATCCGTAAAAACCAAGCGCTTCTCCAATGGGACGCGGCCCGCGGGCCGCTGCCGTCCCGAGCAAGCCGAAGCCGGAGAAGCCACCCAGAGCTCGCCCGCCCGTGTTCGGGGAGCCGGTCCCGGAGGCAGTCTGCTTTCCGGCATCGTTGTCCAGCGATTTTGCCGCAACGAGGGCGGCGATGGCCGGACGTAAGAGGCGACTCTTAGATTCCGTCGCCGTCGCGGTTCCTTCAGAATCTACCTTGATCGCGTTTGGATCCGCTTCGACAGCCACCAATTGCCCCTGCACCGGGTGCCCGGCACGCTGAACGGTTGCGGTCCTTTCGGAAGCAATTTGGTCCCCGGGAACGTCAACGCGTTCGATGGTGAAGCGGAGCTTGCCCCCGCGATGAAACAGTCGTGCGCGGTGGGTTAACGTGACTTTCCCCGTAAACCGAGTACCCTCCGGCAACACCAGCTCATGCTGCTGATCAAAAACAGGCTGCGATAACTCTCCTTCTACGGGATCACTTACGCGTGCATCCGCGGAACTGACCGTCGCGAGCAGTCGCATCTGCGCGATCGTATCAGGCGGCGCGGCAGCGCCCGATTTGGCGATTTCACTGGAAGCGACTTCAACAGTTCCGAAATCCAGCGGCTGTGTCAAAACTGTGTCGAAGCGCGTGCGAGTGCGGTACCACTGCGGATGATAAGGAAGCTTCGACCAGAGATAGTTTTCCAGCCATTCGCGTTTATTCGGCCCACGCACGAAGTCGTACAATCCCCCGGATCGGGCATTGGCCTGACTACGCGCTTGATTTTGTACTTGCTGGCGCAAAAATTGCCCCGCACGGCTCGGCTTGCCCGAAGCGGTTTTCTGCTTCTTCGGTTTTTTTGCCGGTCGCGGTGGAACGTACATGGTGGGCAGACCAAGAGATTCTTCCGTCCGAAGGGGCACGGCGCGTCCGTTCGGTAGAGTCAGGCTCATGAATGAGACCCGCGCTCGCTTCAGCGGAGTGAAATCACCCCCGAGTATCGCCCGAGCGCGTACTATTCTTGAGACGGGATCGAGCTTGAGCACTTGCCCCTGCAGTGTGACGCCCGCTGGAATTACCACCCGGTCGAATGCCCAGACGGGCTCAATTAACTTGGCCTGAACAGCTTCACCAAGCCGGTAGGAGACCCGCCGGCTTATGTAGACCCGCAGGGGAGTTCCCGCTTGCACTTGCAAGTGAACTGGGACCTGTCGCTGCGCAGCGCCGGATTCCTGAGCTAACGCTGGGCACGCCAACAAAAACGGCAGGCCGAGAAGCCCGAAGGTCGTACAACATTCATACCGCATCGGCCCTGCGTTTAGATTAACAGTTGAACCGCACCTTTGAACCGCACCTTTTCCGTGAGCCTCAGAAGCAGGTAGATTTCCGGGCTGAAATGCAGATGAGTATTCGCCATAATAATCGGGAGCCTCAAGTTAGGAGACTACCGCGTAAGAGAACAGGGAATGGGTTTTGTGGTTCGAAGCGGTTCTCGAAAGGAGTTTTCCCTATGAAGGGTGTGGTCTGCGTCGCCAGCCTTATGGCGGGTGCCGGAATCCTCATGGTTATCACAGGAGAGTCCCACCGAATGTCCGCGCAAAGCGGAACGTCGGAGGGAGATAATAGCTGCCTAAGCGGGTACCAGTACCCTCCCGGCCTCATCCCGCCCGATGTTTGCACGGATATGAATCGGGTCTTGAAACGCATCGATCACACTGAAGAAGAGACCCTGGAGCGGGCACAAAACCTTACCATCAATCCGGGCACTCGACTGGATCAGATACGCATCCTCGGGAAGCTGCTGCTTTATGACAAGAACTACTCGGCCCTTCGCAATTCCGCGTGCACCTCGTGCCACTCGAAGGACACCGGCTTCACTGGCCCCATCGCCAGGCTAAACGCTACGACGGTCAGCTATCCCGGATCGGTTCGCTACCGATTCGGCAGCCGCAGGCCGAAGAGCTACGCTTACTCTCCTTATTCACAGGTCATGCATCTCGATCCCAATTCGCAGCAGTTGTATGGCGGCAACTTTTGGGACCAGCGAGCTACCGGGTGGAAACTCCAGAATCCTTCTTCTCAACAGGCGCAGGAGCCGCCGGTCGATCCATTGGAACTGGGGTTCGCGGATTCAGCTTGCGTCGTATACCGGCTCTCGCAAGCACCTTACTTGTTCCTCTTCAAAGATGTGTGGGGCATCGATATCACAGCCGTCAAATTCCCTTCGAACATCGAGGATCTCTGCAGTACTCCCACCCAGGGTCCTGCCGACCCCGACTTCGCGGGCAACGTTCCGCTGGACGATTTGAGCCGATCACTCGTGAAAACAGTGTTCGATCAGTTTGCTATGTCTATCGCCGCTGATGAAGCGGGTCCGGACGTCAGCCCGTTCACTTCCAAATTCGACTATGCTATTACCCATCCGGGTCAGCAAGTCTTGTCAGACGATGAGCAGCAGGGTTGGGAGCTATTCGATGGGAAAGGGAAGTGCAACCTGTGCCATCTGGACAGCTTGACAGCGTTTCAGAGCGGACAGCCGATGGTATCAACGCAGAACGTGCCGGAAACTGAGCCGCTGTTCGCCGATTTTGCCGCGTTCAACCTGGGGCTTCCGAAGAATGATGATATCCCATTTCTTTACGAGAGCAAACCGGATAAGTACGGAGTAACGC
>JBAUUG010000539.1:0-14238 GCA_049582585.1 Bryobacteraceae bacterium | reverse complement strand
GCCTTCTGATGCGCCATAAACAGCCGCTGCTAAACCGGCAGGCCCGCCTCCTACGATTGCCACGTCGTAAAATTCGAGGCCCGCGCGCATGCGAAGACCCAGCTTGGCGGCTACTTCTTGCCATCCGGGCTGTTCCAGGCGATCCCCGTCCGGAAAGAAAACCAGCGGGAGTTTCAGTTCGCTCGGACCGAGACTCTCCACCAAACGGCTCACCTCTCGGTCCCGCTCAGCGGCATCGGCATCCAGCCACTGAAACGGCACCTGATTGCGGGCCAGAAAATCGCGCATCTCGTATGATTTCGGCGGCCATCGCGTGCCTAGCACTCGCACTCCCTCAAAGGGCGGCTTGTGAGTCGCATACCACTCCGCGAGCAGATCGTCAAGCACCGGATAAAGTTGCTGCTCCGGTGTATCCCACGGCTTTAGAAAATAGTGATGAAGTTGAATATCGTTGATCGCTTGGATAGCTGCTTCGGTGTCCGCGTAGGCGGTCAGCAGCACGCGTTTGGCGTCCGGATATAGCTTCATGGCTTGCCTGATAGTCTCGATGCCATTCATTTGAGGCATTCGATAATCCACCATCAACAATGCGACGGCATCATTCCGCTGCTGCAAGCGGCGCAACAGATCGAGCGCGCTCATCCCTGAGTCGGCGCGCAAGACCCGGTAGGTCTGGTTGTAGCGCTGCCGCAGGTCGCGTTCGATGGCTCGCAACACGTCCGCATCGTCATCGATAGTTAAAATGACTGGTCTCGCCACGGGATTCCTTTCTGTAAACCTGCTAAGAGTGAATTAGCGCGATTTCGTTCTTTGGAGTTGGTTAGACAATGATTCCGAGTCCAGCGCGCCATCGTACCGAACTCCGTTGATGAATAGGCCCGGGGTTCCGTACACTCCGTTTGTAACTCCGCGGCGAAAGTCCTCGCGCACGCGGTCTTCATAGGTCCGATGCTTCAGCTCGTCACGAAACCGCCGGGAATCGAGCGATAACCTATCGGCGTATTTGTACAGGCTCTTCACATCAAGAGCGTTTTGGTTAGCAAATAACAGATCGTGCATGTCCCAGAACAGTCCCTGCGCGCCAGCGGCTTCGGCTGCCTCGGCTGCCCGCTGCGCATGGGGGTGAATCCCCGAGCGCGGGTAATGGCGGAACACCAGACGAAGCTCGTCTCCCAATTGATCGCGCAACTCACGGATCGTCACGAACAAACGCCCGCAGTCGGGGCACTCGTAATCACCATACTCGACCAGCGTGTAGCGTGCATCCGGCGCGCCCTGCACGTGATCTTCCGGTTGTATGGGGAGGAGCAGTCTCGATAAATCTAAGTCTTCGTTTGCAGGCGAGGCCACGGCAAGATCCTCCTTGCGAGCTCGATACTGTGACTGATGCCGCAGGAGAGAGGTTTGGTGCGCCTAAGCTCGGCCAGCCTCGACGATCTCGCCCGCCGGCTCTAGCGGAAATCCGAGATCGCGCCAAGCTTCGAAACCGCCCGCTAAGGGCCGCACGCGCTGAATTCCCGCTCGTTTTAATTGAAGCGCCACACGGGCGCTGGTGGCTTCGTTGGGTCAAGTGCAGTAGAGGATAATCTGCTGATCGGCCGGGATCTCATGAGAGCGCGAGCGCAACTCATCCGGCCTCAAAACTATTGCCCCGGCAATCTTCAATCCATCGCGCTCTACTTCAGCGGGGTGCCGCAAATCGACAATGGTGACCGGTTCATTGCTCCCGATCAACTCGCGAGCTTGATGCGGCGTGATGCGATCGATTCGCAGCTTCCGTATGAACCGCCTGCGCTGTAGATACTTTGCCGCCAGGTACAGGGCGAGCAGCGTGAGAACGATGAAGCCTGCCCTGCGGCCGAACAAACCAAGCAGGGAAATCAGCTCATCCACCTGGCGATGGAAGACGCGCCCTGCGAGCAGATACGCCCCCGCCCAGAGCGTGCAGCCGGCAGCATCGGCGAGCAGAAAAATGGAGTAGCGCATTCTGCTGACGCCGGCGAGCGATACCGATACCAGCCCCATGCCGGGGACGAATTTTGCGAACAGCAATGCGCCCGCGCCGCGCTTCGCGAAAGCCGCTTCGGTCTTTCTCACGCAGGTGTCAGGTTCTAGAGAAAGCTTGCAAAGAAGGCTGAGCACGGAGCGGCCTCTAAAACGGCCGAGCTCATACCAGACAATGTCGCCCATCAGCGCGGGCACAACTGCCGCAAGCAGGGATGCGCTGAATGAGTAGTCGCGGTTCCCCACCATAGCGCCCATCAGCAGCAACAGCGGGTCGGCCGGGATCGGCACGCCCAGCGCCATGACCAGCACGTACACGAATAGAAGCAGATACCCGTGACGTAGAAGAAGATAGCGGAATGAAAACACGTGCGGCCCGTTCACAGTCTAGAACGAAATGCCCACGAATAGGGTTTCAACGCCATCCTCTGAATCCTTGCCTGGGTCGCGAGCATCCGTGAGAGTACTTGTATAGGATCACCGCATGAACGCTTCCAGAGTTTTGCAGGCAACGCAGTTAGCTGTCGCGCTTGCGGCATTATTCAGTCTGGCGGGTTGCCAGTCCAGCTCGAAGGCGCAAGGCTCAATGGCCTTTCCGCCCCCGCCGGTCTCAGTCATCGAAGTTCAGGCCGAGGATGTTCCGATCTATGGCGAATATGCCGCTCAAACATTCGCCCGCGACATGGTGGAAGTCCGCGGGCGCGTCGACGGCTTCATCGAGAAGCGGCTCTTTCAAGTGGGGAGCGATGTGCGCGCCGGCCAAACTCTCTATGTTCTCGATGTTCGGCCTTACGCCGCGGACGTGGCTAAAGCCAAGGCAGATGTCGCGCAAAGCGAAGCCAATCTGGAATTCGCTAAGAAGCAGGTCGCTCTCATCCAGGCGCAGGCCAACCTCGCTCAGGCCAAGGCTAACCTCGTAAAGGCGCAGCAGGACGTGGACCGTCTCCAGCCTCTGGTGAGCCAGGAGGCCGCAGCCAAGCAGGATCTTGACAATGCTTTGGCCGCCCTGGATGCAAACAAGGCAAACGTGGCCGCCCTGACCGCCAACGTCGATCAAACACGGCTGCAAACCAGGACCAACATCGATGCCGCGGCCGCCCAGCTGGCATCCAATAAAGCCCTCCTCCAAACCGCCGAGTTGAATCTTGGATACGCCACCATCACGGCGCCCATTTCAGGCCGCATTGGAGATAGCCTGATCGAGGTCGGAGGCCTAGTCTCGAAAGCCGCGGCCCAGCCGCTGACAACCATTGTTCCGCTCGATCCCATCTGGGTTCGCTTCAAGGTAAGTGAAGCCGAATACCTCGACTATGAGAAATCGAAGTACGTTCAGGCCAGCGTGAATCTGCCCATTCGTCTCGTCCTCGCAGACGACTCCGTGTTTCCGCACGAAGGGCAGATCCGCAACGCCCTGAACCAGGTTGACCTGAAGACGGGCACGCTGGAGATTCAGGGAACCTTCCCGAATCCGGATCATCGGCTGCTCCCCGGCCAATTCGGCCGCGTGCGTCTCCTGATGCGCCAGGCGAAGAACGTTATCGTGATCCCGCAACGCGCCGTGCAGGAGCTGCAGAGCATGCAATCCGTTTTCACCGTCGGTCCCGATAACAAAGCCGAGGCGCGAAATATTGTAACCGGAGATCGAATCGGGGATGGTTGGATCGTGACACAAGGCCTCAAGCCCGGCGACAAGGTCATTATCGAGGGCGTGCAGAAGGTGCGCCCCGGCGCTCCGGTTCAGCCGAGTCCTTACAAAGCGCACAACACGGCGCCGCAGGCCTAAACCGATGGCGCGATTCTTTATCGATCGTCCCGTCTTCGCGATCGTTATCGCGATCGTGATCGTCATCCTTGGCTCGGTTGTCATCCCTACGCTGCCCATCGCTACCTATCCCGAAGTGGTCCCGCCGGTGGTGCAAATCACCGCGGTCTACCAAGGCGGCAATGCCACTGATCTAGAGAAAACCGTATCGCAGCCGATCGAGCAGCAGCTTACCGGGCTCGACGGCATGCTGTACTACTTTGCGCGCGCCTCCAACAACGGAACGCTTACCATCGACGTAACCTTCGAGCTTGGAACCGATCCCGATCTTGCCACGGTGAAGGTTCAAAACAAGGTCAGCGTTGCTCTTCCCCTGCTCCCGCCTGAAGTGCAGCGCGTCGGCGTGACCACCAAGAAAGTTTCCTCTTCCTTCCTTCTGTTTGTTGCGCTGACCGCGCCCGATAACCGCTACGACACGCTTTTCCTGAACAATTACGCGGCCATCAATCTCGTCGACAAAATCGGAAGTCTGCCCGGCGTCGGCAATTCAGTGCTTGCCGGCCAGCAGAATTACAGCATGCGCGTATGGGTCAATCCCGACAAGATGGCGAAACTGGGGCTGACCGCGACGGATATCAACAACGCGATCCAGGCGCAGAACCGCCAAAATCCGGCAGGATCGCTGGGACAGCCGCCCGTTCCCAAGGGTCTGGATTATCAATATCCCGTGAACGCCACGGGACGGCTTTCGACCCCTCAGGAATTCGGTGACATCGTCATCCGCGCGGAAGCCGACGGCTCACTGTTGCGCATTCGCGACATCGGCAGCGTCCAGCTTGGCGCGCAGGATTACTCCAATTTCACCTATTGGAACGGCAGGGAAGCCGCATTCATCATCGTCTATCTCGCGCCGGGCGCCAATGCAGTCGAAACCCAGCGGCAGGTCGTCAAATTCATGCAGCAGGCGAGGCAGACCTTTCCGGCCGGTCTCGAGTACAAAGTGCCTTACGACTCGACCCGGTTCGTGACGACTTCAATTCGCGAAGTCATCAAGACGCTGTTCATGGCCATCGTTTTGGTCATTCTGGTCGTGTTCGTCTTCCTTCAGAATTGGCGCGCGACCTTGATTCCGCTATTGACTATTCCGGTTGCCATCATCGGGACATTCGCCCTCTTTCCGGCGCTGGGCTTTTCCATCAACACCACCAGCTTGTTTGGTTTGGTGCTCGCAATTGGCATCGTTGTCGATGATTCGATTGTAGTCGTCGAAGCAGTCCAGCTCAATATCGATCGCGGAATGAAGCCTCGAGATGCAACCATCAAGGCTCTTCAGGAAGTGTCGGGTCCGGTGATTGCCATCGCGTGCATTTTAGCCGCGGTGTTTATTCCCGTAGCGTTCCTCGGCGGCATCAGCGGGCAAATCTACCGGCAATTCGCGCTGACCATCGCCGCCTCGGTATTGCTGTCGGCCTTCAACGCTCTGTCGTTGAGTCCGGCTCTCAGCGCGATAATTCTCAAACCGAAGAGCGAGTCTAAGGGCCCCGTTGCACGCGTTTTCGGCAAGTTCAATCAGGGGTTCGAGTGGACCACCAACCGCTATCTCTTCGGTGTTCGCGGCCTGATCCGGAAAACTGTTTTTGCCCTGATCGCCTTGGGTGCGGTATATCTATGCGCCGGAGCCCTCTTCAAAACCGTTCCAACCGGCTTCCTCCCCGAAGAAGACCAGGGCGTTTTCATCTCCTCTGTCCGCCTGCCCGACGGAGCTTCGATAGAACGCAACGTGGAGACCAGCAAGCAAGTCGAACACGTTCTTCAAACCACGCCGGGCATCCAGGATGTCTCCGTTGTCGGAGGACTCGACATACCCACCGCCACCAACAACTCGAATGTGAGTACCGTTTTCGCAACCTTGAAGCCGTGGGATGAGCGCAAAGCGAAAAATCTTCAACTCGAAGGCATCCTCGGATCGGTGCAACAAAGGTTTTACGGGATAAAGGACGGCTTCACTTTTGCTTTCGGTCTCCCACCCATCCTAGGTCTTGGCACCTCCGGCGGTTTCGAGTTCATGCTCGAAGATCGCTCGGGCGGCGACATAGAGGCATTGGCGCAGGCGACAGACCAACTGGTGAACGCGTCCCGCAGCAGGCCCGAATTGCAAAACGTGATCAGCACCTTCCGCGATACGGTTCCACAGTACAAGGTGAACCTCGATCGCGACAAGGTGCAAACGCTGGGCGTTCCCATTGGGGATGTTTACAACGCGCTCCAGACATTTCTGGGCGGCCTCTACGTAAACGACTTCAATCGTTTTGGTCGGACGTGGCGCGTCTACCTCGAGGCTGAACCGGATTTCCGCCGCCAGCCTTCGGACATCAATCGCTTCTACGTGAGAACGGCACAGGGCGACATGGTCCCGCTGAGCACGCTCGCTAAGACCGAGGCGGTGGTTGGCCCCGAGGTCATCTATCGTTACAACCGGTACCGCGCCGTGAAAATTCTCGGCAGCGCCGCGCCGGGCTACAGCTCAGGTCAAGCCGCGGCCGCTATGGAAGATCTGGCAAAACAGCTCCCGAACGGCTTCGGTTATGAGTGGACCGGCACGGTGTACCAGCAGAAGCTTTCCGAAGGTAAGGAAGGCTATACCTTCGGCCTTGCGGCGGTCCTGGTGTTTCTCTTTCTAGCCGCGCTCTATGAAAGCTGGTCAACTCCGTTCGCCGTGATTCTCGCTGTTCCTCTCGGCATCTTCGGCGCATTGCTCGGTATCTTCCTCCGCAGCTATCCTTACGATGTCTACACGCAAATCGGCATCGTTACGCTGATTGGGTTGGCAGCGAAAAACGCGATCCTCATTGTCGAATTCGCCAAACTCCGGCAAGAGGAAGGCAGGACCATCGAAGATTCCGCCATCGAGGCGGCTCATCTACGCCTGCGGCCCATTCTCATGACCTCGTTTGCGTTCATCTTGGGCGTGCTTCCTCTCGCGATCGCTGCCGGCGCGGGCGCAGGCGCACGGCGAGCTCTGGGTACCGCAGTATTGAGCGGGATGCTCGCGGCCACGCTTCTGGCGGTCTTTATCGTTCCTGTACTTTATGTCGTTGTGAACCGCATCGCGTCACGCCGGCGGGCCTCGGGGCAAGCCTTCGAAACCCGCGAGCCCGTCCACGCAGGGGGCGACTGATGCGCTCCCCGATCGCCGTTGTCATCCTCTGCTCATTCCTCGCCGGCTGCGCGATTGGCCCGAACTATAAGCGCCCGGTGGTGCAAACGCCCGCGCAGTACCGTCAACCGCTCCCGATCTCCGAGCCTGCTGAAAGAGCCTCTCTGGCCGACGTTCGATGGGCCGGCTTGTTCCAGGACGAGGTGATTACCAACCTCGTCAAAACCGCTCTGGCCCAAAGCCATGATCTCGAAGCTGCTACCGAACGCGTCCTCGAAGCCCGCGCGCAACTGGGCATCACTCGCTCTCAGCTTGCGCCGCAGGTCACTGCTTCGGGATCTTTCACTGCGGCCCGCACATCGAGCATTGGCTCATTCAATTTCATTCCAGCCGGCACGAACCTGGCGGTCAGCTATACGCAAGCCGGGCTGAACCTTTCCTGGGAACTCGATATTTGGGGTCGTATCCGCCGCCTGAGCGAATCCGCCCGGGCGCAATATCTGGCGCAAGAAGAAGCTCGCCATGCGGTCATTTCGAGCCTTATTGCGGATGTAGTCACGACGTATCTGACTATGCGCGAGCTCGATCTCGAATTGGAGATCGCGCGCAAAACCAAAGACATCGGAGAGAATGGCCTCAAGCTTACGAATCTTCGCAAAGAGCGCGGCGTTTCAACCGGCCTGGACGTGCGCCAAGCGGAGCAGCTGCTTTACACCGCAACTGCCCAGATTGCGGAGACTGAGCGCGCCATTGCCGAGACCGAAAATTCGCTGAACGTCCTGCTCGGCCAAAATCCCGGCGAAGTCCCTCGCGGCAAGACGCTCATCGAGCTGGCGGGGCCCTCTGCCATCCCGGCCGGTCTTCCTTCCGATCTTCTCGAACGCCGTCCCGACATACGTCAGGCAGAAGAGACCCTGATCGCCGCCAACGCCCAAATCGGCGCGGCCAAGGCGCTGTTCTTTCCCCAAATCTCGCTCACCAGCGTGCTTGGCGTGCAAAGCCGCGCGCTCGGCGACCTGTTCACCGGTCCCGCGCGCAACTCCGACATCGCGCCTGCCGGAGTTTTGCCGCTCTTCAATGCGGGTCAGCTTCGCAACAACCTTCGCTTGACCGAAGCGCAACAACGCGAAGCGGTTGCCAACTACCGCAAAACCATCCAGGTCGCGTTTCAAGAGGTCTCGAGCTCGCTTGCCGATTATCAAAAGAACCGTGAGCAACGTTCACAGGAGGAGCTTCTGGTCAAAGCGCTCCAAGACACCGACCGGCTCTCGACGCTCCGCTATAAGGGCGGTCTGGACAGCTATCTCCAGGTGCTCGATGCCGAGCGCAACGAATTTTCGGGCGAATTGACCCTGGCTCAGCTTCGTAAGAACGAGTTGCTCTCGATCGTGCAGCTTTACCGTGCTTTAGGCGGCGGTTGGCAGAATCCGTAATCGGGCGCACGCTACAACCTTCCCTCAGCCGTAATCTTTTAATGCGCTTTCGGCTCTAACGACTGGAGAAAATCATGAAATACGGTCTGAACATCCGTCAGGACGCCGCGTTGGATTTCGTTGGAATAGGAGGCTTGGTCCATCGCCTCGATCCGGGCATCATTCCCTTCCGCAAGGCAACCGAATGTAAGATCCACGTCAGCGGCGGCGAGTTCAATGTCGCCGCGAACTTATCGGACTGCTTCAAAATGAAAACCGGAATCGCCAGCGCCATGGTCGATTATCCAATCGGAGATCTGGTCGCCGAGCGCGTGCGGGCTATGGGTGTGCAGCCCTTCTACAAATTTTTCAAGCACGATGGAGTGGACGGCCCGAATATCGCCGCAGTCTACAGTGATCGCGGCCAGGGCGTGCGTCCTCCCGTAGTGTTCTACAACCGAAGCAACGAAGCCGCCGCTCGATTGAAACCCGGCGATTTCAACTGGGGCGCCATCTTCGCAGGCGGCGTTCGTTGGTTCCACAGCGGCGGGATTTTCGCGGCGCTCTCGGAAACTACGTCGGAAGTCACTATCGAGGGCATGCAAGCTGCTAAGGCGGCCGGAGCGGTCATCTCGTTCGACCTGAATTACCGCGCCAAGTTATGGAACGTTATCGGCGGACACGATAAGGCGGTCGAGGTGATTGACCGCATCGTCAAGAACGTCGACGTGCTGGTTGGGAATGAGGAAGATCTGCAAATGGGCCTCGGTATCGCCGGCCCGGAAGTCGCCGCGAAAAACAAACTCGATCCCAGCGCCTTCATCGGCATGATGGACAAGGTCCGTGAAAAGCACCCGCAAGTAAAAATCGTCGCGACCACTCTGCGCGAAGTGCATTCCACAAACCGGCATAGTTGGAGCGCCGTGGCTTGGATCAACGGTTCAACCCATCAGGCTCCCACCGCCGAGCTCGACGTCTACGATCGCGTCGGCGGCGGGGACGGTTTTGCGGCCGGCTTCATCTACGGTCTGTTGACGGGCGAGCCGGAGGATGAGGCTGTCAGGCTCGGCTGGGCGCATGGCGCGTATCTCACCACTTTCCCGGGCGACACCACAATGGCGACTCTCGACCAGGTGCGCGCTTTTGCCAAGGGTGGATCGGCCCGCATACAGCGTTAATTGCGCGCGCTACTCCAGACGCGCACTACTCCAAGCGATAGTTCGGCGCTTCTTTTGTAATGATCACGTCGTGGACGTGGCTTTCGCGCAGGCCGGCAACGGTCACGCGCAGGAATTTGGCTCTTTCCTGCAGTTCTGAGATCGTCCGGCAGCCGCAGTATCCCATCCCCGCGCGCAGGCCGCCAACCAGTTGATACGCCATATCCGCCAGCGGGCCCTTGTAAGGAACGCGGCCTTCAATTCCTTCCGGCACCAGCTTTCCGTTCGCGGTTTGAGAATAGCGGTCTGAGCTGCCTTGAGGCATCGCACCCATCGATCCCATTCCGCGATAACTCTTGAAGGTGCGCCCTTGGTAGAGAATTGTCTCTCCCGGGCTCTCATCCGTACCGGCCAGCAAGCTGCCGATCATCACCGTGTCGGCGCCCGCGGCGATGGCTTTCGTGATATCGCCCGAGTACTTCACCCCACCGTCCGCGATCAGAGCCACGCCTGCCTCGCGAGTGGCCTTCGCGCACTCCGCGATGGCTGTGATCTGAGGCACTCCAGCTCCACTTACAACTCGAGTCGTACAGATGGAGCCCGGACCGATGCCCACCTTCACGCCGTCGGCGCCGAGCGCGATCAAATCGCGCGCGCCTTCGTACGACGCGACATTGCCCGCCAAAAGCTGTACGCCAGGCAAAGCTTTCTTCACCGCTTTGACGGCATCCAGCACGCGTTGGTTATGCCCGTGCGCGGAATCGATCGCGATCACATCGACTTTCTTGCGAAACAGCTCCTGAGCGCGCTCCAGAAAGTCGCCCGTCGCGCCAATGGCGGCGGCTGCGCGAAGCCGGCCCTGCGCATCCTTCGCGGCGTTTGGATACTTGAGCTTCTTTTGGATATCCTTCACCGTGATCAAGCCTTTGAGCGCGAAGTTCTCGTCCACCACCAGCAGCTTTTCGACACGATGCCGATGCAGAATCTTCCGCGCCTCATCGAGCGTGGTGCCCACCGCGACGGTGATGAGATGTTCTTTCGTCATCACCTCGGAAATGGGGAGATCATAGCGCGTCTCAAACCGCAAATCGCGATTCGTGAGAATGCCGACAAGCTTCCCGTTCTTGGTTACGGGCACACCCGAGATGCGGTACCGGCTCATCAGCTCCAGAGCTTCGGAAATGGTGCGTTCCGGCTCGATGGTGATGGGATCTACGATCATGCCGCTTTCACTGCGCTTCACCCGATCCACTTCTTCAGCCTGTCTCTCGATCGGCATATTACGATGGATGACTCCGATGCCGCCCTGCTGCGCCAGAGCGATCGCCATGTGAGATTCGGTCACGGTGTCCATGGCCGAGCTCACGATTGGGATTTTCAGCTCGATGTTCGGCGTGAGGCGCGTGGTTGTGTCGGCTTCCGCCGGAGTTACCTGGCTGTGGGCGGGCTGCAAGGAAACGTCGTCAAAAGTAAGCCCTTCCGGTATCGCCTCTGGAATCATCAGGTGTTAAACACATCCTAACAGGAGCGGCAAAGCCCTTCCTCAGCCCGTTTTTCTCAGTATTTACGTGTATTATTCGCCGCTATACTGAAATGACGTGAACCAGGTCGGGCGCTACCAGATTGTCGAGGAACTGGGCCGCGGCGCGATGGGCGTGGTTTACAAAGCGCTCGATCCGGCAATCGGCCGCACCATTGCGATCAAGCGCATCCGCATTAGCGACTTGGGAAATCCGGATGAGCGGCAACGCGTGCGTGACCGCTTGTTTCGCGAAGCGCAGTCGGCCGGCGTCCTCACGCATCCGAATATCGTCACCATCTACGACGTGCTCGAGGAAGAGGATTTCGCCTATATCTTCATGGAGTTCGTAAATGGATCTTCGCTCGAGAAGATGTTGCGCAAGCGCGCGCTACCCGCAAGCGAGGACTTGCTGAATTTCTTCCGGCAGGTTTCCGAAGCACTCGATTACGCGCATCGGAAGGGAATCATACATCGCGACATCAAGCCCGCTAACATCATCATTTCGGAAGCGGCTGCGGGGACTGAACGGCTTGCGAAAATCGCCGATTTTGGCGTGGCGAAATTTGTGTCGCACGAGATGACGCAGAGCGGGACCATGATCGGCACGCCCAACTACATGTCGCCGGAGCAGATCCAGGGAATCACGGTAGACGGAAGATCCGACCAGTTCTCTTTGGGCGTCGTTGTATACGAAGTTCTCAGCGGGCAAAAGCCGTTCGCGGCGGACAGTCTGCCGGCGCTCTTTTATCTCATCTGCAAACAAGATCCCAAGCCGATTGAACAGCTGAATTCTACACTGAGCGAGACCACCGGCAAGGTTCTTGAGCGGGCGCTGGCGAAGGAACCGGATCGGCGGTTTGCTTCGTGCGGAGATTTTATTGGAGCGTTGTCGATGACTTTGGCGGATTTTGCGGTCTGGACTCCGGCGCCCAGAGTCGCTTCCATCGTCGATCGGGGCATGTTTGATGCAACGAGCGCGGACGCAAGCCCGTCCGGCGTTTCCGAACAAAAGAATGGCCGGCCCACGCCGGAGCCGGCCGGAGTTGTTATCGCGCCCGAGAGAAACGCCGTTGACCTGCCGAGTATCTCGACGAGGCGGCGGCGCGGTATTCAGGATGAAGAACTCGAGGAGCCGCGAGGCCGCTCGATCGGGAAAAAACTCGCGATTATTCTTGCTTTTTGTTTTTTGATCGCTGCGGCGATCGTGTTTATTGTGCGATGGAACTCCGGTCCAAGCGTGCCGGTCCAAGTACTCGATTCCAACGCGGGACCGGCCACGCCGCCACCTCCGGATGCTACTGCAGCGGCGAAAAGATCATCCAGCAAGCCCGCTCCCGCCGCCGCGCCGGCGCACAAGCCGCCCCAGGTTAAACCTGCTTCCGCCGCGCCACCTGCGCCCCCGGAAAATAAAACTCCACCTGAGCCCGGCGTCGCGGATGTTGAATTACTCACCGAGCCCCCCGGGGCGAAGATCATCCTGGATGGCGAGACGGATGCCGCCTGCAATTCTCCCTGCACTATTTCCTTGACGGATGGCCGCCACACCCTGACAGCCCAGCTAAACGGGTATAACTCTGCGCACCGTATCTTTACCGTTCCCGACGATAACAGCTTGTTCATCACGCTCGCCAGGAGCATGGGTGTACTGGTCGTCACCTCTGCTCCCAGCGGATCAGTTGTATTTGTGGATGGGCAGGCATCGGGGCACACGCCCGTGACGCTGCGTCTCCCCGCGGGTTCTCATCGACTTTTGCTTACCAACGGATCCATGCAGCACCAAGAGACTATTGAGGTAGCGAATGACGGATTCGAGACGCGAAGCATCCGATGGTAATAGAATGCGGACTATGTTGGCGAATTCCTTCAAAGCCGCCCAGGCTCTGCTCGCGTCCTTCTCCGGAGTAGCTTTGTTAGCCCAGTCAGTCATGGCTCCTCCTGTCGCGCCGCAGGTGGATCATCGCGAAGTGCGGCACGGGGCCACCATCGTCGACGAGTACTACTGGGTTCGCGAGAAGACCAATCCCGAGGTGATCGGGTATCTCGAGGCGGAGAATGCTTACACCGCCGCGATGACCAAGGATCTCCAGCCGTTTCAAGAGACGCTTTATAACGAGATGCTGGCCCGGATCAAGCAGACCGATTTGAGCGTTCCCATCCGCCAAGGCCCTTACCTTTACTATTCACGGACTGAAGAAGGCAAACAATATCCCATCCAATGCCGCCGCCGCGGCAACATGGAAAGTCCCGAGGAAATTCTGCTCGATTTGAACGAGCTCGCTAAAGAGCACAAGTTTGTCGGGCTGGGCGCGTTCGTGGTGAGCGACGACCAGAATCAGTTAGCCTACACGCTGGATTACACCGGCTTTCGCCAGTACAGCTTGCGGGTGAAGGATCTACGCAACGGCGAGACTCTGCCCGACACCACGGAGCGAGTTACCTCCCTGGCGTGGGCTGGCGACAATAAGACGCTTTTTCTCACGACCGAGGATGCGACCACCAAGCGCGCGAATAAGCTCTGGCGGCATGTTCTCCGTTCGGTGGAGTTCGAGCCGCTCTACGAAGAGAAGGACGAACTGTACGACATCGGAGTGGGGAAGACACGCGACAAGAGGTACATCCTGCTCGGGAGCGAAAGCAAGGATACGACGGAATTTAGATATTTGCGGGCAGATCGCGCGCAGGATTCTTTCACCATCTTCCTTCCACGTGAAAAGAAGCACCGTTACTACGTCGATCATCGTGAAGGCCTGTTCTACATCCGGACCAATAAAGGCGGACACAACTTCGAGATCCTGACCGCGCCGGAAAACAATCCGAATCCGAAAAATTGGACGGTCTTTGTTCCGCACCGGACAGACGTGCTGATCGAGGATATCGACTTGTTCAAGGACTTCGCGGTGACGGTGGAGAAATCGCAGGCGTTGACGCAGCTTCGCGTGCACAATTTCCACACGGGCGCGTGGACACCGATCCAATTTCCCGAACCGGTGTATTTCGCCTCTCCCGGTGGAACGCGCGACTACGAATCCACCACTTATCGATACAACTACCAGAGCTTCATTACTTCTCAAAGCGTGTACGACTACGACACGCAAACGGGCAAATCGAGCCTGTTGAAGCGGCAGGAAGTCCTGGGCGGCTACGATCCTTCGCAGTACGTTTCCGAACGCCTGTGGGCCACCGCGCGTGATGGCGTCAGAGTTCCGATCTCGATTGTTTACAAG
>JBAUUG010000538.1:0-3307 GCA_049582585.1 Bryobacteraceae bacterium | reverse complement strand
CCCCGAAGCTAGTTTGATTTCGGATACTGCCGGAAACCTTTATGGAACCACTTTCTCGGGCGGTGCCAGCGGCAAAGGCACGGTTTTCGAGCTCGTGCATCCCTCGGTTAAAGGTGGGGTATGGACCGAGAAGGTGTTGCACAGCTTCGGAGCCGGAACAGACGGGGCTAACCCGGTCGCCGGAGTGACATTCGACAAGGCAGGCAACCTCTATGGCACAACTTCGCTTGGAGGCATTTACAACTACGGCACCGTGTTCGAGCTGTCGCCCTCGGCTTCCGGTTGGAAAGAAAACCTTCTCTATCAGTTCCAGTTGATGAACGATGGGGGCATTCCTTACGCCGGCGTCACATTCATGAACGCGAATACCCTGGTCGGCACGGCCGCCGATGGTGGACAGGGCGGTTCCATCGGAGGCGGCACAGTTTTCGAGCTGACTCGATCCAGCAGCGGCTGGACATTCCATCTGATCTACAGTTTGGCCGGATGGGGTATATCTGGGACTTATCGCACAGTTCTTCTCCACGACGGAAAGCTTTATGCCACGACCCATTGCGATGGTGCCAACGACGCCGGGTCAGTGTACGAATTGGCTCTCTCCGGCAATATTTTGACCTACACATTGCTTTACCAGTTCACCGGCGGCACCGACGGCCTTTATTCTTTCAGCAACCTGGTCTTCGATAAATCAGGCTATCTGTGGGGGACGACGAATGCGGGCGGCGCGAACGGCTATGGGGTCGTTTTCAAGGTGAAGCCTTAAGCGTCGGTTGAATGTGATCCGCGCGGGATGAGCAATGGAAACTCTCTCGTGGTCCTCATTCATTCGAAACAGAATTAGCACTTGCGGACCATGTTCGCAATCCGGCATTGTGTCAGTGTTGGTTTTGTTCTTGACTCACCCGACGCATGGCCGGCGCGCCCATTTCAACCTCACAGTCTCCGCAGTTCAGCGTCATCATCCCCGTTTACAACGATTGGGAACATCTGGAAGACTGTCTGCTCTCTTTGGACGACCAAACGAATGGCCCTCCGCTGGAAGTTATCGTCGTTGATGACGGGAGCCTGGAGGAAGCACCTGAATCCATTCGTCGACGGAGTGGGCCTTACCCGCTCACAATCGTACGACAGGCTCATGCTGGAATCGCTGCAGCCAAGAATCGTGGCGTTCAGAATTCCAATAGCCCGGTCTTGCTCTTCACCGATGCCGACTGTCGATTTCAGCCGAATTGCCTCTCGGCACTCGCCCAGACTGTTGCTAAGTTCCCACAATACGACTGCTTTCAGCTGCACCTGGTCGGTGATTGCACGAGTCTGGCGGGCAGGGCCGAAGAACTGCGGCTGATCGCGATTCAAGATCAAATGCTGAAATCGGACGGCCACATTCGATATCTGAATACTTCCGGATTCGCAATTCGACGATCACACCCATGTGTCAAGCCAGGACCATTTGATCCGGCTGCAATCCGGGCGGAAGACACTCTGTTACTGGCCAACCTGATAGAGAGCGGAGAAATCCCATTTTTTGTGGGGAATGCCACCGTTCGGCATGCGATTCGGCTGTCATTCATGGATTGCTTCCGCAAGGATGTGTGGTCGGCTTGGCAAGAAGGTCGTACGTTCAAGATGATTGCGGCCAAGGGAATACGCATACGTATGAGAAACAGAGAACGGCTAAGAATGCTGTTGTCAATGTGGAGAACCTCGAGTCGACCTGACATCGGAAAGGCAGCGTGGTTCCTGCTCACGACCAGGCAACTAGTGGAAAGAACCGTTTCTGTGCTCTACAAATCTACGCGATTCCTATCGAAACCTGGTTTCCGACCGATAGCCGGTCTTCTGATCTGCCTAGGCGCCTCGACGATGCAAGCATGTTCGCATTCACCTACCACGATATCTAAGTCCTGGGATCCGAAATCCGCAGCCACGTATTTAGACTCCCGCGAGGGCTGGTGGATGCAGTGGATGGGGTCTGCTCGCGATCACGGCACATTTTGTGTTTCCTGTCACACCGCACTCCCCTATGCTCTGGCGATGCCGGAACTCCGGGCGTCGCTGGGGCAGCAAGGTAGATCGACCAACGAACAGGCCTTAGTGGATAACGTTACTAAACGCGTACGACTTTGGAAGGAAACGGAGCCATATTATAGCGACGAAGGATACGATCCAAAGACAGCTGAGTCCCGCGGCACAGAGTCTGTGCTCAACGCGCTGATTCTGGCCAACTACGACGCTCAGCGCGCAGAACTTAGTGACGACACCCGGACGGCGTTCGCCAATATGTGGGCACTGCAACAGAATGCAGGTGACGAAGCCGGTTCATGGCCTTGGCTTCAGTTCGACCAGGAGCCTTGGGAGGCCAAAGATTCTGTGTACTACGGCGCTGCGCTGGCCGCATTGGCTGTCGGGACAGCACCGGGGAGTTACGCATCGCGTCCCGAGATACAGGCTAACCTCAAGCTGCTGCGCGAATATCTGAACCGGGAAAGCGCATCTCAGTCCACAATCAATCGTGTTTTCCTGCTCTGGGCTTCGACGAAGATGCCCGGACTGATTACTTCGAAAGAACAATCCGCCATTATTAAAGAGGCATTGAGTAGACAGCAGTCTGATGGAGGTTGGAGACTGGCCTCGATCACCTGGAGTTGGAAAGGCTGGACTACTCGAACACTCCTCAAGATGTGGTTTAGGGAAGACGGAACACCGTTGGCAGGAAAAAGCGATGGTGTAGCCACCGGACTGGTCGTATTTGTTCTACAACAGGCCGGTGTACCGCACCGCAGTGCTCAGCTGGAAAGAGGACTGTCATGGTTGAGGAATAACCAAACTGCTGAAGGTTTCTGGTCCGTTTCCTCGGTGAATAAGCGAAAACACATGTCTTCGAATACAGCTCGCTTTATGAGCGACGCGGGAACTGCATTCGCCGTACTTGCGCTGACGGACGGTCAACGCGGGCGGGCAGCCACCGCATTGAAAAATCCGACCGCGAACTAGAACCGCCCATAGTTTGAGAAAGTCGCTATGGCTAGGTCGGTCGAGGTATTTCGAAAGATCGGTCCGACGATCCCAAATCCGAGAATCGTACCGATGAATACTTCCAACTATAAGACATTGATTGTAAATAAGTTACAACTCGCCAGAAGAAGCAAGAAAATGTAATAATGGTTCTTCGACCCTGAATCGCCTCCCCCTAACGCGTCACTCCCCTTTGACGCGGCATGAACAGAACTTTAGCGCTTAACAGAAGACCAACAAACGTAGGTTCGATCAGATCACCGGAACGGCAGAACCGATCGAAGAAAATGTT
>JBAUUG010000537.1:0-5130 GCA_049582585.1 Bryobacteraceae bacterium | reverse complement strand
CTGTTGGCATCGAACCCCGACGTGCGGAGCGATTTGCTGAATGCGATTTCTCTCACGACGCTCGACGCGTCTTTGGCAGCGCTGCTCCGCCGCGCCGGTGCCGTGGACCAGGCGGCCGCTCTGGAGGCCGGCAACCGGGAGATCTGGCGCGGCTGGGACCGCCGGCTCTCTAACAATCCGTTCGTGCTCCGCAAGCTCGCGGCAGCGGAACTGCCTTAGAGGCCGTCCATTCTCCCGCGCATTCCGCAAAACCCGCCAACGCGTACCTGAGCAATGTCAGATCCGGGTCGAAACCTCGGGGGTCAATCTCGTGTAGTCGCCAAGGGACGAGTAATCTGCAATCGCTAGAGGCCATGCCTTAGATCGTCACTACGCCGTTACGCGTGATTTATCCGCGGTCCGGTGATCAGCGCTTTTTGGAGACCAAACCGTTGAGCTAAACCGGCATCGAGCATGCGAGCCGGCAACATTCTGGGCAGAGTCCAATTCTGGAACCGCTGACGTACAACGGCGTACCTGAGCCTGGGTTTCTTCGCCGTGAGAGCCAGATGCACAGCTTTGCCAAGTTCTTTCGGCTTCAAACCCTTTCGACCTTCCGCAACGATCTGTCCTTGAAATTCCTTCAGAGCGTCTCGATACGGCGTGTCGTCGAATTTGCTCATGGGTTCTCGTTCAGCTTTGTCGTACATCGCCGTATTAACGGTTCCCGGCTCAATCAGGACCACGTCGATTCCGAATGGGATGAGTTCTCGCCTGAGCGCATCAGACATGCCCTCCAGGCCCGCTTTGGAGGCGCTGTACGCTCCAATAAAGGGAATTGCAATCTTAGCCACCGTCGAACTGATATTGATGATGCGGCCGGGCGCGCCTTCGCGCTGCCTGTCGACACCGAGCAGCGGAGCAAAAGCCTGAGTGACCATGAGAGGCGCAATCATGTTTACTTCGAGTTGACGCTGGTATTCGTCGTGATCGATATAGAGCAAAGGTCCTCCGACAACGACTCCGGCATTATTTACCAGGCCGGCCAGCGTCCTCGTTCCGAGTTGCCTAGCGACCTTGTCTCTGGCTTGAAGAACGGCATCGCGGTTAGTGATGTCCATAAGCAAGGGCACAAAATTCGGACCAAGCTCTTGCGATAGCTGATCAGCCTCTGACTTTTTTCGAACCGAGCCGAAGACCTGAAACCCGTTCTCAATAAGCACCTTCGTGGTTCCGAGCCCGATGCCGCTAGAAACACCGGTCACAACCACCACCTTCGCGTTTGCCGTATGCCCTCCTCTCATTGAAGATGTACGGTGAACATCTTCGATCATTAACACTGTACACCTTCGTTCGGAATTCTGTCAAGATGTACAGTGTCAACTATGCCGTACCCTCCGAAGACCGATCGGAACTCCATCCTTCTCGCGGCGGTTGAAGAGGTCTCTCACTCAGGCATTCGTGATCTGTCACTACGCAATTTGGCGTCGCTGCTGGGCTTGGCACCCACGGCGTTGTATCGATATTTCTCCGACCGGGCTGACCTGGAAGCTGCTCTCGCCAATGAGTGTGCACAGCGACTTGAACGTGTGCTCAGGAATGCCGTTCTCGGAGCCGACGCGAGGGAGGCCCTGCGCCGCATTTCCTCGTGTTACGTCCGTTTCGCGCGAGAGCATCGCAATCTGTACGAAGTAATGATGAGCCCCCATTCCTCGAAATATGATTATTCAGCCAAGCAGAGCCTTTGGACATTCACGACCGAACGTGTAGCTCTGTTGTCTGGTGCTACCAAGGCACCTGAGGCAGCCGTGGCACTGTGGGCGTTGCTGCATGGGACGGTAGCTCTTGAGTCGACGCAGGTGTTGGGAGAAGATAAACCGGCGAGTGGCCTGCGTTTTATCTTCGAAGCGTGGCTCTCCGCGGTGTCCTCCGCATCTTCGGCGGACCAAGCTGAGAACAACACGACTCAGAAAGTGGGGCTTCGGAACAAGAAAACAGCATCCTCTAAGCTGCGGTGATCCAGCTGAGCATTCAGTGGCAACTCCTAACCTGAGTTGTAGGGAAGACCCGAGTAGTCGCCAAGTATTTACCAATACTTGCGATAACGCTTTTTATCGCGCGGCTACGGCGGCATTCAGCTCTTTCACAATGCCGGCGACGAAGGCCTTGGCGTCGCCGAAGAGCATGAGGGTTTTGTCCATATAGTAAAGCTCGTTATCGATGCCGGCGAAACCCGGACTCATGCTGCGTTTGATCACCATCACGGTATGGGCCTCGTGAGCATTGAGGATCGGCATGCCGGCGATGGGGCTGTTCTTTTCGTACTTAGCGGCTGGATTGACAACGTCGTTCGCGCCGATGACCAGGGCTACGTCGGCCCTTGGGAAATCGGGATTGATGTCGTCCATCTCGGAAAGGCGATCATAGGGGATGTCCGCTTCAGCCAGCAGGACATTCATGTGGCCGGGCATGCGGCCGGCGACGGGATGAATCGCAAATCGCACTTCGACTCCGCGCTTGGTCAAGACATCGTACATCTCGCGCAATTTGTGTTGAGCTTGAGCGACCGCCATTCCATAACCGGGAATAATGATGACGGTGCGGGCGGCATCCAGGATTTCGGCAGCTTCTTCGGCTGAGGCGGAACGAACCGGCCGACCGGTCACCTGCTTGGCGCTTGCCTGAATGGCGCCGAATGCGCCGAAGAGCACATTGCTGAACGACCGGTTCATGGCGCGGCACATAATTACGGACAAGATGAATCCCGATGAGCCATCGAGCGCTCCGGCCACGATCAGGAGTTTGTTGTCGAGCACGAACCCCATGGCGCTGGCTGAGAGGCCCGCGTAAGAATTGAGGAGCGCGATCACCGTCGGCATATCCGCGCCGCCGATAGGAACAATGAGCAGGATGCCGAAAACGAGGGAGAGCACCGTGAAGATGGGGAACAGCCAGGTTTCTTCGGGAGAGACGATAAGCGCTATGCCGACGGCTATCGCTAGACCGAGCACGCCCAGATTAACGTAATTCTGCCCCTTGTAAGTGATGGGCCGGGTGGGGAGGATCTCTTGCAGTTTCCCGAAGGCCATGAGGCTGGCCGTGCAGGTAAGAAAGCCGAGCAAGGTCTCGAGCACCAGAGCGCCCATTGAGAATCCATGGGGCATGTGGCGGTAATATTCCGCGGTTCCGATCAACGCCGAAGCAAGCGCGCCGCACGCGTGAGAAAAAGCGGTTCGCTGCGGGACTGCCGTCATCGGCATGTAGTAAGCGATGGGGACACCGATCGCCGAGCCGATGAAAAAAGCAATCAGTATCCACTCGTAGGTGACGACTTCATGGCGCATCAACGTTCCAACGACGGCCAGCAGCATGCCGATTTCCCCAACGATGACGCCGCGGCGAGCAGTGGCCGGGGAACTCATCCATTTGATCGCCAGAATGAATCCGGCCGCGGCAAGAATGTAGAGCGCGGGGAAGAGGATATCGATCATTTCTTTTCCGGGCTCCGCTTCTTGAACATCTTGAGCATTCGGTCAGTGATGAGGTAGCCGCTGACGACATTGGTGACCGACAAAACCACCGCTGTGAAGCCGAGCGCGCGAGTCAGCATGGTAGCGTTCTTTTCGCCGGTAATCAGGATTGCGCCGACCACCGCGATGGCGGAGATAGCGTTGGTCAGAGACATGAGCGGCGTATGAAGAAGCGGAGTTACGCGGCGGATCAGCTCGAAGCCAAGAAACGCCGCGAGCATGAAGACCCATATAGCGATTTCGTACGAAGTCATACCTGCACTTCCTTTTGAATTCCTTGAGCCGCTTGGAGCAGCTCCGCGATGCGGGGATGGACGACTTTATTGCCGTGCGTCACGAGAGTTTCCCGGATGATTTCGTCTTCGAGATTCACATTGACGGCGCCGCTGCCGGCCAGTAGTTTAAGAAAGGCGGAGACGTTGGAAGCGAACATCTGGCTGGCGTGATAAGGAACCATCGATGGCAAGTTCAACGGCCCAAGAACGGTGATTCCGTTATGCACGATAGTTTCGCCCGGGCGAGTGAGCTCGCAATTGCCGCCCCGCTCAGCCGCGATATCGACGATTACGGCGCCGGAACACATGCCCGCCGTCATCTCAGCCGTGATTAGAGTCGGCGCCTTTCGACCGGGCACGACGGCAGTGGTGATGACCACATCCTGCTCGCGCAGAACCGCTGCCATAAGCTCGCGCTGGCGGCGGTAGAAAGCCTCGTCCATGGCTTTTGCATAGCCCCCCTTGCCTTCAGCCGCGCTGGAATCGACATCCAAGGTGACGAACTTCGCGCCCACGCTCTCCACCTGTTCCTTCACGACCGGGCGAACGTCATAGGCGGAAACAACCGCTCCCATGCGGCGGGCGGTCGCGATGGCCTGCAGGCCCGCCACTCCGGCGCCCAGAATGAATACTTTTGCCGGTGTAATGGTACCCGCAGCTGTTATCAGCATAGGGAACATTTTCGGAAGATAGCTGGCCGCGAGCAGAACAGAGCGGTAGCCCGAGATGGTGGCCATTGACGACAGCGCATCCATGCTCTGAGCACGGGTGATACGCGGCATCAGCTCCATGGCGAAGAACGACACGCCAGCTTCCGCCAAATCCGCGCATTCCTTCAGGGCGGTCAGGGGCTCGCCGAAGCCGACCAGAGCTTGGCCCGTGCGAAAGGAAGAAAGATCGGAGCGGCCCGCCTCGGGATTGGCCCCAAGGCATCGGACTTGCGCGATGATCTCCGCCTGTTGGAAGATCTCTGCGCGGCTGGCCAGGCGGGCTCCGCGGGCAGCATATAGATCGTCAGGGAATCCGGCTTCCGAGCCGGCGGAGTGCTCAACCAAAACTTCGATCTGAGCTTTGCGCAGCAATTCACATTGCCGCGGAATGATCGCGACGCGACGCTCACCGGGGAACGTCTCGCGGGGAACTCCAACTAGTGTGGGCAAAAAGGCTCCGTCAGCGGATGCTTATTCAGTGGGACGAACATTGGGAAACTGTGAGTTACGTCAATCGGCATTGTATAATTACTAATTAACAAACCGAATCATAGCGTGACCCCCAAGTCGCTGGTCATACTGTCCAAGTGAAACCCACAGACGTTCAGAACCCGGCCTATTATCACAAGGTCGTGG
>JBAUUG010000536.1:0-6652 GCA_049582585.1 Bryobacteraceae bacterium | reverse complement strand
GGAACAGGCTCCTCCATGTTCGCCGATTGCGCTTCTACCACCTTGCGAGCTGTCTTTCGGCACAAATTCCCTATCTCGCGTTCAAGATTTCTTACGCCCGCTTCGCGAGTGTATGACTGAATGAGCGTCTGCAATCCTTCATCTGTAAACTCAACCTGCTCGTCGGTTACGCCCGTATCTTTGCGCTGCTTAGCGACTAAGAATCGTTTCGCGATCTCCAGCTTCTCCAGCTCCGTGTATCCCGACAGGCGAATCACTTCCATGCGGTCCTGCAGCGCAGGCGGAATAGTGTGTAGCACGTTGGCCGTGGCGATGAAAAATACCTGGCTCAAATCGTACTCGACATCCAAATAGTGGTCCATGAACATATAGTTCTGCTCCGGATCCAGCACTTCAAGCAGCGCCGCCGACGGATCGCCCCGGAAATCCATGGACATTTTGTCAACTTCATCCAGCATGACGATCGGATTTCTCGTTCCGGCCTTCTTCATCATCTGGATCACTTGCCCGGGAAGCGCGCCGATGTAAGTTCGCCTGTGCCCGCGAATCTCAGCTTCATCCCGAACCCCGCCCAAAGAAAGCCGAACGAACTTCCTTCCGGTCGCTTTCGCAATGGACATCCCCAACGAAGTCTTGCCCACGCCGGGAGGTCCGACGAAGCATAGAATAGAGCCTTTCGGGTTCTGAACCAATCGTCTTACTGAAAGAAACTCGAGGATTCTCTCCTTGATCTTCTCGAGACCGTAGTGATCGCCTTCCAGAATCTGTCCGGCATAACGCAGATCGCGAATTTCTTTGGTCCGTTTCTTCCACGGCACGGCGAGCAGCCAATCCAGGTAATTGCGCGAGACCGTTGATTCAGCCGACATCGGCGGCATGCCTTCCAGACGCTTCAACTCGGCGGTAGCCTTCTCATGCGCGTCCTTGGTCATGCCCGAGGTATCGATTTTCTTCTTCAGCTCGTCGAATTCGCTCTTCTCGCCCCGCCCCAGCTCTTTCTGGATCGCCTTGATCTTCTCGTTAAGGTAGTACTCTTTCTGCGCCCGCTCCATCTGCCGCTTGACACGCCCCTGGATCGTGCGGTCCACGTTCAGTTTTTCAATCTCGATATCCAGCAAATCCGCTACGCGCGTCAACCGGTCGATTGGGTCGAAAATCTCAAGCAACTCCTGCTTCTCTTCTATCGTCAGCTGCAGGTTCGCCCCCACCGTGTCGGCGAGCTTGCCAGGATCGTCCACGCGAATGGCGGCGATCATGGTTTCATAGTTCAAGTTCTGGCTAAGCTTCACGTACTGTTCAAACAGCGTGGTGACGCGCCCGGTCAGGGCCTCGAGTTGGCTTCCTTGCTCCACCTTGTACGTCGTCGTCTTGACCACGGCACGAAAGTAGCCCTCCTCCTCGCTCACGGAGATGATCTTGCCCCGCTCCACGCCTTCCACGAGAACTTTGATGTTCCCGTCCGGCTGCTTCAGGCTCTGAACGATATTGGCGACCGTACCAACCGAATAAATCTCATCCGGCCGCGGCTCATCCACCGAAGCATCATGTTGAGTAGCGAGGAAAATCTTCTTGTCGCTCAGAAGCGCCTCTTCCAGCGCCCGGACACTCGATTCCCGCCCCACTACGAACGGCGTCATCATGTACGGGAAGATCACGACATCCCGTATGGGCATCATCGGCAATCGTTTAGTGTCCGTTTTGTCTTTCGTGGTAACCATTTATGATCTTCTTCGGCACGTCGCGTAAGCGACTGCCTTGAGAACTGAGCCGGGGAGCGTTAGCGACCCCTAACGATAAAGCTGCAGCTTACCGGAGGCTATCCAGCCTTCTCCAGCACAGCCATGTTGATCTTCTGCGATAGCACCATCTCTTTGGTGACTAGGAATTCGCGAACTTTCTTGAATGTCGGGAGATAGTACATCAGGTCTAACATTAGATCTTCCAGGATCATCCGTAGACCGCGGGCGCCCACTTTGCGTTCCATCGCAAGCTGCGCGACAGCTTCCAGAGCGTCCTCGCTAAACTTGAGCTTAACATTCTCGAATTCAAATAGCTTTTGATACTGACGTATGATCGCATTTTTCGGCTTCGTCAATATCTGCACCAGAGCCTCTTTCGAGAGGTCTTCCAGAACCGCTGTCACCGGCATGCGCCCGATGAACTCCGGAATAAAGCCGTACTTGATCAGATCCACCGGTTGGCACTGCGCCAGCGTGTCCACATCGCGCCGAACATTGGCGCCCCGCCGTATAGCATCCTTATCGTCGGGAGGAACAAAACCTATAGCCTTAGTCCCCGACCGGCGCGCAATCACCTTCTCCAAACCGATAAATGCCCCGCCGCAGATGAACAGAATGTTCGTCGTGTCCACCGGCGTAAACTCCTGGTGCGGATGCTTCCGCCCGCCCTGTGGTGGAACATTCGCGATCGTACCCTCTAAAATCTTCAGCAGCGCCTGCTGAACGCCTTCTCCCGATACGTCCCGGGTGATGGAAGGGTTCTCATCTTTGCGCCCGATTTTATCGATCTCATCTATATAGATGATCCCGGTTTGCGCCCGTTGCACATCCCAATCCGCGTTCTGAAGCAGCCGCAAAATGATGTTCTCGACGTCTTCGCCCACGTAACCAGCTTCCGTGAGCGTCGTCGCATCCACTATCGCGAATGGCACATCCAGAATTCGCGCCAGAGTCTGTGCCAGCAGCGTCTTGCCAGTTCCCGTAGGTCCGATCAGCAGAATGTTTGATTTCGACAGCTCCACCTCGCTGCCCCGCTGCTTGTTCATCTGAATCCGTTTGTAGTGGTTGTAAACGGCCACCGCCAGCTTCTTCTTGGTGGCTTCCTGACCGATTACGTACTGATCCAGGTACTCTTTCAACTCCAGCGGACGCGGCAGTTTGCCCGGCGTTCCATAGCCCTGCTCATGCCGGTCATCCTCGATAATCGAGTTGCAAACGGCAATGCATTCGTCACAAATGTAAGCCCGCGGATAATCGCTAGGCGATGAGATAAGCTTGCCAACTACATCTTGGCTTTTATGGCAGAACGAACAACGAAGGGAATCGTCGGTTCCGGCCCGCTTCAAGCTGGTTCTCCTACGGAAAGAAACATCAAGAGATCCGTTGCCCCGATCGGAATGATTTTCTCTACCAGTATATCAACATTAGCGTTCTTTTAACTCAAAAATCCGAAAGTCACCGTCCAGCATCTAACTTAAACACTGCGAGTTCCTTCGGCAAAACACACCCGAGCCAGCGACCGCGGTGCTGAACTCAGCCGGGTAAGCTAATTGATACTTGGTCCGGGATTGCTTGGATCAGTGGTGGTGTCAGTATCGGAAGGACGCCGCTTCAGCTTCGGACGGTCACTGTCGTCGCCGTTCGACTTCTTCGATGGATCGGTTTCGTCTTCGATCGGCGTGTTCGAATTCGGATTGCGCCGCAGAGTGGGCTTGTTTGGATCGTCGGCAGTCTTATCGGGTCGCCGCTGATTCTCGAGCATCGCCAAGCGCCCCTTTACATCGTTGAACTCAGAAGTCGTGATCACGTACTCAGGTCTCGCCTTCAGCCCGGCAATTTCCTTCTGCGATTTCTGTATCCGGTCGTCTGTCGGAGGATGCGTTGAAAACAGCTTCGACACTGTCCCTGGCTTCCGTTTCTCCAAGGTTTGCACTTTTTCGAAGAAATCGACGAATGCGCCCGGGTCATAACCGGCCTTGTACATATACTGGACGCCTAGATAATCGGCCTCAGCCTCGAAGCCGCGCTGAAATTTCAAAAAGCCCATCGGGATGAGCAGTCCGGAAGCCTCGTAGATTCCGTAAGCTGCCGCTCCACCCACGAATATGAGAGGAATGGTCGCCAGCTGCGCGATTTCGCCTCGCGTCGCCTGCCGTGTGCCGTGGCGTGCAGCTACGTGCGCGATTTCGTGCGCCATCACGCCGGCCAGCTCCGCCTCTGTGTCGGCGTGCAGAATCAAGCCCGAATCGACAAAGAAGAAGCCGCCCGGCAGCGCGAATGCGTTTATCGTCGGATCTTCGATCACTTTGATGGTAAATGGCACTTTTGCGTCGGAGTTGCGAACCAGGTTCTGCCCGATGCGATTGACGTATTCCGCGACTACCGGATCATTGACGATCTTCGACTGACGTTCCACCTGCTGCGCCAATTGCTTGCCCAGCGCAATCTCTTTTTCAAGCGAGTAAAAGTTTACTTTCCCGCTGACGTTCCGGTCGCCAATAGCGTCAGGGTCTTTCTCTTTGTCGTCTCTGGGGAAGGCTGTAAATGGCACTCCCAACAACAGCGCCAACGTCAGGCTAACGGAGGATCTCAGGTGGACTAGTCGCCGCATAAAACTCCTTTACTACCGCGCGGGCTCAGATTTTCGTCTGCTTCCAGTATAAGGCTTAACGTATGCTCTAGGGCACGGGTTGCGAAAATGTATCGAATGCCTACTCTCAAAACCGAGTCGGGGAGCCTAAGCGACCTGTATCGCGATGAATTCCCAGTTACCCAGGAACTCATTTACCTGAACCACGCTGCCGTCGCGCCGCTTTGCCGCCCGGCCGCCGAGGCGATGAAACACCTCGCCGACGACGCTTGCCGCCACGGATCTCTGCACTACGACAAATGGATGGAAGCGTATTCCGGACTGCGGAAAGCTGCCGCAGATCTCATCAACGCCTCTCCTGATGAGGTCGCCATCGTGAAGAATACCTCTGAGGGCATTTCGACCGTCGCTTTAGGTATCGATTGGAAGCCGGGCGACCGGGTGATCGCGTTTAAGGAAGAGTTTCCGTCCAATTATTATCCATGGCTGCGCTTGGAACCCCGCGGAGTCAAAGTGACTTGGCTCTCCATTTACGATCCCCTCCAGAGCATCGCTGAAGTGATCGAAGGCGCACGGCTGCTCGCGATCAGCCACGTCAATTACCTGAGCGGCTATCGCGTGGACCTCGAAGCGATTGGTGGTTTGTGCAATCGTCACGGATGCTTCTTCTTGGTTGACGCCATTCAAGGGATGGGAGCTTTCCCCATCGATGTGGAAGTGTGTCATATTGATGCGCTCGCAGCCGATGGACACAAGTGGATGCTCGGTCCCGAGGGGAACGGCCTGCTGTATGTCCGCCGGAAATGGCTGGACGCGATCGAGCCGGTCGAGTTCGGTTGGTCCAGTCCCGCAAACTATGCGGATTACAGTTCCCGCGACATGACGCCGCGTCCCAATGCGGGGCGCTATGAATGCGGCACACTGAATACCATCGGCTGCTTCGGACAGCGCGCCGCCATCGAGTTTCTTCTGCGGGTCGGCGTGGAAAACATCGCTGCAGCTGTCGGGTCCCTGGCGGAGCAACTCGAAACCGGGGTGCGTGGAAAAGGCTACGAAGTGATTGTCGAACGGACAGCTCGCAATGGCTCCGGAATCGTCAGCTTCCGCCATCCATCTCTCGATTGCCGGAATATTGTGAGTGATCTCAAACGAAATCGAATTAGCGCTGCGCCGCGCCAAGGGTGGGTCCGGATGTCGCCGCATTTCTATATCAGCCCGGAGGAGATCGAGCAGGTATTGCGAACCCTGCCGTCGGTTCGATGACCAAGCTAATCGCCTGCGCGTTTTTTCTCGGCATCAGTGCGCTGGCTCAGCAGACGCATGAAACCATGACTCGAGTTTGGGCGGCTCAATGGATAGACATGCCCGGAGCCTCGTCGCAGGATTACGGCGTTTATCACTTCCGCCGCACGTTCGATCTTGCCTCTAAACCCCAACAGTTCGTAATTTACGTGTCTGGCGACAATCGCTACCAGCTCTACGTCAACGGCAAGCGCGTTTCATGGGGCCCGGCGCGCGGAGACTTGACGCATTGGCGATACGAGACGGTAGATATCGCGCCGGAGCTCCAAGCAGGGAAAAACGTGCTCGCAGCGGTGGTCTGGAACGACGGCCCGTATAGAGCAATCGCGCAAATTACAAACCAAACCGGCTTCGTCCTGAACACCCAGCGAGCGGAAGACGCGGCAGTCAATACGAACCGCTCCTGGAAATGCGTTCAGGATCGAGCCTATTCGCCGCAACCCCTATCGCCCGATCAGGACGCCGGATATTTTGCGCTCGCAGCCCATGAAAAATTTGACGCCCTCCAGTATCCCTGGGGATGGGAGCAGTTGGATTTCGATGATTCCGCATGGCAGCCGGCGCATGAGCTGACACATGCCGCACCGCGCGATGCCCGCGATGCGCCGAACCGCTGGATGCTCGTTCCGCGAATGATTCCTCTCGAAGAACAGACGCCGCAACGCATTCTCAAAATGAGAAAAGCCGATGGCGTCGCCGCCTCCGATGAATTCCTGAAGGGGCATTCACCGTTGCGCGTTCCCCCGCATGCCCGAGCTTCGCTGTTGCTCGACCAGACTTATCTCACAACAGCGTATCCCGAGTTGACCGTGAGTGGCGGGAAAGGATCCAGCATCAGTCTGCGCTATGCCGAAAGTCCCTTTATCGGCAGAAGGCCTATTCGTAAAGGAAACAGGAACGACATCGAGGGAACACAGTTCTACGGCCCATCCGACACTTATCTCGCCGACGGCGGTTCTCATCGGCTGTACCGGCCGCTCTACTGGCGCACTTACCGCTACATCCAAGTCAACATAGAAAC
>JBAUUG010000535.1:0-2303 GCA_049582585.1 Bryobacteraceae bacterium | reverse complement strand
TTCTCGGTCTGCGGGGCTTTGACTTTTGAGGGTGGGCCGATTTCCTGGGTAGCGACACATCGAATTCACCACCAGAAGTCGGATCACGAGGGCGACCCGCACTCCCCTCGCGATGGCGCTTGGTGGGCTCACGTGGGTTGGCTGATACTGGGCCAGACCAATCACAACAATACGCGCGCAATGTCGAAGTATGCTCCGGATCTGGCAAAGGATCGTTTCCATATCTGGCTGAACAACTATCATTGGGCTCCGAGTATTCCGCTTGCAGTGCTGCTCTTTGTAATCGGCGGTTACCCGCTGTTTCTGTGGGGCATTTGCGTCCGCGTGGTCTTTGGCCTTCACGCAACGTGGCTGGTTAATTCCGCCACCCACATGTGGGGCGCGCGCCGTTTTACGACCCGCGACGATTCCCGTAATAACTGGTGGGTAGCCCTGATTACCTTTGGCGAAGGTTGGCACAACAATCATCACGCGCATCCTACTTCCGCGCGGCACGGCTTGGCCTGGTATGAATTCGACCCCACCTGGCTTCAGATCAAAGTTCTTCGACGGCTGGGCATCGCAAGATCCGTTCACGCAGCAAAAGTCGATTCCGGGCTGGCCGATCGCAAGGCAGCGTAGATTCACCGCGACTACGCTCGAAAACTCCATTCCCTTCGGCATAAGCTGAAAGCATGGTTCTGCCGGGACGCCGCAAGTCAATCGCGTTCTTCATCGCGCTTGGCGTGGTATTGATTTCGGTAATCGTTCTTCAATACATCGGTTGGGTCCTGAACTGGCGCCAGGGCATTTTGCTATTTTTTGGCGCCTTGCTCGTGGCGGCCATCATCGGCGGCATTGTGCTGAACACGACGTTTCTGGTCCGCGAAATCCGCCGGAATGAGCAGCACAACGCGTTCATCAATGCAGTCACGCACGAGCTCAAAACACCAGTCGCATCGATTCGCCTTTATCTCGAGACACTCCTTTCCCGCGATGTCGACGAAACGAAGCGCGGCGAATTCTATCGAATCATGCTGGATGACAGCGAGCGGTTACTCTCAACCATTGAGCAAGTGTTACGTACTGGGCGCATCGGCGCCTCAAGCCCGAAACTGAATCTTTCATCAGTCGACCTGAGCGCCGTCGTGGAGGAGTGCGTCGAGCGCGCGCGCACCCTCCACAATCTCGCAGCGGAATCGCTGAGCTATCAAATCGATTTGCCGGTCAAGATTCAGGGGGACCTGGATGAGGTGCGAGCGGCCGTGTCGAACCTCATCGACAATGCCATCAAGTATTCCGGAGGCGATGTGAAGGTTAGCGTTGAAACCTTGAGAATCGACAGCAAATACGCAGGGGTGCGAGTAATCGATCATGGGGCAGGCATCCCCAAGACCGAGCTCAAGCGAATTTTCAAACGCTTCTACCGAATCCCGGGGCCGCTGGCTACGCGGCTCAAAGGAACCGGGCTGGGTCTCTACATTGTCCGTTCCGTGGCTAAGCGGCACGGGGGCCGCGCATGGGCCGAAAGCGAGGGTCCGGGCCGCGGAAGCACGTTCGTGCTGGAGCTTCCGATTCTTAAATGAACCGGATCCTTATCGTGGAAGATGAGAAGCACCTGGCGGATGGGCTGCGCTTTAATCTTGAGGCGGAGGGTTACGAGGTTGAAGTGATCGAGACAGGCGAAGATGCCCTGGACCGATTAAAAACGGAGACACCGGCGTTCGATGTTGTGGTCCTGGATGTCATGCTGCCCGGCAAGGACGGCTTCACGGTAATGTCGGAGATGCGCAAGGCCGGCCAGTTTATTCCCACTCTCATGCTGACAGCCCGCGGCCATCCGGCCGACGTTCTGCGGGGCTTTGCCGAGGGCGCGGACGATTACCTTCCCAAGCCGTTTGAGCTGGCGATCCTGATTGCCAGAATTCGGGGTCTGCTGCGGCGCAGAGACTGGTTGCGCGCCCCCTCAAACCTTATTGCGCCAAGAGGCGAATCCACGGACCTTTTCACTTTCGGCGAGAACAATGAAAAAGTGGTCAATTTCGATCTGCTTGAATTGTCCGTTCGCGATCAGACGCTTCGGCTCACCCAGATGGAGGGGAACGTACTTCGGTACCTGATTCAGCACGAGGGCAAGCCGGTATCTCGGAAGACCATGCTTGAAGAAGTGTGGGACCTGCAAGAAGACACAGATACGCGGCCTATCGACAACTTTATTGTGCGTTTGCGCCGCTACATCGAGGACGATCCCACACGCCCCCGCCATTTGTTGACCGTCCGGGGCGTGGGCTATCGGTTTCTGGCCAACCCCGTCAACTGACGCT
>JBAUUG010000534.1:0-12761 GCA_049582585.1 Bryobacteraceae bacterium | reverse complement strand
TTCCAGATCCTGCTCGCGCTTTTTTCGCCTGAACCAAAGCATTTCTAGCTCTCCTCTGCCGGCCACATGACGCGGGCGATTGCACCCGCCATTTGTTTCCATTTCGACTCTTCGGCTGCAAGCTGCTTCTTGCCTGCCGGTGTGAGCCGGTAGTATTTGAACTCGCGCTTTTGATCCTTTGCCGCAGGTTCCCATTTGGCCGCGAGCCAACCTTTTTGCTCAAGACGATGGAGCGCGGGATACAGCGATCCATGCTCGACTTGCAGCAAGTCGTCAGTTGTGCGTTGAATGTGCTTTGCGATCTGATGACCGTGCGCGGGGCCAAAGAGCAGCGTGCGGAGAATCAGCATATCCAGAGTACCCTGCAAGAGCTCGATTCGTCCGGAAGATTCCTTCGCCATGCCGTTAGAAGACATTCTACCGTAAAAGCGATCGGCTGGGTAGACGATCTTCTAACGGGGTGCGCGACGTACGGCTCATCGGCGTGCTACAAATGTAAGCTGTATGCGCCGAATCGCAGCCGCTGCGTTGTCATTCGCGTTATGTCTCGCTCCGCTGGACGGACAGGACAGCGCTCTCGAGGTCGTACACAGAATCAAAACAGAAGCCTTCGACAACTCGAAGGTGATGGAGCACCTCTCGTATCTCAGCGACCTATACGGTCCGCGCCTGACCGGCTCGCCCGAATTCCAGCAGGCCGCCGACTGGGCCCTTTCACGGCTCAAAGAGTATGGGATTGCTAATGTGCACGCGGAAAAGTGGGGTCCATTCGGCCGCGCTTGGTCTCTTCAAAGCTACACGCTGGAGATGATCGCGCCGCGATATTCGCACCTGGTTGCAGCTCCGCTCGCCTGGAGCGCTCCCACGCACGGGATGGGAACCGGCGACGTTCTCTTTGCGCCGTTTCATCAGGACAGTTTTTTCGATATCCCGAAGAACAAGGAATCTTTCGAACATTACAAAGCCGAATGGAAGGGGAAGCTGAAGGGCAAGATCGTTTTAGTTTCGGAAGCAAAACAGCCGAAACCGAGCACTAAACCGCTCTTTCGCCGTTACACGGACGCTGAACTTGCCGATATCGCCAAAGCTCCTGAACCTGCCATTCGCCGCAACATCCCGATCGATCAAATCAAGGTTCCCGCCGACGAAGAGGAAGCGGGCAAATACTTCGCGAGCCTGCCCAATGAGACAATCGACGCGCTGATCGATCAGTACTTCGAACTCATCAACGAGGTGGGCCGTTTTTTCCACGATGAAGGCGTTGCCGCCGTCATCCGCGCAGATCCACGCGCCCACAACGGACTTATCTTCGCCGAAGCCGCCGGTTCACATGAAAGCAAAGACCCGATGGCTCCTGCAACCTTCGTTGTTACCGAAGAGCAGTATTCCCGAATCACTCGCCTGGTTGAGAAAAAGCAGCCGGTTTCCATTCGCATGAATCTCGACGCCAAAGTTTCAGATCGGGACGTGGACGGGCTGGACCTCATTGGTGAAATACCGGGGCGGAAGAAGGCCGATGAGGTGGTGATGATCGGAGCCCATTTCGATTCCTGGCATTCCGGTACCGGCGCGACCGATAACGGAGCCGGCAGCGCGGTCATGATCGAAGTCATGCGGATATTGAAAACCCTCAATTTGAAGATGGACCGCACTGTGCGAATCGGGTTATGGAGCGGAGAAGAAGAGGGTCTCTATGGATCAAAAGCTTACGTCAAGGCCCATTTCGCCGATCCGAAGACGATGGAAGTGAAACCCGAGCACGCGAAACTCGACGCCTATTTAAATCTGGATAATGGAAGCGGCAAGATCCGCGGCATTTATCTGGAAGGCAATGATGCAGCCCGTCCGCTTTTCGAAAACTGGCTGCAGCCGTTCCACGATCTTGAGGCGACTACAACCACGCTGAAGCACACCGGCGGCACCGATCATCTATCGTTCGATGCTGTCGGACTTCCCGCTTTCCAGTTCATTCAGGACCCGCTCGATTACGGAACCGTGGCCCATCACTCCGACATGGATACGTTCAGCCACGCTATGCCGGAAGACCTCATGCAGGCGTCCGCGGTCATAGCGGCGTTGGTCTACGACATTGCCAATCGAGATGAACCGCTTCCGCGTAAGCCTCTACCCGAAAGTCCCGGGAAATAGCGCACTTAACCGAGCTTGCCCAAGCGGCACTCCTCATGCACTGCCCGCACCGCGCGCTCCAGGCCATCCAGCCGGACGATGATGCCGATGGTCAGCTCGCTCGAGCCCTGAGCGATGGCGATGATGTTGATTTCTTCGCCCGATATCGCGGTAAAGACGCGGCCTGCTAAGCCCGGCATGCCCCGCATGCCTTCTCCGACAACAGCCAGTAACCCCACGTTTTCGTCCACCTCGATGGGCTTCAAATATCCGTGCGTCAGCTCAATCGATAGGTTCGCTTCCACTGCTTCCAACGCCGCGGCCACGTCGTGCTTGCGAATCAGGAAGCAAAAGGTTTGGCGGTAACTCGAGCTGCTGAAAACCAAAATTTCAACATTCGCCAGCGCAAGCGCGTCGAGAGCGCGAGCCATCAGGCGCGTGCCGCTCAAAACCGCGTTGGCGGGCTCCATGGAAACCAAGGCGACATCGGACATCGATGTCACCGCCCGCACGCCCTTCGGCTCGTCAAAATGAGAGACGATTTTAGTGCCGCGCTTGTGCCGCGCAAAGCTATTCTTACTCCACACGGGAATCTGTTTTATCACCAGCGGAGCGAGAGTTCGGGGATGCAGGACTTTGGCGCCATTGTAGGCCAGCTCCGCCGCCTCCGCGTAAGTCACTTCATCCAGCACCGCGACGTCTGGAACGAGGCGCGGATCGGCAGTCATGATGCCATCCACGTCAGTCCAGATCCACAGTTCCTGAGCGTCCAAAGACGCAGCCAGAATGGAAGCGGAGAAGTCGGAGCCGCCCCTGCCGAGCGTAGTCGGGCGGCCATCGACGGTCGCGCCGTTAAAGCCTGTTATCACCGGCACCACGCCTCTTTCAATCAGCGGCAATAACCGCTCGGAGCATTTCTTCCCAGTCAGCTCCATTTGCGGCGAGGCATTTCCGAAGACTGCGTCAGTAACGATGACGTCACTTCCGTTAACAACGCGTGCGTCTATTCCGGCCGCTTCCAAATAATGAGCCAAAAGCGTGGACGAAAGCCGTTCGCCGATCGCGATAGCCTCATCGACCGAGCGAGGAGGGCGCTCGCCCAGCATGAGAATGCCGTTTGCGACGCGATGGAACTCGGAAACCAGAGCTTGCACATCCGCATAGGCCGAATTTCGGAATCCGGCCGCACTCTCAGGCGGCGCCAACAGATCTTCACAGGTCTCCAAATGCCGGTCCAGCAGGCTGCGCAGATTGGAATCGACAGCGGCGCGGTCACCCAATTCCGCGTGCCGCAATGTATCGAGCAATAGATCGGTCACCTTTGACATAGCCGAGACCACAACCACCAACGGGCGCTGCTTCTTCTGCTCAGCAATGATTTCAGCGGCGACGCGCATTCGCTCCGCGCTTCCCATGCTGGTCCCGCCGAACTTCATGACCAGTAAATTGTTCAAAAGCGAGCCTCTGTTTTATTAAAAGCATGCAGGCGCTTGCGGAAATCACCCTCGCCGTTCATCTGGCCTGGATTCTGTGGGTGATCTTCGGCGCATTTTGGACCCAAGGACGACCCGTCCTGGCCGCTTTTCATCTGCTCTCGCTAGTTTGGGGAATCATCGTTGAAGTGACCGTTTTACCCTGCCCTCTGACGCTGGCGGAACAGGTCTTCGAAAACAAGGTCGGCGCCGGCGCTCCCGCTTATCGGGGCAGCTTCGTTCTTCATTACCTGGATTCAATGGTCTATCCAAATTTGCCTGAATGGCTGCTCGTCTGTTGCGGCGTCGCCATCTGCCTTCTCAATCTGGCGATTTACGCCCGGCGTTTTCGGCGTCGCCATCGCATTTCACGCAGTTCAGTTTGGTTCCGATAAACCGGGACCTTCCCTCCTCGGTCAGCACCCAAGCACGATTCTGCCAGGGTGGATCGTGCCGGACGTGCCGCGTGTGACCGCATTCCAGATCGGCTACCCAATGCTGTTCGTCATCTTTATGAAAACGGAGGACGGCTCGCTGCATGATTAACCGAACAACGAGAGTTGCGCGTTCTTTTTTGCGGGCTGTTTGCGGTCGTCGAACACAGATCGTCCGTTCAGGCCGGGCGAAATGGCGCGCTCATGCTCCATGAATCGATCGAAATCGGCGACAGGGTCGTGGCGACGTTCGACGGCGCGAACCAGGTGATCCAGCCGTTTGAATCCGTCCATCTTTTCCGTATACCCCAACTTGGCTGCGTTGAGTGCGGCGCGGAGCACGGAAAGAGATTCGTCATAAGTTTTCAGGGGCACGGGAAACGGATGCCGGTCCTTGCCTCCCAATGCAAAGGAGAAGCGCGCGGGATCGGAGAAGCGGGTTGCCGCGCCGTGCACCACTTCCGCTATCAGAGCCAGAGTTTGCAAGGCGCGCGGACCAAGGTTCTCGATTAAAAGAAGTGACGCAAAATCCCGCAGCTGCCGTTCGTAGCTGACGGCGAGCACTGCGCCCAGACGCTTGAGATCGACATCTCGGGCGCGCACGTCATGGCGCTCCGGCATGCACAACTTCCGCGCTTCAGAAATACTTTTATCGGGGTGCTGATTCGAAATGAAGAGCAGCGCGTCCTGAGCGGGCTTCGCGCGGCGATCCACCAGGTTCAGAATGACACCCTCATCCAGGCCCACGATGCCGGTGTGCGGCTCGCAGCTGAAATCGCCAACGCTGGAAGAGTGCCAATGGTAACGCCTGGCCAGCCCGCTTTCCTCTTGCATTCCCTGTTGAACAACGGCCCAATCGCCGGCCCGAGTCACAACAAACGTGTGCAGATAGATTTGAAATCCATCTCCGATCGCGTTATTGTCGATCTTCGCAGTCAGGCGGCTGGTCCGCACCAGTGCATCTGAGTTTAGGTTTTCGCGCCCCGCCGCGATCCGCAGCTCATCGGGAGTCTTTCGCGACTGCTTTCCACGCCCGCCGCAGAAATAGATGCCCAGCTCGTGCGCGCGGGGATTTAAGCCGCGTTTTAATGCGCCGAGCACTGACGTAGTGATGCCGGAGGAATGCCAATCCATGCCCATCACGCATCCGAGCGCCTGAAACCAGAACGGGTCGCTCAATCGCGAGAGGAACTCCGCCGCGCCGTAGTGATACACGATGGATTCAGCGATTGCCGTTCCCAGCTTCTCCATGCGCTCGGCCAGCCAGCCTGGCACGCGTCCGCCGTGGAGCGGCAGATCAGCGAATCCGGAACGTTTCATTTGAAGTTTGAAGGCCGAGAAGGCTCGGCCCCGGCGCGAAATTCAGGCGGAATTCACGAGATAGTAACTTAATTGTAACGGTCTCTCGGTTACTCTGACTGTGAGATCGTACGGTGCTCATGCCTATGAGAAAAATAGCAGTAATCGAAGATGATGCCGACCTGCTCGCCCTGGTGAAATACAACCTCGAGAAAGAAGGCTTCGCCGTCGCAGGCGCGCGGACCGGAAGAGGCATCATTGACTTCTGTCGGCGTGAGCGGCCGGATTTGATTCTCCTGGACATCATGTTGCCGGATTCCGACGGCCTCGACATTTGCAAAGCCATCCGTCAAAATTCCGAGCTCGCGCACATACCCATCATCTTTCTCACCGCGCGGGCTTCCGAGACCGATCGAATCGTGGGCTTGGAGCTCGGCGCGAATGACTACATAGTCAAGCCGTTTTTCGTTCGCGAGCTGATGGCGCGGATCAAAATTCAATTCCGAGGTCAGACCACGGCCCCGCGAGTACTGAAAGCGGCAACGCTGGAACTGGATCGCAGCAGTTGCGAGGCGCGGCTCGACGGCACGGTTTTAACCCTCACGGCGACCGAGTTTCGACTGCTGGAGTTTCTGATGAGCCGGCCCGGCGTGGTATTTAGCCGCGAGCAACTGCTCGACGCCGTATGGGGGCATGATCGAGCCGTTACGGACCGCACCGTGGATGTTTACATTCTGCGCCTGCGGCAAAAGATCGAGGCCGATCCAGCCAATCCGTTGCGAATCCGCTCGGTGCGCGGTTTTGGTTACAGCTTCAACAACGCTGCGCAATCTGAGCACGTAGAGGAACCCACCGCAGCGGCGGTGGCGCAGTAAGCGGGCTAAGCTACCGCCGTCGCCTAAAGAACGTTAATCGCGCGATTGCGCCGGACATCGTATCCCAATCGCAAGTCTCGGCGTCCATTAGACAGGTGCGCGAATTATGAAAGCAAACACTTTGAATACAGGCATCTTGCAGACGATCTTTGTGGCCGCGATTGCTGTAGTCCCGGCATTTAGTCAAGGGCAGTATCCTCCACCTCAGCAGGATCCTCAGTCTGCGCAGCAGCAGTATCCACCGGCGCAGCAATACCCGCCGCAGCAGGGGCAGTATCCACCCCCGCAGGGGCAATATCCCCCGCCGCAAGGACAGTACCCGCCGCCACAACAGGGACAATACCCACCGCAGCAGGGCCAGTACCCGCCAGCCCAATATCCAACGGCACAAGGGCAGTACGCTCAGCCTCCCCTCCTGGCACCTCAACAACTGGATCAGCTTGTCGGGCCCATCGCGCTCTATCCTGACGGTTTACTGGCACAGGTGTTGACCGCCTCGACGTTTTCAAACCAAATTCCTGACGCAGCCGGGTGGGCCAACCAGCACAGCTACCTCACCGGTGAAGCGTTAGCCCGGGCGATCCAGGAAGACAATCTTCCGTGGGACCCCAGCGTTATGGCGTTGCTTCCATTTCCGAGCGTGCTGAACTACATGGCCCAGTACATGGGTTGGACTCAGGAATTGGGTAATGCCGTTCTAGCTCAGCGTAACGACGTAATGGATGCGGTTCAACGCATGCGCGAACAGGCGTATAGCTACGGATATCTGCGCAGCAACCAATATGAAACGGTGCAGGCTGCAGGTCCGGGCGACATCGAGATCTTACCGGTGGCTCCCGGATACTACTACGTGCCTTACTACAATCCCTACGTTGTGTTTGCCCGGCCGCGGCCCGGCTTTTTCATCGGCGGAGCGATTCGCTTTGGCCCCGGTATCACAATCGGCGCGGCGTTTGCGCCTTGGGGTTGGGGCAGTGTCGGCTTCGGATGGCGTGAGCACAGCATATTGATTGACCGTCAGCCTTGGGGTCGCACTTGGGTGAACCGTCAAGCTTATGTTCATCCTTACGCGCAGCCGTATCGACGCTATGAAGGCGCCCGGGTGGAACGGCACGAGGTGAGGCCGCCCGCACGCGAAGAGCGCCGGGAACGGTAGTCGGAAACGCAAGCGGTTTTCGGTCTAATCCTGCCGCGAACCTTGAGCTCCGGTAATCGCGGCACTAGTAGGCCGAAAGGCTTGCTGACTTATTGCGCGCTGCCCGCACCAAGAAGATTTTCAGGGGGATTTGGTCTGAGAAGATATACGCTTATCTGTTGCGCCTCTTTCTGCCCCATTTCACGAAGCGTACGGAGACGCGGCTATGCAACTGTTCCGCGACCGCTCTCGCGACGAGAAAGGATTTTCCCGCCGTACGGCTTTGGTTCGATCTACTAGCCGATTTAGCTATTTCTATCTTTCGCGATCGCCGCTTCGTTCAACCGGCGCTGATCGGCACATCGGCGGCGAGGCATTTCGACGGCGTACCTTCATTTCATGACGTAGAGGGCGAACCACCCCGTCTTCTGGCGCTGGTTCTCGGAGGCTTACTTTCCCTCGTTGGTCTCGGCGCTTTCCCGGTTCTCATCAACCACTCCGCAAACGATTGGCATCCGGATACACCGACCGGAAGGGTCCTCTTCGGAATGCGCGCGCTCCCTCCGGGGGCGCTGATCGAGGACGTGAAGCTCGATGCTTCAGAGCGAAAGCGCGTGATCGATGGCGTGATCTCGCGCCTGAAAGAGTATTACGTCTATCCCAACGTCGCGCAGAAGATGGCCGATGCACTGGCGGCGCATGAAAGGGCCGGCGATTACAATGCGGAAACTGATGGAGCGGCCTTTGCCGAATTGCTGACCAAGGAACTGCGCGATATCAGCCATGATCGGCATCTCCGTGTGGTTTACAACCCGTTCAAAACAACTGACCATGCGCCGGGGGCGCCGGACGACGATGCAGATTTTCGAAAGGAGTTGGAACGAAATAATTGCGCGTTTCAGAAGGTTGAGATTCTGCCGCACAATGTCGGCTATCTCAAGCTCAATGCGTTTCCTCCTCCGTCCATCTGCCGCTCGACCGCGGTAGCTGCGATGGGGTTTCTGGCCCACGTAGATGCAATCATCTTTGATTTGCGGGACAATCATGGCGGCGATCCGAACATGGTCGCGCTGCTTGCTACTTACCTGTTTGATCGTCCAACACACTTGAATGACATTTACAATCGACACGAAAACTCAACGCAGCAGTACTGGACGCTTGCAGATGTGCTAGGCAAGAGACTCGCGGACAAGCCGGCTTATGTCCTCACTTCCCCGAAACTTTTTCGGGCGCGGAGGAGTTCGCCTATGATCTGAAGAATCTGAAACGCGCGACTCTCGTAGGTGAAACCACGCGTGGTGGCGCGCATCCGGTGGCTGGGCATCGGATTGACGATCGCTTCGAGATCGGTGTTCCGTTTGCGAGAGCAATTAATCCCGTCTCAAGACGGATTGGGAAGGAACGGGCGTTCAGCCGGATGTGAAAGTGAAAGCCGCCGATGCCCTCGAAACAGCAGAGAAGCTCGCGGAAAGCAAGCTGCAGCAGAAGTAGCAATCCGGTTGAGCGTTATTAGCGCAGTTGGGAATCGGGGAATCCGCGCACCAGTTTAAAAGTTCGCTCCCACCTCGTCCGCATGAAGAAGTGCTGGCCTAGATCAATTGCGTGTTTAACCATTGAACCTGCCGATTCGCTCATGAGGTCCTCGGTAGATGCGCGATATGACCAATAGATAAGGAAAGGTTTTCCCATGATATTGTCCCTGGGAATAAACCCCCAATACCGGCTGTCGGAAGAATTGTCCCGGTTGTCTCCCATTCCGAAATACTGATTTTGAGGTACGACAACTTCGCCGGACCTGACGTTCCGGTCAAGCATTTCCCGTTGCGCTGTTTGCGCAAGGTCTTCTTTCACGGGGCGGCAGCACGGCCAGGGAAAGTTGTCGAACCGAGGATCGTAAGCATACTTGTGATACACATATGGCTCATTAAGCCTGATCCCGTTTCGGTAAACAACACCGTCGGTGATCCTGATGCGGTCTCCCGGTATTCCAATAAGGCGCTTAACTAGCGTCAAGTTGATGTCAGGTGGGTACTGAAAAACGATGATGTCTCCATGTTTTGGATTTTGGTAGGGCAGCAAATGTCGGCTGATGGCGCCTGCCGGCGCATAGGCAAGCTTGTCAACAAAAAGGTGATCGCCCACCAAAAGCGTATTCTCCATGGAACCTGTCGGTATCACGAACGCTTGACAAAGTGTCGTCATCCCAAACAGCAGGAAGAGGATCGTAACCGCCCACTCGGCGATGGTGTTGCGGTTCCGTTTGGGGCTGGCCGGTTTACCGGTTTTCGCGGGAGTGTTTGTCCTCGGGATTCTCATGTCTGTTCCCAGCTAAAACCGCTCTTGCTAAGCGGCAGCGAGCGGATACGTTTGCCCGTTGCGGCGAAAATGGCATTGCAGACGGCGGGTAAGACGGGCGGCAGAGCAGGTTCGCCCAAGCCTGTTGGCGGATGATCGCTTTTTACGAAATGGACTTCCACCTGCGGCGCCTGCTTCATGCGAACCATAGGATGGTTATTGAAATTGGTCTGCATCACTCGCCCGCGTTCAAGCGTAGTCTCCTGCGCCATCAATTCGCTCATCCCATCCACTACCCCGCCCTGAACCTGAGCCTCCGCGCCGCTCGGATTGATGATTTGGCTTCCGACGTCGCCGCAAACCCAAACTTTGTTCACTTTCAAGCCATTGTTTGCATTGACGCTGACTTCGGCGACGTGCGCGAAATACCCCTGAAAGCTGTAATGGAAAGCGACGCCAAGTGCAGTTCCCTTGGGCAAAGAGCGCTTGCCCCAGCCGGATTTTTGCGCCACCAGCTCCAGCACGCCGCGCATTCGCGCCACATCGTAGGCTTGCGGTCTGGCGGCGTCGCGCGTAGGGGCCGGCTCGTTTTCCACCTTCGGTTTAGCGGCTCCACTGACCATCTCCTGCCCCGCTTGGCCGAGCAGATCGAGCCGGAACTCCACCGCATCCTTACCCGCGGCGTGCGCCAGCTCGTCGATAAACGATTGCATGACGAACGCCTGGGAATTCGCGCCCGGCGCACGAAGCGCGCCCGTCTTCAATCGCAGCGGCATCACAGAGGAGTACATCGCGAAGCTCGGAACGAAGCCTGAGGGAAACTCGGTGGGCGAAATACTGGCCGAGGGCGCGAACGTCTCACCATCCCCGTAGCTGACGAAATGGTTGCTCCAGGCGACGATTTTTCCCGAAGTGTCCACGCCGCCTTTGAGGAAATGGAATCCACCCGGACGATAGTAATCGTGCGTCATGTCGTCTTCACGCGACCAGACCAGCTTGACCGGAACGCCGATGCTTTTGGCGATGTAGCCAACTTCAACCATGTAATCGTTGGTGAGCCCGCGCCCGAAGGAGCCCCCGGCTCGCAGAAGGTGAATCGTAATGTCGTTTTCAGGAATGCCCAATATCTTCGCGGTCAAAGCGCGGCCCCGTGCCGGCTGTTGAGTGGTGCTCCAGATCTCTAGCTTGCCGTCTTTGAAATGCGCGCTGCAATTCCTGGGCTCGAGCGGCGCGTGCGAAATAAAAGGGTACGAGTACGCGGCTTCAATCGTCTTTGCCGCGCCCTTCAGCGCTTCCTCGACGTTGCCCTCGTTCTTTAACGTGCGCTGGGGCGTTTGCTTGGACAACTCTTCCGCGCGCGCGGCGAACGCGGCGCTGCTCTGCTCAGCCGCTTCGCCTTCATCCCACTTCACATCCAGCTTTTGCCGCGCAACCTGCGCTTGCCACCACGTGTCGGCGACAATCGCGACACCGGGCTCCAGACCCGGATCGCCGGTCATCACCGGGCCAACTTGCATCGGACTCTCAACCGCAAACGCATGGCGAACGCCCGGCAATTTCTTGATTTCATCCAGGTTGGCGCTCACTACCTTCCCGCCGAAGACCGGACACTTCTGATATGCGGCATAAAGCATGCCCGGCATGCTGAAATCGATTCCGTAAATCGGCTTGCCGGTGGTGATGTTCGGAACATCGACGCCGGTTGTCCGTTGTCCGATGATCTTGAAGCTGCTCGCTTCTTTCAGCTTCAGCGTTTTCAGATCGGGTACCGGAAGAGTGGAGGCGGTCGCCGCCAGTTCTCCATAACCGAGAGAGCGGTCCGTAGTGCGATGATAGACACGGCCGTTTGAGGCGTAGCATTCGGATTCGGGCACGCCCCACGTCTTCGCTGCTGCCGCGATTAGCATTTGACGCCCGGCTGCTCCAACTTGACGCATCGGCACCCAATTGTTCGAAGCCGCGCGGCTGCCTCCGGTCGATTGCAGGCCGTATTTGGTGTCGTAATCGGCTTGCTCCACCTTGACGGTTTTCCAGTCGACCTCGAGTTCTTCGGCAATCAGCATAGGCAGCATGTTCTTAATGCCCTGCCCGATTTCAGGGTTCCGTGAGACCAGCGTGACCGTGCCATCCGCCGCGATGCGGATGAAAGCCTTAGCGTCGAACGGCGGGGGCGCTTGAGGCTGCTGTGCTGAGGCTTTTGGCTGAATGTATAGCCCGAGCAGCATCCCTCCGCCCGATAGCGTCGAAACTTGCAGAAAAGAACGACGGCTTAAGCGCATGGCGATTAATCTCCTGAGATGGCCGCGGCCCTGTGAATGGCTTGCCGAATCCGCTGGTACGTACCGCATCGGCAGAGATTGCCATTCATCGCCGTATCGATTTCCTGGTCGGTGGGTTTCGGGTGCGCAGCCAGCAAAGCTGCTGCCGACATGATCTGGCCCGCCTGACAGTATCCGCATTGCGGAACGTCGATTTCAATCCACGCCTTCTGCAGTGGATGGGAGCCGTCAGGCGAGAAGCCTTCAATGGTGGTGACGTGCTTGTTTGCCGCGGCAGAAACCGGGATCAAACACGAGGGCGCCGCTTGGCCGTCAAGGTGCACCGTACACGCCCTGCACTGGCCGATCCCGCAGCCATATTTTGTTCCGTGCAGATTTAGTACGTCCCGGATCACCCATAAAAGCGGAGTGTCCGGAGCTACGTCGGCGGTAGTCGTCCGCCCGTTCACAGTCAGCGTGATCGCCATACATCAATTCCATCACAGACCTTCGGGGAGTAGGTGCTTCCGCCGGCCTTTTTTCGCAATGAAGCTATTCGCAGCGCAGCGCGATCATTGGGTCGACTTGCGTCGCGCGCCGGGCCGGCAGCCAGCAAGCCACCATCGATACCAGCGCAAGCAGGAAAACCACCGCCGCGAAGATGGACGGATCGGCTGCGCTGACGTGATAAAGCAGCCCGGCCATCAAACGAGTCAGCCCGTAAACCAAACCCGTCAATTGACCGTCCGGTAAGGGTTTCGTGGCGAGGCTGACAGCTACGGTGACCACCACGCATACGATAAAAGACCACAATGCCTGATACATATCCTGTGCTAGACCCTTGGCGTCGGGCGAAAGCGCCACGT
>JBAUUG010000533.1:0-2338 GCA_049582585.1 Bryobacteraceae bacterium | reverse complement strand
CGGATTCCTCAAGCCGATATCGACGCTGCGGCGGCCCCTCGAGTCGGTTGATTTGCTCACTCGCGAGCCTGCTCTTGCCGCATACGAGCGCAGCGATGTTGCCGTGGTTCCGGCTGCGGGTGTCATCGGCGAAGCAATGACGGCGCTGGTTCTCGCGGCGGCTTTTTTAGAAAAGTTCGGAGGGGATTCCCTCCTCGAAACGCGGCGAAACTATGAAGGATATATCGCTCAGGTCAAGAGTTATTAGTTCATGGTTCGAAAAATCTTAAAGTACGGCGAGCCCATTCTAGAAGAGAAGGCTGAACCGGTAAGCGATTTTGATAGCCCCGAGTTGAAGCAGCTGATCGCGGACATGTTTGAAACCATGTATGCGGCGAAGGGCGTAGGGCTTGCAGTTCCGCAGATCGGCTTCAGCCAGCGGGTTTCTGTGATTGACATCAGCATCGGTGAAGACGAGACGAAAAAGCTCGTCATTATCAATCCCGAGATTACGTCAAGCGAAGGAAAGCAAACCGGCGAGGAGGGGTGCCTCAGCATTCCAGGATATCGGGAGCCCGTGACGCGCGCCAACAAGGTCAGCTTGCGTGCGCAGAACGAAAAAGGCGAAACTATCGAGCTCAGCGGCGAAGAACTTCTGGCGCGAGCCTTCCTGCACGAGATCGATCATCTGAACGGAATCCTCTTCATCAATCATCTGAGCGCGCTCAAGCGGGATATCATCAAGCGCAAGATAAAGAAGCTGCAGAAGGCCGGTGAGTGGGATTAATCCCGGGACTCCGCATGCGCGTGGTCTTCCTGGGTTCGCCGGATTTTGCGGTCCCCTCGTTGAAAGCCCTGATCGCCGCGGGAAACGTCGTCGCTGTCATCACTCAGCCGGATCGCCCCAAGGGACGCGGCAATCAGATTGCTGAATCGCCGGTGAAGCGCGCGGCACAGGAACTCGGATTGCCGGTTCATCAGCCTGAACGAATCCGGCGGCCTGAATCTGTCGAGCTGCTGAGAAGCTTCGCAGCAGACCTGATGGTGGTGGTCGGGTACGGGCAGATCATCCCGCAAACCATCATCGATATTCCCCGGCATGGCATCCTCAACGTCCACGCATCATTGCTGCCCAAGTATCGTGGCGCGGCGCCCATTCAATGGGCGATTGCCAACGGCGAAATGGAAACCGGCGTTACGATAATGAGAATCGATGCCGGCCTGGATACGGGCGATATGTTGCTGAAGGCGCGGACCCCAATCGGGCCAGACGACAGTGCTCCGGAATTGAGCCCGCGTCTGGCGCCACTGGGTGCGGAGCTGCTGGTCCGAGCGATTGCGCAAGTAGCCGAGGGCTCCGCGAAGTTTGAGAAGCAAAACGATGCCGAGGCGAGCTATGCGCCGATCCTGAAGAAAGAAGACGGGCGGATCGATTGGTCAATGCCGGCGCAGCAAATCTACAACCGCCTGCGCGGATTTCAGCCTTGGCCCGGAGCGTACACGAGTTTTCGAGGCCGGCAACTGCTTCTTCTTCGCGCAAAGCCCGCCGATGCGCCCACTCTGTCACCTGGCGCGCTCCAATCGGCTAACCGGCGCCTCTATGCAGGCTGCGGGCAGAACACGTCTTTGGAAATCCTCGAAATTCAGCCTGCAGGCAAGCAGCGAATGTCAGCCGAGGCATTCCTCAACGGCTATAAACCTTCCGAAAACGACCTTCTTGGAGAGCAAACTTGAAGCTTCCGCTCGGATACCGGTATGCGGCTACATACGCGGGCATTCGCAAACAACAGCAGGATGATCTCGGCCTCATTGTTCCCGATCGAATCGCCCACGCTGCGGCGGTATTCACTCAAAACACTGTCCAGGCAGCGCCGGTCCGCCTTGCCCGCAAGCATTTGATGTCGTCAAAGGGAAAGATAGCCGCGCTTCTGGTCAATGCCGGCAACGCCAATTGCGCCACGCGAACCGGTGATCGGGTGGCACTAAATTCCTGTAAAACCGTTGCAAGAGCGTTGAAGACCAAAGCTGAATACGTCTTGCCGGCGTCTACCGGTGTCATTGGAGTCGAGCTTAATCCAAAGCTCATCACAGATGCCATTCCGCGACTGGTTTCAACTCTCTCGTCAGAGGGGTTCGAAGCCGTAGCTGGCGCGATCATGACCACTGATACCCGCATGAAAGTGGCGTCGGAAGAAGTCGAGTTGCCAACGGGCAGCGTGCGAGTTGCCGGGATGACCAAGGGCGCCGGCATGATTCATCCGCAGATGGCGACCACGCTGGGGTTTGTTATGACCGACGCGGCAATCGCGCCCCATCACCTGCACGAAATGCTTCTGCGTGCAACGGATCGGAGCTATCA
>JBAUUG010000532.1:0-9295 GCA_049582585.1 Bryobacteraceae bacterium | reverse complement strand
ATGCCAAGTATATCGAGCCGGACAAACCCGCTCGCCCGATGTTTTTCATGCCCTTGACTCAACACGTCGCCTACAAGGAAAGCATCCTGCAGGAAGGCGAACTGCGATCCCACATTATCGAAAATGTTCTGGTGGTCACGCACATGGATCCCGGCTCTCTGGAGCCCCTCCTGCGAAAGACCTTTGAAGAAGCGGACCCGAATCTCACGATCATCAACGTTCGCACGATGCAGCAGCAGGTCGCGATGAACTTTGATCAACAGCGAGCGGTTGCGAGCTTAGCCGCCCTGTTCGGGGTCGTAGCGCTGATCCTGGCGGCTGTCGGGCTCTATGGAGTGACAGCGTACACCGTAGCTCAGCGCACCAGCGAGATCGGCGTGCGCATGGCCCTTGGCGCCGATCGGAAGAACGTGGTGCAACTGGTTCTTCGCGGCGCGTTCGGTAAAGTTGCTTTCGGATTGCTGCTCGGCATCCCGCTGGCCGTCGGAGCCGGCCGCCTTATGTCTTCACAGCTATACGGCGTCCTCGATTCGGGCCCGTTCGCCCTTTCTCTCGCGATTCTTTCACTCGCCGTCAGCGCTTTTATTGCCGCGATGATCCCTGCCGCTCGCGCCGCCTCCATCGACCCGATAAAGGCCCTCCGCACCGAATGAATATTGGTGAACAGGTGGACTGTCCCTCTGAAAAACGTCCCCAACAAAGCCGTTTTTCGGCACTACCCGCCAGACTGCCCCTCATCTTCCAAACGCGGCGGAGTGGCGTGTTCGGTAGTCTGTCCCTTGATCTGATCCCGCAGCAGGTTGCTGTCATTTGGATCGAGGATGCCGGGTTCTTCGTCGCCCTCACGCCCGTCTACTTCTTTCAATTCCGTGACAGGCCGCGATTCGCTCATCATTCCAGTGTGCCTGATCTCCCCTTCGAGAGGCGTCGTGAGAGAAAGCCAATTCGCCCCTTGCGCCAGCGGACTCTCGTGGCCGCGCGCGCTGACCGGCTCAATACCGCGAACGCGCCCCTTGATGACCAGCAGAGCTTCATCGAAGTTATTCACAGTTGGGCAGACGTGCCGGGGAACCAAGTAGATTTTATCTCCGATATTCGGCGCGCGCCCTCCCGGCAGGCATTCAAGGGGAAGGTGCTCTTCGCTGGGCTTGGAAGGTCTCAACTGCGGATGCCCGATGACGGAGCACGTCGGGATACCGGCATCCGCCGAAACGCTCTTATGGCCGGCGTCGCACGTCATGTAGTTAGAAGCCGGGCGGCTCACCACTGTTGAAAGAACAATTGCAGCAGGCTGATAACCGTAATCCGGGAGTTGATCGAGACTCGTCGTGTCGTTATACACGACCGTTCCAGGAGAAACGCGATGAACGAAAGAAGCGTTTCGAAAACCTTCAAAAGAGAGCGCGAACGGCGCGGCGGGAGTTCCCGAGGTAATCACTTCCCCAACTTTGATCTTTTGCTCCTGGAGTGCATTCACGATTTTAAGGAGCTGCTCATAACCTTCATGAGCGCGCGCCTTGCGCTCCGAAATCTCGAATCCGGAGACGTGGCCATCGTAGTAATGAACCCCGCGAAACTGTCCCCCTAGCCTGCGAGCCAGAGCTATGATTTCACGCACGCGATCCGGATTCATCCCGGTACGATTCATGCCTGAATTGATGTCGAGGAACACGCCTATACCGGAGCCGGTCCAGATAGCGGCCTGATCGACAGTTTCGATCAGAACTGAAACGCGTGTCGAAGGAAACTGATTTGCGATCTCGATTGTGCGGCGTGCGTTCGCGCCCATAACGGAGTAGGCGAGCAGAACATCACGGGCGCCGGCTTTGCATGCTGTAAGCAGTTCGAGAGTCGTCGAGCATTTAAACGACTGAATACCGTTCTCGATCAGCTGTTGCAAGGTTGCAGTGAGCTTCGCGGTTTTGATATGAGGACGCCAGCGGTTCGCATCATTTCCGAGCATCCTCAGCGTGGCTTTGATGTTCGAGTCCACCAACTCGGGATAAATAAGCAAGGCCGGCGTGATGATGCGATCGGGATCTTCAATGGCGTAGGAAGCCAGGCTCAGATCCATCTTGGCCATTCTGACAGATGCGGCCGGTTGGAAAGCAGAGCGTTCCATGTATGGGAATGTGCTCGCGTGTCGTCCATAGACACAGAAAGGGATGGATTCGAAATGACAGACGCGCAAATTTACGCCGGAGCTGCTGTGATGGGTGCAGTGGCCGGCATGCGTTCCATGACGGCGCCGGCATTCGTAAGCCGGCTGGTCCGATCGGGAATGCCCGTAGCAGGCGGGCCGCTCGGTTTTCTGAATGCCCCGATTGCGGGGCGCACGACCATGCTGCTTGCCGCGGGAGAACTCATTGCAGACAAGTTGCCGTTTCTCCCGAGGCGAACCCAGGCGGCGTCCCTGATCGCGCGCGCGGTATCGGGCGCGGTGAGCGGAGCGGCTGTGTGCTCGGCCAAGAAGCGTTCCGTGCTTAGAGGAGCCCTTATCGGGATGGGCGCCGCGATTGGCGCTACGTATGCAGCTTATGAATTGCGCAGGAGAGCCGGCGCGCGGTTTGGCATTCCGGATCCCGCGATAGCCGTTATTGAGGATGCGATAGCGGCGGGCTGCGGGGCGTTCATACTCTCCAGACTCAAGGCTTGAGCTTAACGAAAACCTTGTATCTGCAGCCAGTCCGCGAGACGGTCCGGCCACGTTTTCAACACCGGGTCCCCTTGGGCTAAACCAACACCGTGCGTGCCTTTCAGATAAATGTGCATCTCAGCCGGGACACCAGCTTTGCGGCACGCCAGATAGAACAGCACGCTGTTCTCAACCGGCACAACCTGATCATCTGTCGTGTGGAAGAGAAAAGTCGGGGGAGTTCGGTTCGTCACCTGTTTCTCATTCGAAAGCGATTCCACCAAAGCCGGATCGGGCTTTTCGCCGAGCAGATTGTCGCGCGAGCCGGTATGCACGTACGGCTCTATCATGGTGATGACCGGATACGCGAGAATCAGGAAGTCCGGCCTGGAACTCTGCCGATTGATCTCGTCTTTGGCGCCGGTATCGCCGCTGTCAAAGTGAGTGCCGGCAGTGGATGCGAGGTGTCCGCCGGCCGAAAAGCCCCAGATTCCGATTCGATTCGGCTGAATTCCAAAGTCGGCGGCATGTGCACGGACGTAGCGGATCGCCCGCTGAGCGTCCCACATCTCGATTGGATGATGGTACTTCGGTCCAAGCCGATATTTCAGCACGAACGCCGAGATTCCAAGATGATTCAACCACTCGGCAATCTGCGTGCCCTCATGATCCATCGAAAGATTGACATAACCGCCGCCCGGGCAAACGACGACACCGGTAGAAACCTTATTCGCCGAAACCGGGTAGATGGTCAGAGTAGGCTTGTCTATATCCGCATCGCCTTGCGCGCCCGGAGCGCCATCCGGCCAAAGAAGAATCGTCTGCTGAGGCGCTGCGCTACAGCAAGCTGCGATGATTACGAGAAACATCAGCCGGAGCATTCGTCAGATCCCCAGTTCACGTTTTGCAGCCGCGAATTGATCGGCTGCGTACTCCAGCTCTTCCGGCGTATGCGCGGCAGATACTTGCACGCGAATGCGGGCCTTTCGCTGCGGAACCACTGGATAGGAAAAGCCGATAACGTAAATCCCCTTCTTCAGCAAAAGATCGGCCATGCGCGTCGCGAGCGCAGCGTCTCCGAGCATCACGGGCACAATCGGATGCTCGCCCGGCAAAATATTGAAGCCGCTCGCCGTCATCCGCTCGCGAAAGAGCTTGGTGTTGGAAAACAATCGCTCGCGCAACGCTGAAGTCTCAGTCAGCAGATCAAGCACTTTCAGGGAGGCCGCCACAATTGGCGGCGCCAGCGAGTTAGAAAACAGATAGGGGCGAGAACGCTGACGCAGCAGATCGACGATTTCTTTCCGCGCGCTGGTGTACCCGCCGCTTGCGCCACCCAGCGCCTTTCCGAGAGTGCCGGTCAGAATGTCGATGCGCCCCATCACGTTGTGATACTCGTGCGTCCCGCGTCCGGATTTGCCCATGAATCCCACCGCATGCGAATCATCCACCATAACCATAGCGTTGTAATTTTCCGCGAGATCGCAAATTTCCGGCAGCTTGGCGATATATCCATCCATGGAGAAAACCCCATCGGTCGCGATCAGACGGTTGCGCGCGCGGCTTGACTCTTTGAGTTTTGTTTCCAGATCAGCCATGTCGCCGTTCTTGTAACGGAACCGCGCGGCTTTCGACAGCCGAACGCCATCAATGATGCTGGCGTGGTTCAGCTCATCTGAAATGATGGCGTCTTCCTGATCCAGGAGCGTCTCAAAAAGCCCGCCGTTTGCGTCGAAGCACGAGCTGTAGAGGATGGTATCTTCCATGCCCAAAAATTCGCTCAGGCGGTCTTCCAATTGCTTGTGGATGGATTGGGTGCCGCAGATGAAGCGCACACTCGCCAAGCCGTATCCCCATTCATCAAGCGCTTTGCGCGCGGCTTCGACAATCGCCGGGTTATCCGCCAGACCAAGATAATTGTTCGCGCAGAAGTTCAATACTTTGGCCCCGCTGACCCGTATCTCCGCTTGCTGCGGGCTTTCGATCAGGCGCTCGCGTTTATAGAGCCCTGCCTTTTCGATGTCGAGAAGTTTCTGAGTTAAATAAGGCTGAACGTTGCTATACATTTCGATTTCCTTGTGCGTTCAACATTCCTTTACATTGACTGCCAGCCCGGCCAGCGCGGTTTCCTTGTAACGCGATTGCATATCAAGGCCGGTCTGGTACATCGTGCGAATCACTTGATCGAGCGAGACGTTGTGGCCGCCCGCTTCCTGCATTGCCATGCGGCATGCGTTGATGGCCTTCACGGCGCCGATTGCGTTGCGCTCGATACATGGAATCTGAACCAGGCCGCCGATGGGATCGCAGGTCATTCCCAAATGATGTTCCATGCCGATTTCGGCAGCGTGCTCAATTTGTTCATTGGAACCTCCCAAAGCGCCGACTAGTCCCGCCGCAGCCATGGAACAGGCCACACCCACCTCGCCCTGGCACCCGACTTCCGCTCCGGAGATGGAAGCATTTTCTTTATAAAGGATGCCGATTGCACCCGCTGTCAAGAAATAGCGCAGCAGGCCTTCGTCGGATGACTCGGGCACAAACTGGCGATAATAGCGCGCCACTGCGGGAACTAACCCCGCTGCGCCATTGGTCGGCGCTGTCACAACGCGTCCGCCCGCGGCATTCTCTTCATTTACCGCCATCGCAAAAGTGTTGACCCAATCCATTGCGCCGAACGGATCGTTATCCGCCTGCATCTGAATTCGGATATACATCCCCGGCGCGCGCCGTCGGACATTCAATCCTCCCGGCAAAATTCCCTTCGTGCGCAGCCCGCGCTCAATGCAGGCATCCATGACTGACCATATAAGGCGAATGCGCTCTCGAACTTCTTCTTCAGTATGCAGCGCACTCTCGTTCTCCAGCATGAGCCGCCAAATCGGCAATTTCATCTCTTCCGCTTGCTCAAGCAATTCGGCGCCGTTCGAAAATGGATGCGGCACGGGTAAAGAAGCCACATCCGTCGAAAGGGGCTCGCCTTCCTTCAAAATGAATCCGCCGCCGATGGAGTAATAAACCTCAGAGATCAGCAATTGACCTTGTTCGTCGAAGGCAGAGAACCGCATGCCATTGGGATGCCCGGGCAGAACGAATTTTTCATGGAAGAGAAGATCGCGCTGCTCTTCGAAGCGAATCGGCCGGCCACCGAGAATCCGCAGTGTCTTCGTCCCACGGATTGTATGCACGATCGAATCGATCGCGGCAGGGTCTATTTCCTCCGGCCTTTCGCCAGTCAAGCCTAAGAGAACAGCCCGATCGGTTCCATGACCCTCACCCGTCAACGCCAGCGAACCATAGAGTTCAGCTTGGATACGCGCAGCGCTCTCGTCGAGTTCTGCCGCAAACTGCCGTGCGGCTCGCATCGGACCGATGGTATGGGAGCTAGACGGGCCGATGCCGATGCGGAAGAGATCGAAGATGCTGGTTTTCATGAGCCGTCGAGCCGCAATTTACGACACCCGGCTCCAATCCAAAATCACCTTGCCTGATTTTCCCGAGCGCATCACTTCGAAACCCTGCTCGAATTCCCGATAAGAAAAGCGATGGGTAATTACGGGAGTGATGTCGAGGCCCGATTCGAGCATCACGGTCATCTTGTACCAGGTTTCGTACATCTCACGGCCGTAAATGCCCTTCACGGTCAGCATGTTGAAAATCACCTGCGTCCAATCAAAGAGCATCTCCTTCGCTGGAATTCCGAGCATGGCGATTTTCGCGCCGTGACTCATGTTGGCGATCATTTCACGGAACGCCGCGGGGTTGCCCGACATCTCCAGCCCCACGTCAAACCCTTCCTGCATTCCGAGTTGTTTCTGCGTTTCGGCGATGGCCGTTTCAGCCGGGTTGACGGCAAGCGTTGCGCCCATCTTCCGCGCGAGATCGAGCCGGAATGCATTCAGATCGGTGACCACGATATGTCTCGCGCCGGCGTGGCGGACTACGGGAATAGCCATGAGGCCGATGGGACCCGCGCCAGTGATTAGAACGTCTTCGCCCAGCACGGGGAATGAGAGCGCGGTGTGAACCGCGTTGCCAAACGGATCGAAAATGGCAGCCACATCGCGATTGATTCCCGGATCGTGGCGCCAGATATTGCTCATCGGCAGGGCAAGCAATTCGGCGAATGCTCCCGGCCGGTTCACGCCGACACCTTGCGAATGAGCGCAAAGATGACGCCGTCCTGCCAGGCAATTACGGCAGCGGCCACAAACCACGTGCCCTTCCCCGCTCACGATTTCGCCCGGATGGAAGTCATTGACGTTTGAGCCGGCCTCGACGATTTCTCCCACGAATTCATGCCCAATCGCCATGGGGACCGGGATGGTGGAACGCGCCCAATCGTCCCACTCATAGATATGCAAATCGGTGCCGCAGATTCCGGTGTGAGACACGCGGATTAGGACATCGTTGATTCCAATGCTCGGCTCAGGTATGTCTTCCAGCCACAATCCGGGCGCGCTCTGGGTTTTTACGAGCGCCTTCACGCCCGCGCTCGTTCAAAAGGTCGTGAGTTCATTCTTCTGTATGGTAGATCCAAGCACTCCTCGTGTTCTCAAGCAACATGGGTGACCGACTACGGTCTTTCCAGGGCTTTGCATGCAGAACGAGCCCTGGCTTTTCGTATCGCTAGCTCAAGACCCTAATTGGTATGGCCGATATCTTCTGAAGAGGGTACAATAAATTATGTGTCTTGATACTTGTCCCGAAGATACCTGCCCGGAATAGCAGCCGCTACTTACGTCCCCTTCGGACACCAGCGCTTATAGAGTCTCTCATACGCCGCGTAGGCTGTGGGCTGGCTTTTATGCACTCTGATCGATTGAATGTGAGTCTCAACCGCCATAAAGTATCGTATGGCGGGCGTAAAAAGGAACTCCTTCATTAGCCCTTCATCAGCTTCCTTGTGCAACACCGCAATTGATACTTCTTCCCAAAAGCTCAAAATAGCCGACGTAAGCAAGTTCTCGACCCCAACAGCCGATTTCGCATCGATAGTGTCTCTCACAGCCTTGCGATAATCGCGAAAGTCCGGGGCGTTCCAACGCTGCATAAATTGCGCAGCTGCGTACGCTCTTCTCTGTTGCACGCTCAGCAGCAGAGTGTACAGCGCAGTCAAGCCGCCAATCAAGGCGGATGCAAATTCGATGGTTCTGCTCTTGTCCGGCGTCCATATCGCATGCAGCCAAACCGCTCCGATACCAAGCACCAGAAGCACGGCGAGTATCGGGATATAGAACTTAATCGGGATGCGCATCGGACCAAGCTTGCACCAATATACAAGTCGGCACAAGGATCACCCATGCCAAGTGCAATCCAACGCAGCGGCCCCTTAGTCCGTCTTCAGAGCCGGAACTCTCTCAGCCACCGAAGGCAGCGCGGGGAAGTCCGTGTACGGCTCACTTTGATACCAATATCCAACGGAATAGAAGCAATCCGCGCGGTCATTCGCGTGCCCGTGCTCGATGGTGTGCTTAATGGATTGCTCGAAAGCGATCGGATTGTCCGCATGCCACCGATACAGGCAATAACGTCCGCCCGCGCGCTCCGGCAATCCGATATAAGGCGCGCCATTGTAAAGATTAGAGAACGGAACCGCGCCATCCCGCCCGCCGAAATCCCAAGCGCCGCAGAAATAATCTTCGGTTCCCGTGCCGTTGATGACCGGCTTTAAACCGCCCGCCTTTGAACTGCTATCGATGAATACCATCTCGTCGCCTTCACCGAACCAATCGTTCGAGTTTTGCAGCACACCAAGCGTGACGCCCATTACCTGTCCCTTGCCTCTCGTCTCGAGAAACACGTAGTTGCGCTGCCCCTCGATGTTGATCTCCGGCTGCCCCGGCGCGAAGGTCACCGCCGGGTTCGGCGTCGCTTGCCGATATTGGGCGTGGAAATAAAGCGCGCCATCAGGCAGCGCGGGAACGATTTGGTAATCGATATTCGAGTAAAGCGCCCCAACCGGCCGCTCGCCTTCATTGGTCACAGTAATGCGCGCCGACCGGCGAAACGGCATTGCGAAATAGCAGTTCAAGGCCTTGACGGACGAGCAGTTCAGGAAAGCGGACTGATACAGGAAATATTCGCCCAGATTAAGGCCGAAAAAATCGCCTATTGGGGTTTCCACACTCGGCTTGGCGTTTCCGTCCCAGTAAATCCGAAGCACCAGTTCCTTCAGGTGATGAGCGCCTTGCGCGGCGATTGTAAACCAGATGTGGGTGATGACGCCAGGCCCTGAAGATTGAAAAACTTCTAGCGTCTGGCCGGCCGTCATGGGCCAGCTATCGCGATTTCCGCCGGTCCGGTCATAGCTCGATTGCTTTAGAGTTTTATAGCTCTGTGCGAGGGCGTACCCCGGAACGGCGGCTTCCGGCGTCGTTCCCACCACCGGGGTCTGCGCTCCATCTGCGCTTTTGCCCGCAAACAAAGCAGCCACTCCCCCCATCGACGTGAGAAAACGCCTTCTACGTGAGATGTCGCTCATTCAGAATTCCTTTTACCCAGTGGGTTCCTATGAGCTTAGCTCACATTCGGATGGGCTGAAAAATCGCCTTACAATAGACAAGAGCCCGGGTTTTATCCCAGGCTCTTGGCTTCGGAGGAAAGGGCGGCTAAAGCTCGTGAGCTGATTAACCGCTCTTAATGTGACCAGTATAACGA
>JBAUUG010000531.1:0-1575 GCA_049582585.1 Bryobacteraceae bacterium | reverse complement strand
AGCGAAAGGAGCGCCGCAGCCGTATAGCCGGGACTGTGCAGCAGCATACGGGCGGCATACTTCAGGTCTTGCTGAAAAAAATTCATTCCCACTTGGACGCGCCTGTTACTACGATGTCACGGCCTTTTTCTTGCGCTTGAAAATTTCAGACAATAGCGTGACGTTTCGTTCGCTGTTGTATTTTTCCTCAATCTTCCGTCTCGCGGCGTGACCTAGCTCCGATCGCAAGTCTGGATTGTCCGTCAAACGCGCGATGGCCGCCGCCATTGCTTGCTCGTCGGACGCACTGACAAGGAGCCCGTCAACACCGTCCTGAATCAGTTCCGGTATGCCGGCGATGCTGGGAGCAACGCAGGGAATGCCGTGCGCCATGGCCTCCATCAACACAACCGGCAGACCTTCGGCGAAGCTCGAGAAGACGAAGATATCGGCGCGAGCGTAAATGGCTCGCAACTAATCCTGATTTTTCCACCCCTCAAATACAACGATGTCAGCGACGCCGAGTTCAGCAGCCAGACGCTCGAGTACCGGACGATCGGGGCCGTCGCCCACGAGCCGCAGCATCACGCGTCTGCCGCCGTGCGCAAGGATAGCGGCGCTTTGGATCAGTACATGAAATGCGCGGGGACTGGCCATGCCTCCGACCGAGAGAAGCTCAAAAGGTTCTGGATTTCGCCGGAACTCTCGAAGAGCAAAGGCCTCGGGATCGAGGCCGAGCGGACAGACCTCGACCTTGTTCCACTGATCGTAAGGCACCGCGCGGATAATCTGGCTCCGGCCGAAGTAGCTGATGGCGGTCACGAATTGGGAAGCAGCGACTTTATCGCGCAGGCGAAAACCAGTGGGATCGTCGAACTCCGCCGATCCATGTATGGTCATCGAGATGCTAATCGGAAACATCGCGGAGAGTAGCCAGGCGACGGTTGACGCATAGTGCGTGTGAACGTGAGCGATCCGATTAGCTTCGAGCCATACACCGGCGGCGATCGCTTCGGCGAAGTAGGCCAGCGCATACAGCGTCCGAACGGGTTGAAAGCGTCCATACGATATCGCGCGATAAAGCCCGCGGAAGTAGCCCGCCGGATGCTTCAGAAGCGTGCGGAGCTGTAGAACGAGAAGTCTCGCGGTGCTGTTCCCCAGCAGATAATGGGTGCTTGCGGCTTCTTCCCGTTCCTCCGCGGTAAGCTCTGTTGCGTCACGATCGTCGGGGCGAATGGCGATCACGTTTATGTCCCAGCCGAGTTGCCGCAGTTGCCGGATCTCGCGCAATAAATAGGCATGACGGACGAAGGGATATTGGCTGACGAGATAACCGAGCCGCATTGTTCAGCGTAGATCGAACCCAATCTTACGCTTCGGCTGCGCGGGCAGCATCTTCGCGCCTTTGATCTCGCGTGCGATGCCGTCTATCTCATCGACGAGCACGTCGATAATAGAGACCGTCTGGCGATGACTGGCTTCGAGTTTCTCGATGCGAGCCGCCAAGTCTTTGTTGGCGGCAATCATTTCGCGCAAACGAACGAAGGCGCGCATGATCAGGATATTCATCTGAATCGCGCGGGCGCTGTTCAGGAC
>JBAUUG010000530.1:0-4111 GCA_049582585.1 Bryobacteraceae bacterium | reverse complement strand
AGTCAATACAGAGGGCCCACTAAATCAGGGAATAGCACCGACGTACTATAGATCAGAATTATCTTTTAGTTTAAAAGAGAGACGGTTGCTTTTATAACGCCCCATGCCGCTAGCCCAAGTTCGTCGTGCGCCGTGAAAAGGCGCTGGTCCACAGCGGGTGCAAGTCCCGCCCGGGAACTGGTTCGCTCCACCCGGTAGCAATCAGAGCAGCAGCAGAGGCAACGAAGCTGCTGAAGCCTTTGGTGTAGAGGGTCGCTATGGCGACTTGGCAAGTCTGTAGGCCGTAACAATCGTGAACGCTGTGCAGGCCCCGAAACGGGTGACGCAGGAGCCGACCCGCCGACGATCGAGGGAAGGCGGATGCCGATGGAACGGTACGAGCGAACGGGTTTCATTGGTCCTGCCGGGGTATTGGCGACGGCATGCAGGCAAAGGGGACCAGACGCAACACGGGAAACCCACGACGGTGATCGTCGGGATCAACTGGCAACTCGTGAGAGGCAGGCCAGACCGTCGGGGGTGGCGGAGAGGTCCGTATGACCGGTGAACCCGGGTAATGCCGGGGGAGGGAAGGGGCCTCAGTTGAAGGGAGACGCAAGAAGCGACAAAGGACCGAGGGATTGGTGATGAACCTAGCAACCCCCAGCAGTGTTCAGAAGTTGCAGACGGCGTTGCACGACAAAGCGAAGGAATCGCCCAATTTTCGCTTCTACGCTCTGTACGATAAGGTGCACCGAAAGGATGTTCTGGCCTTCGCCTACGAATGCTGCAAAGCCAACCGCGGCGCAGCGGGAGTAGACGGCCAAACCTTCGAAGGCATCGAGGGGTACGGGGTAGAGCGGTGGTTGGACGAACTGGCACAAGAGCTGAAGAGCCGAACGTATCGACCTCTTCCCGTACGCAGGGTATACATCCCCAAGCTGGACGGGAAGCAGCGGCCATTAGGTGTACCCGCTATCCGTGACAGGACGGTGGAGACGGCGGCAGTCTTAGTTCTCGAACCGATCTTCGAGGCAGATCTGCAGCCGGAACAGTACGCCTATCGGCGAGACCGCAGTGCACTGGACGCTGTAAGACACGTTCACAAGCTGATCAACACGGGCCATGGAGAAATTGTTGACGCAGATCTCAGTGGCTACTTCGATTCGATTCCGCACGCCGAGCTTCTCAGGTCGGTGGCTCGTCGGGTCGTCGACGGAGCCATGCTCCATCTGATCAAGATGTGGCTGGCGGCTCCCGTAGAAGAAACCGATGAGTGCGGAAACAAGCATCGGAGCACGCACAACCGGGATGAAGGGCGGGGTACCCCGCAAGGGGCTCCGATCAGTCCCCTGCTCAGCAATCTGTACATGCGCCGATTCGTGCTCGGCTGGAAGAAGCTGGGGCACGAGAAACGTCTTCGCGCGTACATCGTGAACTATGCCGACGATTTCGTGATCTGCTGTCGGGGCAGGGCGGAAGAGGCTCTGGCTGCGATGCAGGGCATGATGATGAAGCTGAAGTTGACGGTGAATGTGACGAAGACGAGGGTCTCGAAGCTGCCGGAAGAGAAATTCGACTTTCTGGGATACACGTTCGGGCGCTGTTATTCGCCAAAGACGGGACGGGCCTATCTGGGCACTGTTCCGTCCAAGAAGCGGGTGATCCGCATCTGCCAAGCGATCAGCAGCGAAACCGGACGGAGCAAGTCCCTCCTGGTACAGGAGACCATGGTAGAGACGCTCAACCGCATGATGCTCGGTTGGGCCAACTACTTCTGTCTCGGGCCAGTTAGCAAAGCCTACCGGGCGATCGAGCGACACGCGCGGCGTAGGCTGCGCCAGTGGCTGTGCGCCAAGCACAAGCTGTGGTGGCCGGCGACCAAGCAATATCCGGAAGCCGACCTTCACACGGTGCTGGGGCTGGTCCGCCTTACCGAGCGGACGCGCAGTTTTCCGTGGGCGACTTCGTGATCCTTTCTCCGGGAGCCGGATGCGCTAGTCGCGCCTGTCCGGTTCGATGAGCGGGGTGTGGAAACGGAGCATGGCTCGACTATTGAGGCACCGGCACCCGAAAGGGCCGGCAACCGCTAGGCCGAGCCTAAACTACCGCGCCACACCTCGACTCCACACGAGAGACGCGTTTTTAATTATTTTGATGCCTGCTGGTTCGGCAAGCATTTTGTTGTCAGTCCGGGGTTGCTCAAAATCCGATGTAGTGAAAACCTACCCTCTTGTTTTTCGCTTCCGGTAGCTGGCAACATCAGCAGCGATGTTTCTGCGGCCTTATCGTGTTGCGAAGGACGGCAAAGATCACACCTACTGGTCGCTGGTAGAAACGGTGCGCACGCCCGACGGGCCGCGCCAGCGTACGGTCTGTTACTTGGGCGAGTTGAATTCTTCCGCGCAAGCTCGCTGGCTAAAGGCGGTGGAGGTTTTCAATGAGCAGGGCGAACGCCAGCAGTTGAAACTGTTTCCTTCCGATGTCCCACCCCCCCAGAACGATCCCGACGTGGCTTGCGTTTGGGTGAAGAAGGTCCGCCTGGAGCGGGTGCGGCAGTTCGGGAACTGTTGGCTGGGCTTGGAGCTGTGGAAGCGGCTGGGGCTGGATCGATTTTTCGAAGCTCTGCTGGATGACGAGCCGGCCGATGTGCCGTGGTCGCGCGTGGCGGCGTTGTTAGCGATCAACCGCTTGTGCGCGCCGTCGAGCGAATTGGGCATCGAGGAGCGCTGGTATCCGGCGACAGCACTGGACGACCTGCTGGGTTTACCAGCGGGTGCCGTCAATGACACGCGCTTGTATCGCTGCCTGGACCGTCTGCTGCCGCACAAAGCGAAACTGGAGCAGCACCTCAAGCAGCGCTACGGAGAACTGTTCGCCGCGGAGTTTGACGTTCTGCTCTACGACCTGACGAGCAGTTATGTGGAGGGTCAGGCGGAGAGGAATCCGATGATGCAGCGCGGTTATTCGCGCGACCACCGGCCCGACTGCAAGCAGGTGGTCATCGCCTTGATCGTCAACACCGAAGGCTTTCCCTTGAGCTATGAAACCTTCGATGGCAACCGCGCCGATGTGACCACGTTGCAAGCGGTGATACGGAGGGTGGAGCGCAAGTACGGGCGGGCGCGGCGGGTGTGGGTGTTTGACCGGGGCATCATCAGCGAAGAGAATCTGGCCTCGCTGCGCAAGCGGGGTGGGCAGTACCTGGTCGGCACGCCGCGCTCCAAACTGAGAGGGGTAGAACGGGAACTACTCGAAGGCGGCTGGGTCCGGGTGCGCGACGAGGTGGAAGCCAAGTTGGTCCCGATGCCCACGGGAACGGAGACTTACGTGTTGTGCCGCTCGACGGCGCGACGGGAAAAAGAGCCGGCGATTCGCCGCCGTTTTTCGGCTCAGATGGAGGGGGCGCTGAAGCATCTGGCCCAGCGAGTGGAGAAAGGCCAACTTAAGGACCGGCAGAAAATCGAACGGCGACTGGGGAGAATTCAGGCGCGTCACCCGCAAGTGACGGACCTCTATACGATGAGCATCACAGAACACGCGGGTCACCTGGCGGTCGAGTGGAAACTCCTCGAAGAACGTCGGGCGTGGCGCGAGGCGCGCGAGGGCACCTATTTGCTGCGCACCAATCTCCAGGGCGAATCGGCCGAAGAGCTTTGGACCAAGTACATCCAACTCACCGAAGCCGAGTCCGCCTTTCGGGCGCTGAAGAGCGAGTTGTCGATCCGGCCCTTGTTTCATCAACTCGAACCTCGGGTGAAGGCGCACATCCTGGTGGCATTTCTCGGTTACGCGCTCTGGGTGACACTGAAACATCTGTTGCGGCAGAGCCCTTCGGATCTGTCGCCGGCCCGAGCGCTGGCGCTGCTTTGCACACTGCAGAGTGCCGACATCGTCTTGCCGACCACCGACGGGCGTGAGCTGCGCTTGCGTCGTATCACCGAACCCAGCCCAGAACAGAAACAACTCCTGCAACAGCTGAAGATCAGCCTGCCGGAGCGCCACGAATTCGAACTCAAATGTAGTGAAAACTCGGCCATAGCATAAGCTGATTCCTAAGCACTTAGGCTTGTTCTAACCGCTTTCGTGTGGAGTCGAGGTGTGGCGCGGTAGTTTAGGCTCGGCCTAGCGG
>JBAUUG010000529.1:0-17224 GCA_049582585.1 Bryobacteraceae bacterium | reverse complement strand
CGCCGAATGGTCTCGATGAACATAAACCCGTCCTGCTCCGGCATTTGGGCATCCGTCAGAACCAAATCAATCGGCTGCCGCGTTTTGCTTCTTTCGAGAAGAACCGCGATGGCGCTGTGCGCTCCCTTAACCGCCGTCGGGTAGCATCCCCAGCGCCGCAATATTTCTACCAGGATTTTTCGATTGGTCGCATTGTCATCCACCACGAGCACGGAAAGATTATGTAGCTCAGGGCGAGGCGAAACGACCGGCTGAAAAAGAAATTTCCGGCTTTCGGGAAGAGGCAGTACGACATGAAAAACGCTTCGTTGCCCGACTTCGCTTTCTAACCAGATGCGACCGCCCATCATTTCCGCGAGCTGCGTGGAGATCGTCAGGCCCAATCCCGTTCCTCCGTGGCGCCGCGTCATCGATCCGTCTGCTTGCACGAAGGCCCGGAAAACGTCGGCTTGCTTTTCTTTTGGGATACCAGGTCCCGTGTCCTGCACTGCGAAATGCAGCTCCGCTTGATTGCCGGTTCCACCGGAACTCTCAATCGTAACCGTTACCTCCCCTTCATCGGTGAACTTGATCGCATTGCCGACTAAATTAGTCAGAATCTGACGTAGCCGCCCCGGATCGCCGAAAACTGTCTCCGGGACAGTGGAATCGATATGACAGGTGAGCTCCAAGCCTTTTTCGTGGGCTCGCAGTGCGAGTGCTCTGAGTACGTTGTCGACACACTCCTGTAGATGGAATTCGACAGGATCAACTTGCAATTGACCCGCTTCGACTTTCGAGAAATCGAGCACATCATTAATGACGCCGAGCAACGACTCCGCTGAGAGTTTCACCGTCTCCAAGTAGTCCTGTTGTTCTATGTTCAAAGGGGTGTCGAGCGCCAACTCGGTCATTCCGATGATTCCGTTCATCGGTGTACGAATTTCGTGACTCATGTTTGCGAGAAATTCGCTCTTGGCCTGGTTGGCCGCTTCCGCTGCTTGCTTGGCGGACCGGAGTTCAGCTTCAGTCCGCTTGCGCTCGTCGATATTCAGATACATGCTCTGGATCTCAACCGGCCGACCCTCGGAGGACTCTACAAGGGTCGCGCTGTGCATGACCCAAACCGAATCCCCACTTGTCTTTACCAATTTCGTTTCATATGGAGCCAGACGTTTGGTTTCGAGTAGCGTCTTCCGGCAAGCCTCTGCTTCAGGGTGCGGCAGATGATGAGCAAAGTCGAGTCCGATAGCGTCCAAGGGATTCTCGTACCCGAGGAGTTCGGCACATGCGCGATTCATTCCGACGATGGTTCCGTCCGGGGCCGTGCGGCAGATTCCTGTAAGACTCCGCTCAAAGAGAACGCGATAGCGCTCTTCTGTGGAGCGCAAAGCCATGGCCTGAGCCGAGAAACGTTTGTCGGCAATCGAAGAGGCGATCACCACACCAAGAAGAATGAGGGACACGACAGCAATGCCGATCCCCCCCAAGGAGGAGACATTCACCCCGGAGTTGACATCAAAAAAATGATGCGCTGGGCTGAATCGAGCGGCGGCCATGGCCGTGTAATGCATGGAACTAATCGCGAACCCCAACAAGATTGCCGCAACTACCTTACGGATTCCGCCAGCGGTGACTCCGGAGCGCAAGCTGAAGATTGCAACCCCACAGCCAACCACGGCGATGACGACAGAAAGGGCGACAATCCACCAATTCCAAAGGCAAGCGCAGCTCATCCGCATTGCCGCCATTCCGATGTAATGCATGGCGCCGATCCCGGAGCCCATGAAAAGTGCACCCCATGCGAGTTGCGGTGTGTGAAGTACCGGGCGGCTTATAAATGAAAGCGCTACGGCAGACGCTATAATCGCCGCTATCATCGACACGATGACGAGGAAGAGATCATAACGGACCGGAACGGGCAAATGAAAAGCCAGCATTCCGATGTAATGCATCGACCAAATGGCAATGCCCATGGCAGATGCTCCGCCCCAAATCCAGACAATTTTTGCGAGCCCCTTTGTCGATGTGACGCGGCTGGAGAGATCGAGCGCCGCATACGCCGCGCAGATCGCAACAAAGATGGAGAGGGCTATTAGCCGGTAGTCGTAAATAGCGTGCAGAAACATAGGCTAAGGGTGTCTCGCAAATCGATGCTTCAGCCACTCAGGCGGTGGTCGAAACCACCTTTTCCAAATGCGTTCCCCGGTCTCGGTGCTAAAATTGGCGCGTCATAAATCTTTAATGGCCTTAAACCGTAAGGGCGTGCGGCTCCCTTCAGTTCCTATCGACCGTATTCCCGGAAAGTTCTAGGGTCGAGGTAGCGAAATGCGGCAAGTTTGCTGGCTGCTCCGATCAAGTTGTAACGCGCGAAATCGGGAACGGCCTGATGACACGAACGGTGTTCAACGCCGTCGCGCCTCGGGTGATAAAAAATAAGCCAGTTCTCAAAATCCTTCACCGGCCAGCGGCGAACGCGGCGCCTGGCTGCCGGCTATGCTTCGGGCCCGATTTTTCAGGCACGCGCTTGTCAGGATGGTTACAAGGGAAAGTTACGGCACATACTGCGCTAAATAGCGCTTTGCCATGATGAAACCCATTTTGTAGTCTTCGCTGAAATCGGGGCCGGGATTGTTAGCGGCGCCGTAGAGATCATCCTCGTGCTCGATGCTCATCGCGCCTGAGTATCCGACGTCTTCGAGCACGTTGAAAAACTCGCGCCAACTGATGGAGCCCATGCCGGGAATTCGATACCGCCACCAATCCGCTCCATTCACCGGATTGATGCCGCCGGCGCGCAGCACAGGCCATAGAATCTCCGTATCTTTCAAGTGCACGTCATAGATTTGGCCGACGAAATCACGCGCGGTCTGGACGGGATCCATGAACTGGCGGACCAGATGGGAAGGATCGTATTGCAGACCCACATAAGGCGAGTTGCCGAAGGCTTTGAATAACGCTTCGAAACCGACCGGGCTGGTGGCAATATTCGCGGCTTCCGGATAAGGCTCCCAAAGGATGCGCACATGGTTGCGCTCGCAAGCAGGAAAATACTTTTCAGTGTAAACGCGAACGATTTCGTCGACTTGTTGCTGGAACGGCTTATTCGGATCTTTTCCGGATTGCGTTCCAAGGTATGCAACTCCGAGTTTTCCTGCGAGCTCTATGGCTTTAACGAAGTAGGCATTGTCCCGCGCACGCTTATCGGGGTTCGGCTCGATGGAGTTGTCGCCAATCTGAAAGGCGGAGACATGCATGTCATGTTTCCGCAGGGTTGCCTGAATGTTCTCAATCTGATTGTCGGTAATGTTTTCCGCGTCGATTGTGTCGCCTCGCCCGACGCCCAAAATCATGTTCGTGAAGCCCTGCGTCTTCGCGAACTCGACGTTGGCGGGAGTAAAAGGGCCCAGGACTCCAAGCCTGGGTTTCCATTCTTTTCGTTTGGGCGATTGAGCTTTAAGCGCCGCGGCTGCGGCAAATGAAGTAACGAGAGTGCGACGGGTCATAAGGAATAAGTCTATCTAGACAAGCCGGCGCCGCGCACCCATTCGAGGATGGTGTTGTACTGCCAGCTTGATTCATTGCCTGGCCAGCGCTGGCCGCCGTTGTGCGTGGCCAGGTAGTCGGCAACATTCCCCGCCGAATCGGTGGGCCGGGTGGGTTTGATCAGCATCAAGCTATGTGACGGGTCATTGATATCCACCACGCGCATGGCGTATTTGTAATTATCTTCGCTATCCTGAGGCGAGAATTGCCCTTCCGGGTCGGGTGGATGGAGCCGGAAGATCACGTGCGTTGCGTGGCACATCACACAAGCTTTTCCATCGGCTCCGGGCGTAGCCAGTATAGGCTCGACCTTGGCGACAAAATAGTTGAAGTCAAGAACGGATCCAGGCTCGACATCCGCGAGAGCCTCGCGAAGATTCTTGCCTGAGAGCACATTTGCCGCAATCGTTTTCAAGCGGGCGTTCGGGTCATTCCGCAGCCGCTCTAAGGCCGCCCGGAACTCGGGCCGCTGCTCAATTCCTTTAGACTCCCTCAGCAGATCGAGCGCCGCTGCACGCACGTTCGCGTCCGAATCATCGAGGCTGGCGATCACGGCATTGAATACGATGGGCTGGTCGAGAAGATCGGGAAAATGGACGGCCGCCTTCTTACCGAGGAAATACTGCTGGTCCTGCGATACCGCTCCTCCGGAAACGCCCAAGTGACTGAGTAGGAACTTCGGGTCGCTGACTTCCTCAATGAGGACGCTCCTTTGCGAGCTGCCCAATTGCGAAAACACTTGCGCGGTGACGGCGGTTTCGCGCGGGTCGGTAACGTGCTCGAGGGCAATCTGAATAGCCGCGCGCTCAACATCGCGATCCGGGTCTTTGATGGCTCGGAGCACCTGATTGCGGATGTCCGCATCGTTCATGAGGTCAGGAAACGAAGCGGCTGCAGTCAGAACGTTCGCGTAATTACCGATGCGCGGCTCGCGTGTCAGCAGCGCACGCAACGATGAGACGACTTCCGGCCGGCGGGTCCACGGCGAGGCTGCAGGCAATGCCGCAAGCAGAGGCAGCACTGTATTCTGCGCGCTCTCATCGCCGCCGTTCAGAATCTGCGTAATGGTCCGAACCAATGCTGGATCTGGCGCCGCGGGCGAATCGATATTAAGAATGCCTCGCTGCCCATTTTGGTAAACGTAACTGACGGTATCGCGCACCTCTTTGTCCGGATCGAGCAGGAGCTGCAACGCGGCCTTGGCAAATTGCTCGTCGCCCGCGCCGCTGAGCGTGCTTCCAGCCTTCAGGACATTGATCTTCAGGTTGCTGTCAGCTCCCTCGAGGCACTCGATCAACGCCTTTTCCAACTCCGGGCCCGAGCTGGCGAAGAAATGGATCAGGTCACTGTCATTTCCCACCCGAGTCTGAAAGAAGCCGTTGTGAACGTCATAGTGGAAATCCGCCGTTTCACGGTACGGCGTGTATTCGTAGCCGGGAACGTGGAGCTCGGGAACGCCGGACACGTATTTGGTGAATACGGCCGGCAACGCCACGGACACTTGGCCTTCCTTGAGCTGCGGCAGGGAATAATGGCGGATATGGAAATCCCACAGGGATTCGAGAATGCCTTGACGCCCAAGCGGAGTGGCTGAACGGAGAACTCGTGCGAGTACCTGCGCCTGATCGCGCACGACCGCCTCGTAACCTTTTCGGATGCGGCTCTGATCCTCTTCGGTCGCAGCGGTGCGCTCCCAAGCTTCGAGATACCCGGTGTTTTCGTCCAGGACATCATAGATGCTTTCATGGACAGCTCGCCTGACGACGGCATCGGCTTCGGTATTCAACTGAGCCGCGAGCGTTTCGAGAATGCGGTTTCTCGCGGCGCGATTATCGACCGCCCAGTAGTACCACTGCCACAACCCTCGCGCGGCGTTCAAACGCACCGCAGGAACCGGATCGTTGAGGTCAGCGGCCAAGGCGGCCAGCAGCGAGGAATCGTCCGCCACATACTTAAAGTGTTGGTTGAAGAGTTGCGTGGCTCCCCAACGAGCACGGGGATTTCCGGACTGCAGCGCCGCTGCCAGCTCGGATCGCCCGTCTGCGGCGCTCTCGGGGCGGCGTTCGAGAATCATCCGCAGGGCCCAGGCAGCAGTTCGTTGCACCATTTTGTTCGAATCCTGCAGAGCAGTCGCAAGCGGCTTAATGGATCCAGGATCAGCCATGTGGCCGAGCGCGCGTGCCGCCGCTTCTCTCGCGAGCGGCTGTTCGTCATGCTCGAGCACATCACGAATTTGTGAGAGAGTAGCGGCCGGCGCAAGATCCCAAAACTGATCCAATTGGCTCAGCAGAAGTGAGAGGTCGTTGCGGGCGAGCGTGGTTGGAGGCGGCGCGAACCCATCGTTCCAACCCTTCTTGTCGGATGGTTTTTCGTCAGGTCCCGGATACAGAGTGGAAAGAGCCATGACCGCGAACTGTGTGGCGCGAAAAGGCGTGTTGAAACCTTGATAGACGGGGTCGCCTTCCCAGCTTCCTTCGGGACGCTGCGCCTTCAGCAGCGCTTGAACCGCGCGTGCAAGGTTGCCGTCGGTTTCCGGCCTGCGCCCGGCGAGCGCCAGGGCAAGGATGGCATGATACGAGATGAAATCCGCAGGCTTCCCATTCTTTTCGAACTTATACGGCCACATGCCGCTGGGCTGCTCAAAACTGTAGAGTTGATCAATTAACTGGTTCAGCTCGGGCCCGTACTTTTGGCGATTGATGGTGGCCAGGAAATGAATTTTCCAATTCAGGTCGATCATGTTCTGCGGCTTATACGGAACCGCGAGGCGCTCAACCATATCGCGACGATCCAGCCACTCTCTATCCCCGGTCTGCTCGTGGAGCAGGTTGAAGGTATCCCAACTTTGCGAGGCGATTTCAAATGGACTTACATCCGGCTCGCAGCCGTCGGTTTCATCGCCCGGCATCTCAGTGCGGTCCTTGTAATGAATCTTGAGATAGTTCGCGTAAGGTATCTCGAAATTCGAGATGCGGGGCGGATCATGCGTGACGTTGGTTTCGTAGAGGTGTTCGATGAGAGGCAACCGGCTTGCCACTGTTCGCGCCGAATAGATGACCCGTACCCAATCTGTTCCGGGCTCGCCATAAAGCGGCCGCTGATTGTTGTAAATGCGGTCAGTGAGAAATTCGAGCGCGGGGCGTTGAGTGGGCGGATAGCCGTGCGAGACAGCAGTCAGATAACCGCGCGTGGTGAACTGCGTAGGATGGCAGGCGATGCATTGTTGCGTATCGCCATGGTTCATCGTGGTGCGCAGAGCGATGGCGCCGCGCCGCGGAGTATTCGAAAGCCAACTATCGCCCATGTTGATGATGAAATCCATGCCCGTGCGAACCGCCTGATGTGGATCACTGTAGGGCGGCACGGGATAGGCGAAGGTCCGCAACTGGTAACTCGGATGATTGGCGTGGACGCGGATGAAGTAAGTCATCCCGGGTTGCAGAATGCGCGGGCGGAATTTGTAAAGTCCGGGATAGTTCTGGGTCGCTTCAATCTGATAAACGGGCGCACCGTTCGTGTATGGTTCTAAATGGTCAGTTCGCAGCGTGAACAAATCAATATCTAACGGAACCTCTCGGTCGGTGATATCGAGAACGAAGTAAGCGAGCTTCGGCGTATCAGAGTGAAAGGTAAATTTGAACCACTGGAACCCGCTGGCGAGCGCGCGATAGCGATCTTCATCGGGCGCGGGTGCGTAGGGACGCTCGTCTGAGCTGCCGTAGATGGTCTGGCCGAATTCGACGGATTGAGCTGTCTGCCAAGTATCGTTCGGCATAGCCGCAATGGCGCTCGATAGGGATTCAGCGTGAATGGGCCGCATCAGGGCAGTGATCTCGGGGATGGTCTCGCCGGGCGGAGCATGGAGAGTGGCGCTGACGATGCCGCGCGTCCTTGCGCGAAGGGTCAGATAAAAGTCGAGATCCTGGCTATGGAGCCGCTTCTCGGCGACAAGGCCTGCCGCATCTGAGATCGAGACCCGAATGGATTTATCGGTTTGGAATCGAGCCGGATCCATTACCGCTATGGTGATGGCGGAAACAGTGCCGGCATCCGCTTCGCCCAGCACGATTCGTTGTTCCGATTGAGGCGAATGCGCGAACAGAAGCGCAACCCCGCAAGCAACGACAAGCACGCGCCGCACGGGGGAATAATATCGCAGTGGGAGTCAGGCTGTTTGGCCTGACTGTCGACGCTTCACGGGCGGGACTTACGACTCCGGTTTACGCGCACGCTATAAGCGATTAAACCAATGGCAAGGCCGACCATGGCAAACGGTCCCGGTTCCGGTACTGCGGACGCGGTGGTTGCACTTACATTATCAATGGCCAGAAGAGTGGGGCTGCTGAAACTGAGGCTATTAAATAGGCCCGAGAAGTCCGCAAAACCCTCCCCAATACCATTAGGGTCAGTCGAACTTGTAAACACTGCGGTTCCCACCAACTTGCCATTCTCAAAAGCCGTGAGTGTCGCAGCACTCGGCCCGCCGGCGGTTGCAAAGTCGAAGGAGATCTTTGACAAGTTCGCGGAAAATGAGATCGGCAGCGGGCCCGACTGACCCCCTACGCAATAGTCCTGAATCAGGGCGTTACCCGTAAGCGTCACGAAGAGACCAGTGACGTCACATACAGAAGCTTCACCTCCGAAAGTTGCCGACAAGCCTCCGGCTGTATCGGTAAACGTGGTTGTCCTGCCAACGGCGTCACTATCGAAATTGAAAACCGAAGCGGCCTGGGCCAATGAACTCCCGGAAAGCATTAGCAGAATGTAGCTTGCCGATATAACGAGGCGCCGGATGTGAATCAAATTGATATTCCTTTCGGTACCGCCTATTGCGGCAGTAAGTATCTAATCACGCATCTTACTAGCCTTATCAAGAAAAGTCCTCCAATTAGGGCTTATACCAGTACTAGTCCACGGGTTTCGGGGATCCACGAAGCGCTAACGGCTGCCGCGGCGAACGCAGCAGCGCAGGCGGAAAATCCCCACGCGAGGCCGTGAGCTTCGCCGATGGATCCAATGATGAAGGGGGCGAGAGCGCTGATGCCGCGCGCGGCGTTGTACGAGACGCCGAGCGCGGTGGCGCGGATGGGCGTCGGAAAAAGCTCGTTTCCTAAAATTGCGGAGCCGGTGAAGAAACCGGTGCCGAAGAAACCGGCAATCGAGGCCGTCAGCAGGATGATTCCCGGCTGTGCGGCAAGTGCAAACGCGGGCACTGACACCGCAGCCAACACGAGATACGCGATGAGCGTTCGCTTGCGGCCGAATTTGTCTGCAAACACCCCGAACAGGAGATAGCCCGGCAACATCCCGCAGAGATTCAGAATGACGAGGAACGAAGTAAGATCGAGATTTTTGAAAGACAGATAGGCAGGAATCCAGGTGAACAGGCCCCACCAGGCGAACATGCCGAAGGTGTTCATGCTGAGCAGGGAAAAGAGAGGCGGCGCGGCCGCTTTCCAGAGTGCGAATTTCTCAGCCTTCGAGAGTGGCGCCTCGTGTTTCAGCTTCTGCCATAAAGCCGGCTCTGGGACGTCATGCTGAATCCAAAGGGTGAGAATGGCGGGGAGAACACCGGCGAAGAACACCCAGCGCCAGCTGGCGCGCGAAAGCACGATGTTCGCTACAACGGCAGCGAGCGCATAGCCGAGGGCCCAACTGCTCTGGACGATTCCGAGGGCGCGACCGCGCCACGCGCCGGGCCACGTTTCGGCGACCAGCGTGGCGCCGGAATTCCACTCGCCTCCCATGCCGAGACCGAGGAGAAATCGAAAAACCGCGAGCATGGCGACACTGGTGGAAAAGCCACAGGCGAAGGTAAAGATGGAGTAAGTCAAAATGCTCAGGCTCAGCATGCGCCGGCGGCCGGCGCGATCCGCGAGCAAACCGAAAGCGAAGCTTCCGATGGCGGAAGCGACCAGCGTGAGGGTGTTGAGTAAGCCGGCAGTGGCTTTGCTCATCCCGAATTCGCGCATTAAAGTCGCGAGCACGATGGAATAGAGCATGACGTCGAACGCGTCGAGCATCCAACCAAGTCCGGCAGCGAGCAGAGTGCGCCGCTGATGGACCGTTGTGTCACGCCAGCGAAACGGCGGGCGGGAGGACTCGGCGGCTAGAGCGGCCATCGACGATTACGGCGTCACATCTGCCGGCGGGGGAAGATTGCGATTCTTCATCCACTCCAGGCTGATCTTTTGATTAGCCGTCGTGGTTGGGATCTTGCCGATATCGGGCATAAAGATCTGCAATCCGGCTTGCGGCGTGATGCGGGTATAGCCATTGACCAACTGTTCCTCGTAATGCGCGATATCGAATTCAAACCAATTGTCCGGGGAGGTATCGATGATGAAGATATCGGCATTCTGCATAGTAAGCTTCCCGAATTCGACGGCGCCGCCGCGAAGCCGCATAAAATTGCGCCACTCCTTCACTCGGATAACGTCGGGGCGCGCGCTGCCGAAGACCTCGACCAGGTTCCCTTTTTCATCGACATGTATGTCGGTCAGTTTGCCGCGATTGTGAGGCGGAGGCAGAATCTGGTTAGCATCGAAAAAAACATCATCGCCGCTCACTTGAATTCCCTTAGCGCCCTTGGGATCGAATAGCTCGGCGGTTTTGATTTTCAGCGCTCCCAATAAGCCTTTCACGGGAATATGCAGCACGTCCAGTTTTGCAACATGGACCTGGACGCGCGCGCCATCGGATGCCGGGGCTATGTCACCGATCAGCTGAATGGGGATGGGAACGCCTCTGTGCAACGTGCCGTTCAGCTTGATCTGCCTGCCCTGCGGCGCGAGGCGAACGTTGGTTAGCGGCGAACCCTTCAGAGCGCCCGAATTCAAGAGAGCCGAGACATCGGCGAGATTCGATTCGAGCCTGCCGTTTTCGACTTCAACGTAGAAAGAATCCAGCTTATCGAGCGAGGGGACGACATCGGGGCGCGTGCGATACATGCGGCCTCGCAACCATTTCACGCTTATCTTGAGCGAAGAGTTCTCGCGGAGAATTACGTTATGCGCGATCAGCTCCGTGTAGCCCTGAGATGCCGATGCGGAGGTTGGCGTTGTCAGGGAGTTCGCGGGGTCCTTTGCCGTAGCAACCTTTTGGGTCGGAGCTGGAGTGTGCTTCGATGGCTTGGAGCCGCATGCGAGCAGCAGGACCGCGAAAACAGGCAGGGTCGCGCGCATGATCCATGGTAAGCGAGAATGGAGCAGACGGTCATGCGGTCTGCAAGTGAGCCACTCGTCTGTACTTCAAACGGCCTTTCGCCGATTTCGCTCGAAGCGAATGCGGCTGTTCCAAAAAACATTTCAGATTACGAATAGAACCCGCGTTCTCGATGTCGGCGGCGATCCGTCTATCTGGCAATTCTCGACCGTTCAGCCCAATCTCACAATTTTGAATCTGCCGGCCACTATCCAGCCGAGCTCAGGCGCGATGAGTCACGTTGCGGGCGATGGATGCATGCTGCCGTTCCGAGATGCCGCCTTTGATGTCGTTTTCAGTAACTCGGTGATAGAGCACGTCGGAGATCGGTCACGGCAACGGGCATTTGCCGAAGAAGCGGCTCGAGTGGGCCGGCATTATTGGATACAGACGCCAAATCGCCGCTTTCCCGTAGAGCTACATGTCATGCTTCCATTGATTCACTACCTGCCGAAACCGTTGCGGAGAGGAATCGCAAGCCGTTTCATGGCCTGGGAGCTGTTCGTGCGGCCCACCAAAGAACAGCGGGCCGCATACTTACACCATTTCTTAAACGAGCTGAATCTGCTGGAAGCGCGCGAGCTTCAGGCGTTGTTTCCGGATTCAAAAATTGTAACCGAGCGCCTCTGCGGACTTGTCAAGTCGCTGATCGCCGTACGATAAGAATTGCACATGCAACAGATCATCCGTAAGGGTCTCAAGGACATCATTGTGGACGAAGTGCCGGACCCGATCGTGATTCCGCACCATGTGCTGATTCGTCCGGTCTTCTCTCTCATCAGCAGCGGAACCGAAACGGCGAGCATTCATCAGGAAGGTGTTCTGAAAGAGGTGACGGACAATCCTTCTCACATTCGCAAGGTGCTGGATGTGATGCAGATCAACGGTCCGGTGGCGACGCTGAGGGAAGTGCGGGCCAAATTCAGCGAATATGCGGCGCTTGGATATTCGGGCGCCGGCGTTGTGGCAGAAAAACATCGAACCGTGACGGATCTCGAGCCGGGCGACCGGGTGGCTTATGGCGGCGAAGGAACCGGGCACGCCGAGACCATCATCACGGGCCGCAATCTGGTGGCGCGGGTACCCGAGAATGTGCCGTTTGAGCATGCCTGCTTCGCGACCCTCGGCAGCATTGCGCTGAATGCGGTTCGTATTGCCGGCATTGCGCTGGGCGATCGGGTAGCTGTGATTGGCCTGGGGCTGGTGGGCCAGTTGGCAGCTCAAGTGGCGCGGCTGCAGGGCGCGATGGTGATTGCGACCGATTTGAAACCGGACCGCGTGGAACTGGCGCGCAAACTCGGGGTGCATGAACCGATTTTCGGGGGCGGCTCACTTACAGAACAGGTTGCCGCGATCACCAACGGAAAAGGCGCCGATTGCGTGATCATCGCCGCGGCTTCCAAATCTGCGACGCCCTGCAAATTGGCGGTGGACCTGTGCCGCGATCGCGGCCGAATCGTGGTCATCGGCGCGGTTGAGATGAGTTTTCCCTGGAACGACATGTATCTCAAAGAAATTCAGCTCTACATGTCGCGCGCCTATGGCCCTGGCAGCTATGATCCAAGCTATGAAAAACAAGGCCGCGATTACCCGTTCGCTTATGTGCGCTGGACTGAGAATCGCAATATGGAGGAATTTCTTCGGCTGGTGAGCCGGGGCAATGTCCAGCTGGAGCCTTTAATTACGCATCGGTTCACTTTGACCGATGGCGCGAAAGCATATTCGACCATTCTCGATCCGGCATCCAACAGCCTTGCAGTGCTGCTTGAATATCAAACGCCTAAAGATAGGTTTGAGCCTCGCCGCATCGTTCCAATTCATACCGATAAGAAGCCTGCCGATCAAATCGGAGTTGCGCTGATCGGCGCGGGGAATCTGGCCCGTTGGGCGCACCTGCCGAACCTTCAGAAGCTTTCAGGGGTGAGTCTTCGCGCGATTCATTCCACCAGCGGCGTGCGCGGCAAAAGCTACGGAACCCGCTTTGGCGCGGCCTACTGCTCAACCGATTACGAGCAAATTCTCGAGGATCCTGAAGTGGGCGTGGTGTTCATCACCAGCCGCAATCAGCACCACGCGGGCCAGGCGCTTGAGGCTCTACGCGCCGGCAAGCATGTGTTCGTCGAGAAACCGATGGCCTTGACGGAAGCGCAGTGCCGGGATCTGGTGCATGCCGCGGACGAGAGCGGGCGTCAGCTGACGGTGGGCTTCAACCGTCGTTTTGCGCCATTCTATAAGCCGCTGAAGGAGCACCTTGCCAAGCGCAACTCTCCAGCCGTTTTGCATTGCCGGATCAATTCGCCCGGAATATCGGGGTCTTATTGGATGGCGGATCCTGCGGTGGGAGGCGCTATCCTCGGCGAAGCTTGTCATTTTGTCGATTTGATGTATTGGCTGCTGGGCTCGGAACCGACCAGCGTTTCCGCCTATAGTCTGCCCACTGGAAAACAGGATCCCATCGGAGAGAACAACATAGTAGCGTGTTTCCAGTTCGCCGATGGCTCGATCGGGAATCTGACTTATTGCACGGTTGGAAGCCGCACCTCGGGCGGCGAGCGTGTGGAAGCCTATATGCAGGGATTGGGCATTGAGACTGAAGATTTCAAACGCATGACGATCTCCGGCGGCGTTCGTCACAAGAAGAAACAGATGTTCGCCGAGAAAGGCTATGCGGCGCAGATCGAGGCTTTCATCGACGCGCTGCGGAAGGGAAGGGAAGCCGCAGTTACGGTGCGCGACGGCGCCCGCTCAACTGTGGGATGCCTCCGCATGCTGGAATCGGCGAGAGATCTGACGCCGAAAGTGGTTGATTGGGACCGTGTCATTCTCTAGTGGCGTGTTCAAAATTCCGGGAGACCGCTTGCTCACGCGCGCGGCTCGGAATCGGCAATGTGTGTTTGTCGCGGCGGTAACGGATTAGTGAAACAGGCCACTAGCGCATCCATTCTGGTAATCCGACTGGGGGCGATGGGCGATATCATTCACGCGCTGCCCGCGGTTGCGAGCCTGAAAAAAAGCTTTCCTCGAAACAGGCTGGCGTGGCTGATTGCGCCAAGATGGACGCCGCTTCTCGAAGGTAATCCTTTTGTGGATGAACTGATCCCGTTCGAGCGCGGCGGAGTTGCGGCGTTGCGCGATTCGTGGCGGCGTTTGCGCAGCCTCAAACCGGATCTAGCATTCGATTTTCAAGGCTTGGTGCAATCGGCGCTGTCAGGACGGGCGGCTAAACCGAAATGTTTTTTCGGATTCGATCAATCCGTCGCGCGCGAACGAATGGCGTCTGTTTTTTACACGCATCGAATCGCGGTAAGCGGGCCGCATCGCGTGGAAAGAAATTTGCAACTGGTCGAAGCGGCTGGAGCCTCTGAACTCACGGACCAGGCCTGGATACCGTTCGGGCGAGACGAGGGAAGCCTGCCCTCAGGTCCGTTTGTGCTCACAAATCCCTTTGCCGGTTGGAAGAGCAAGCAGTGGCCGATCGAGTACTACGACACTCTGGCGCAGCGCTTGCAAAGGGAAGGTTTGCAGCTGGTGGCGAATGTGTCAGAGCAGCACGCGGGTGAGCTGGCCGATCTGAAGCATGTACGAATACACACTTCGTCACTCCTGGGCTTGATTGCTGCGACGCGGCAGGCGACGGCCGTGCTGGGCCTCGACAGCGGTCCGCTGCACCTCGCGGCGGCTTTGAGCAAGCCGGGTGTGGCGCTGTTTGGCTTGACGGATCCCCTACGCACGGGCCCTTACGGCGGCAGGATGACTGTATTACGCGTCGACGATACCGCGACTACGTATAAGCGCCACGACTCGATCCACGCGAGCATGAAAGCCATCCTCCCCGAGCAGGTAGCCGAGGCGCTGCTCGCGTCCATCGCGAATCATGCCGTTCTCAAAACGCTACGCTGATTTTGTTCAGCGCCTGCGAGTGGTCTGCGGATTTATTTTGATGGCGGCATTCGCCTGCCTATCGCGGCCATCCCGCGCGTCACTGATCGCCGGCTTGCCGATTTCCGTCATGGGCCTGGTGCTTCGTGCCTGGGCTGCAGGACACTTGGCGAAGGATCGGCAGCTAGCGACAAGCGGGCCTTACGCGTACATCCGTAATCCGCTCTATGCCGGCACTCTGATCGCGGCGATAGGCGTGGTGATGGCCAGCCGCAGCATTTGGCTCGCGATTCTCTTCGCGGCAGTGTTTCTGCTGGTCTATCTGCCTGCGATAGAGCTGGAGGAGCAGCATCTTCGAGACATCTTTCCGATGTACGCGCGCTACGGCGCCCGGATCAATCGTTTTGTTCCTCGCAGAAGGTGGAAGGGCGGGGAAGCGCCATTCTCCTGGTCTCTTTATCGCCGGAATGAGGAATACAAGGCTCTGATCGGATTTATTCTGGCGCTTGCCTGGCTGCTTTGTGTGATACGCTTTCGCTCATGAGAGTTGGATGTTTCACCGCATTGTTAGCCCAGTTTCCGCTGGAAAAAGTGCTCGATAAGCTTAAGAGCATCAACATAAACACAGTTGAGCTCGGGACCGGAAACTATCCCGGCGACCCGCATTGCAAGCTTTCGATGGTCGAGAAGGAAAACGAGCTGAAAGAGTTCAAGAAGAAGATGGACGACAACGGCTTCTCGATCAGCGCTCTAAGCTGCCATGGAAACCCGCTTCACCCCGACGGAGGCACGGCGAAGAATTACGTGGAGACCAGCAAGCGCACTGTGGAGCTCGCTGCGAAGCTCGGGGTACCGGTGGTGATTGATTTCTCCGGCTGCCCCGGCGACAGCGATAGCGCGAAATACCCGAACTGGGTGACATGCCCATGGCCGCCGGAGTATCTGGATGTGCTCGATTGGCAGTGGGAGAAGAAGGTGACGCCTTACTGGACGGAGCACGGGAAATTCGCTAAAGATCATGGCGTGAAAATCGCAATCGAGATGCACCCCGGCTTTGTCGTTTACAGTCCGGAGACCATGTTGAGGCTGCGCGCGATTGCCGGCGACAGCGTGGGATGCAATTACGATCCGAGCCACATGTTCTGGCAAGGTATCGATCCCATCAAGGCTGTACGTGTACTCGGGGACGCTATTTTCCACGTGCATGCGAAAGACACGCAGATCTACGATTACAATTTGCCGAAGACGGGGGTCCTCGACACGAAGAAATACACGGATGAAAAGAACCGCGCCTGGATTTTCCGTTCCTGCGGATATGGTCATCCATATGGCTGGTGGAAGGAATTTATTTCCACGCTGCGCATGTATGGATACGATTACGTGCTCTCAATCGAGCACGAGGACACGCTGATGTCGCCCGATGAAGGGCTGACGAAGGCTGCGGAATTTCTGAATCAGATTGTCATTCGAGAACAGCCCGCAGCGCCGTGGTGGGTGTAAGAACTCGAGACGAATCTGTTGGAGACGGGGTGAGATCACTTTTCAGGCCAGCTCGTTCTGCCGTAGAACGTCTTGATACCGAGACTGATACTCAGTGAGGGGCAGATCCTCTCCCGCAAGGTTGCAAGCAATGTACCACGGTTCGGCATGATAGATCATGTCTTCAAATGAAGGTTCATCGCATTTGCCGGTTGGCCCCTTTGGGAGCTGCCGCCAAAGTGTGGTCACCTTTTCTGCTGCGGTGTCTCTTTCGAGCGAGTGAAAGTTGACAAGGCAGTCTTCGACCGCGGCCCAGAAATGAGAGGCTGTGCTCGCCTGCACCATACTTATATGATCTGCTTTCACGACGTCATAGTACGCCGGCAGATGAGAGGCCCGGCCGTGGTCGGCTGCGCCACTTCGGCAGTAGTGAACCAGGCTCCAGAAATCGTCGGCATAGAAATCGCCTCTAGCGAAAGCGAGGGTTTGCAAGATTGCTAGATCATCTCGGGAGACGCGCAGCTCAATCACGGCTGGGCGTGTGCCTGGCTTGCTGGCCGCAATCTGTGCAGCCCAGGTATGCGCCTGCCGCAGCAGAGTAGTTGTATAGAAGCCTGGTCCGAAATCGGTATGCGTCCTCCCCAGGGTTACGCGGATCGGCCCTGCTACGACGCCCATCGCGACGTTATCAGTCGTGCCGTGATACAGAACAATGTGCTGATTCGTCCAAAGCGGAGGGGGATAAAGGATGGGACTAGAGGCCATTTCAAAGGAGAATCGGTTTTGTCGTACGGATTTTCTCCGCACGAATTGCGACTTCGCCTAGTGTCACACAGGCACGGTATTTCAGGCGGCCATCATGGCCGATTGTCGACGGGCGAATTTGTGGCAATGTTCGGAAAGAAACTCACGTCTGGCAAGGCATCAGTCCCATCAGGGCTGTACGTGTACTCGGGGACGCTATTTTCCACGTGCATGCGAAAAACACGCAGATCTACGATTACAATTTGCCGAAGACGGGCGTTCTCGACACCAAGAAATACACGGACGAAAAAACCCGCGCCTGGATTCTCCGCTTCTGCGGATATGGCCATCCCTACGGATGGTGGAAGGAATTTATTTCCACGCTGCGCATCTA
>JBAUUG010000528.1:0-2439 GCA_049582585.1 Bryobacteraceae bacterium | reverse complement strand
GCCTTGCGGGGCGCGATGTAAAATGGCGACCGCCAATCCTGAAGCCAGATAGCAAGCATCACGGCTCCCAGAAGCGGCGAGAACAGCAGAAGGCCGGTCAACCCGGCCAGGATGTCAAACGCTCGTTTCAAAATCATGTCAATGAACAATCAACTGGCGCGCGCCGGTCGAGAGATCAGAGCAGCTTATATCCAAGAAACAATAGAGTGGATCCGAGAACGGGGCGGAGGACTTTCTCAGGGAAGACAGCGCTGAGCTTGCTTCCGATCCAGACGCCCGGGATGGACCCGACGAGCAAGGAGAGCAGCAAACCGAAATTGACGGTGCCGATCCCGAGGTGTCCGATAGCCGAGACCCCGACGAGCAGCAGAGCGTGGAAAATGTCAGAACCGATAATCCGCTTGAGTGGCACAGCCGGACACATGACGACCAGGCAAGCGACGATAAGGCTGCCGCTTCCTACCGATGTCAGGCTGACCAGAAAGCCTACGACTGCTCCGAGCGCGGTTATCAGACGTGGAACAGTTGAGAGAGAGCGAGCCCCAAGCTCGGTTCTTTCTCTGATCCCCTTCAGAGAGCGCAAGAGCAGGCTTACCGCGACAGCGATGAGCGCCACTCCAAGAACTCTGACGATCAGGCGGTCCAAATTCGCAAAGCCCCGCCGCTGAAGCCACATCAGGAGCAAAATGCCCGCAAGGGCGCCCGGAAGGCTTCCCAGCGCCAGGCGTTTTACTAGTTTGATGTCAACCGTCCCCTGGCGGTAGTGAACAAAGGAGCCGACGCTCTTTGTGATTGCGCTCCAGACGAGATCGGTTCCGACCGCGACCAACGGCCGCGCCCATCCCAGGAGAATTAACATCGGCGTCATAACTGCGCCGCCGCCCATCCCGGTCAGGCCCACAAGAAGGCCCACTGCGGCCCCGGCGAGGGAGATTTTGAGGTCAATCACGCTCATCGCTCATTAATTGAACCGGACGCCGCGGCCGAGAGGTAGCTCGGAACAGAGGGAGCCAGATGCACCGGGAAGTCAAATTCAGTAGTATCGGCCTGAAAGCCGATTCCCAAATGAAAAAGCTGCTCATACACCCGCGATCGGTCATTCTGCCGAGCCGCGTTGATCAGTTGAGCGATAGATCCGAGCGAGAAATTTTTGTTTTGCCCGTTAGAAGCTACCTTCCAAAGTTTTTCCACGTTCGTCGATTGGAGAGCTTCAGTCGATTCGACCAATTCTTCGTATAATTTTTCTCCCGATCTCAAGCCCGTGATTTTTACCTCGATTTGTTCGGGCCGCAGTCCGGCGAGTGCGATCATCTCATGGGCTATATCCAGAATCTTACGCGGCACGCCCATATCGAGCACGAAGGTTTCGCCGGCAATGCCCAGCGTCCCCGCGCACAGAACAAGGCGGACGGCTTCCGGAATGGTCATAAAGTAACGCGTGATTTCCGGATGAGTTACCGTAATGGGTCCGCCCCGGGCGATCTGCTTCTGAAAAAGTGGAATCACGCTGCCGCGGCTGCCAAGGACATTGCCGAAGCGCACGCAGGCGGCACGGAGGCCGCCGTCCTCGGCGAAGCTGCGAACCATCAATTCCCCGATGCGCTTTGTCGCCCCCATCACGTTTGAAGGGTAAACAGCCTTGTCGCTTGAAATGTAAACAAACTGTTCAACATCCCACTCGCGGCAAACCTGGAGCAAAACTTCCGTACCGAGGACGTTATTCAAAATGGCTTCGCAAGGATTGCATTCCATCAACGGAACGTGTTTGTGGGCCGCGGCATGGAAAACGATTTGAGGCTTGCACTCGCGAAAAATCGCATTGAGCCTCTCCGCCTGGCGAATGTCTGCAACCCGAGGCTCGAACAAAGCTTCTGGGAACTTGTGGAGCAATTCTTGCTGCAATTCATAAACTGAATTTTCGTCTTTATCAAGGAGAGTCACCGATTGCGGTTCGAACAGTACCAGCTGGCGGACCAATTCGCTGCCGATGGAGCCTCCCGCTCCCGTTACCAGGATTCGCTTTCCGGAATATACTTGCCGGATCGTATTCTCATGCCGAGTGACATCGACGCACTCCCGGCCGAGGAGATCCTCAAGACGAATATCTTGAATCTGGCCAATGCTTGCGTGGCCCAGGAGAATCTTCTGCACGTCGGGGATGATTTTGAGGGGGACCGAGACTTCCCTGCACTTCTCGAGAACCCGCCGCAACAAATCAGCGGGCGGCGAGGCCATGGTAATCACAACTTCGTCGACACGGTGCTGATGCACAATCTTCTCTATAGAATCGCCGCCGCCGAGAACCCGGGTTCCAGCGATAACGGACGCCGCCTTGCGAGGATCGTCATCCAGAAATCCGACAATCTTCACAGCCGTACTATGTTTCACGTCGCGAGCCAAAAGGATGCCGGAATTCCCCGCTCCATAGAGGAGCATGCG
>JBAUUG010000527.1:0-4485 GCA_049582585.1 Bryobacteraceae bacterium | reverse complement strand
TCAGGCGCATGGGGCTCGAATAACTCTGTATGGCAGACACGAGAAGAAACTCAAGATTTGCCCGGCGAGCGGGCGTGATCACCAGCCTTGCGAATGAACGCCCGCCGGCACAATTCCAGCTTGTCGTCGATTCAACCGGTTCGGCCAGCGGCTTACGAGAAGCCGTCAGCATGGTCCGGCCGAGAGGGACCGTGGTCATGAAATCAACGGTCCATGGCGAAATCGCGATTGATAGCGCTCCCGTGATAGTGAATGAAATTACGCTGGTTGGCTCCCGGTGCGGGCGATTTGAACCCGCGATTGAGCTGCTGCGCGAGGGGAGAGTGGATCTCGAGAGCATGCTACACGCTGAGTATCCGCTCGAACAAGCGCCTGCTGCTTTTGCGGAAGCGGCGCGCAGCGGAGTTCTGAAAGTTCTGTTGCGCAACGATCAATCACCGCGCATGTCCTGAACGCGACCCTTCCATTCGCCGCCCAGGCCAGTCCAATACCTGATCGCGGAATGGATGGTCGCGCCCGCGTAAAAGGCCGCTACTAGAGGCAGTGACAGGGCCCAGAGCGGCGATAGTCGGTAGAAGCGCACCATGGGTAAGTAACAGATGCTCATCAGCAGCCACGCTGCGATGCCGAACTGAATCATGAGCCGCTGGTCGCTGAAGAGCAGAATCGGCGGAAGTAGATATGTAATGAAGAGCGCCAGCAGCGTGGCCACGAGCACCAGCGGTGAATGGCGAAGCTGGCTGAACGCTGTGCGGGAGATCATGCGGCCGATTTCAGCGAAACTGCCGTAGGATCGGATGCTCCGGGTCGATGCTGTGAGGCCCATCCAGATTCGACCCCCGCTGCGCTTGACGGCCCGGGCCAAGGCGCAATCGTCGATGATCTCGCTCCTGATCGCTGCCAAGCCGCCGATCTTTCGCAAAGCCTCGGGTCGAATGAGAATGCAGCCACCGGCCGCGGCGGCGGTCTTCGACCGCTCGAACGCGATCCATCGGGGCGGATAGAGCGTCAGGAAAAAGAAGACGAACGCCGGTATCAAAGCTTTCTCGGCCGGAGTGGCACACGTTAGCTTGACCATGTAAGAGGCGAGGTCAAAAACGCGCGATTCGGCGATACTGACCAGTTCCGCCACGCTGTTTGGGCCATGGCGGATATCCGCATCCGTGAACAACAGGTAATCGGGCGCGAGGGTGTCCGCATGCGCGACGCCTTGCGATAAGGCCCATAGCTTTCCCGTCCATCCCGGCGGAAGAGGCTGTCCGGGGAGGATCGTGAGATTGTCTTCGGCAACTCGGGCGGCTTCGGTTGTGCCGTCGGAGCTATCATCGTCCACAACGATGACTTCGACGTTCTGTTTCAGCAAGGAGGTGACGGCTTGTCCAATGATGGCTGCCTCATTCCTGGCTGGGATGATCGCGATAATACGTTTGCCGGATAAACTCGGAGCCAGTCGAGAGAGGAGTCTAGAAACGCGCCAGAAGTCGCCGCGACCTTTGAGCAGATAAATCCAAATCAGTAGAGGAATCTCGGAGACAAAGGTAAGAGGCAGGCTCATTGTGCTCAGGCGGGCTGCTGCTGCGTCATGCAATGGAGCGTGCCGAGACCCAAGACCAGATCAGTGGAGGCGATCCCGACGATCTGCCGATCTGGAAATAGCTCAGCTAATTTGTTCAGCGCGGCACGATCCCGCGAATCATTGAAGGTGGGCACTAACACTAGAGAATTCGCAATGTAGAAATTCGCGTAACTGGCCGGGAGCCGTTGTCCATTGAAGAACAGCGGTTCCGGCATGGGCAAGGTCTCAACCCGGAATGAAGTTTGCCGCAACAACGCGAGATTCTCGCGAAGCGGCTCATAGTTCAGGTCTGACCGGTCGTCTACGGAGGGGATCACGATTGTGCGTGGATTCACGAACCGCGCGAGATCGTCAACGTGGCCATGGGTATCGTCTCCGGCGATTCCGTTCCTCAGCCAGATGGTGTCGGGAGCGCCGAGATAATTACGAAAGATGCGTTCCATATCTTCTCGTGTCAAGCCGGGATTCCGCGCCTGGACGCTCGCGAGCAGGCATTCTTCCGTGGTTAGAATGGAGCCCGCGCCATTCACATCAAAACTGCCGCCCTCGAGGACAATGCGGGCGCCATTTTCGAGCGGCGTCCACATTCGAAATCCAAGCTTGGGCGCCAGGATCCGGGTGACCGCATCGTCCCGTTTGAAGTTGTCGTACTTAGCCCATCCGTTGAAGCGCCAGTTCAAAATGGCGCGGCAGCCCTGATCGTTTCGCACGAAGATGGGGCAGTAATCGCGAGTCCAACTGCGATCCGTAGGGACGTGGAAGAACTCCACCGCCTCGAGTTGGGCGTGACACTTCTTTAGAACGCGCCGTGCTTTGTGCTCGGAATCGGCATTTTCGACCAGGATGCAGACTCGTTCGACCTTTGACAGGTGTCGAACGATCTCGCCGTAGACCCAGGGGATGGACGCGAATTTGCCCGGCCAGTCGGTGACCTCGTGCGGCCACGCGAGCCAAGTGGCTTCGTGCGGCTCCCATTCCGCAGGCATTCGGAAGCCCAGCGAAGCGGGGAATGGCTCAGCGGGTTGCATCCGCTCAATCAAGCGAGTCAGCCCAGCCAGCGCTGCATGATTGGCGCATAAGCGTCGATTCGGCGGTCGCGCAGGAAAGGCCAGTTGCGGCGAACTTCGTCCATTTGCTTCGGATCGCATTCGACGACCAGGACCTGTTCCTGATCTGCCGGCGCCTGCGCCAGCACACGCCCGAACGGATCCGCCACGAATGAGCTGCCCCAAAATTCCAGGCCGCTTTCCGGCGCGCCTTCGAATCCGGTGCGATTCACTGCTGCCACAAAGACGCCGTTTGCAATGGCATGGGCGCGCTGGATCGTTCTCCACGCATCCAACTGCGCTTCACCGTACCGCGCTTTCTCAGAAGGATGCCAACCGATGGCTGTGGGATAGAACAGGACGTTCGCGCCTTGCAAGCTGGTGATCCGAGCGCCTTCCGGATACCACTGATCCCAGCAAACCAGCACTCCGATTCGGGAATAGCGAGTCTCAAAGTTTCGAAAACCGAGATCTCCGGGAGTGAAATAGAATTTCTCGAAATACAGCGGATCGTCGGGAATGTGCATCTTCCGATATATGCCGATGAGCGAACCGTCAGCATCGAGAATGGCGGCCGTGTTGTGATACAGGCCCGGTGCGCGCTTCTCGAATAGAGAAGCGACGATGGAAACCTGCAGCTCTTTCGCAATCGCGCTTAGCGCTTCGGTGGATGGGCCGGGAATACTCTCCGCCAGATTAAACAATTCGGCGTTTTCTTCACGGCAGAAGTATTGGCTGCGAAACAGCTCCTGCAAGCAGACGATTTCCGCACCGTTCGTGGCCCCTTCGCGAATTCCTGCAATTGCTTTTTCCAAATTGGCTTCGGGATTAGTCGAGCAAGACATCTGCACGAGACCGATCTTGAATGGCCTGTCGCGATTCACAAGCATTGGTGAGCCTACATGTAGATGCCGCCGTTGACGTCGAGCACGTGCCCGGTGATGAAGCTGGCCTCATCACTGGCCAGAAACCGGACCGCTGCGGCGACATCTTCGGGCGAGCCCATCCGCTTCAAGGGCGTTTGATCAATCATCTTTTGCTTGAGCTCCGCGCTGAGGCCGCTGGTCATATCGGTTTCGATAAATCCGGGCGCAACCGCATTGACAGTAATGTTACGGCTTCCAATTTCCTGCGCCAGCGACTTGGTTAATCCAATCAGGCCGGCCTTTGAGGCTACGTAGTTGGCCTGCCCCGGGTTCCCCATCTCGCCAACCACCGAAGAGATGTTCACGATTCTGCCCCAGCGCTCGCGCATCATGCCGGGCAGGACTTGCTGAATGGCGTAGAACGCACCGCTCAAGTTAGTCTGCAACACAATTTCCCAATCCGCCTGCTTCATGCGGACGGCCAATCCGTCCTTCGCTATGCCGGCGTTGTTTATCAAAATGTCGATGCGGCCGAATTCTTTAGCCGCTTTGGAGATTCCGTTCGAAATCGATTGAGGGTTGGCGAGATCGATCTCGATCACGAACGCTTCAGCGCCGCTGCCCTGAAGGGCGCCGCCTATTTCTTGGAGGTTGTGAACCGAACGCGCCGCCAGGATCACGCGGTGTCCGGCTGAGGCCAACGCTTGCGCGCATGCCTTGCCGATACCGCGGCTTGCCCCTGTCACCAGGGCGGTTCGTTTGCTCATAAAGTCACTCTCATGATAATGGGTGTACGGTATTCAATGGCTTATGACGATTTGCGCGATTTCATACGCGCCTTAGAGAAGCAAGGCGAGCTGAAAAGGATCGCGTTCGAGGTCGATCCGGTTTTGGAAGTTACCGAATTCGCCGATCGGGCAGTGAAGACCGGCGGCCCAGCGCTGCTGTTTGAAAAGCCGAGGGAGTCGAAAACGCCTCTTCTCATTAATGCGTTCGC
>JBAUUG010000526.1:0-6833 GCA_049582585.1 Bryobacteraceae bacterium | reverse complement strand
CCTTCCTGCTCCCCGTAGGGATGCCGGCCACTCAGCAGTTCATAAAGCAAAACGCCCAGAGAATAGATATCCGCCGCCACCGTGAGAGGCTCGCCTCTGATCTGTTCCGGACTCGCATACAACGGCGTCAGCGGCATCCCGGTCGTCTTCTCCGGATGTGCTTCATCGGCCAGAAATCTCGCCACGCCGAAATCCAGCAGCTTGGGAACGCCGTCTTCGGAGACCAGCACGTTTCTCGGCTTTAGATCTCGGTGAATAATCAGATTACGGTGTGCGTAGCTTACAGCGGAACAGATGGCGAGAAACAGCTCCAGCTTTTCGCGTAAGCTCAGCGAGCGCCGTTTCGAGTATTGATCGAGCGGCTCTCCATCGACGAACTCCATTGCATAATAGGGCTGGCCGGCTTCAGTAGTTCCGCCATCCAGCAGCCGGGCGATATTCGGATGATCGAGTTTGGCCAGAATCTGCCGCTCGCGCCAGAAGAGCTTCGCGAATTTCGTTGCGTGAGTTCCCGTCCCGATCAGCTTAAGCGCCACCAGCCGCTCATATTCGCCGTCATCGCGTTGCGCCAGGCAAACCACGCCCATTCCGCCGCGCCCGATTTCGCGAATGATGCGGTAGGGGCCCGCACGCGCGGGGACGTCAAAGGCCGGCTCAGCCTCCAATGACGCGAGATCGAGACCGTCATCCGGGAGCAGATCGTCAGCGCGTTGCGTGAATGCCAGCAGCTCTTTCACCTCATGGCAGAGCGCGGAATCCCCGGCGCAAGTCTCCGTTACGAATCCCTCGCGCTTATCCGGCGGAGCCTCCAAAGCCTCCTCCAGAACCGACTTGACCTGTCGCCACCGTGCGGCGTCCATACCTGCTTCGTTATTCAAAATTACGCGCGGCGCGGCGTTCCGCCCTTTCGCCCGTCCAACTCCCGCGCCAGCCACAAGCGCGCGGTTCTCCACTCCCGCTTCACCGTTTCCGGAGAGACTTCCACCACCGACGCCGTCTCTTCAATGGTCAAGCCGCTGAAAAACCGCAACTCGACTATGTGAGCCTGCCGCGGATCGATTTCTTCCAGACGATTCAACGCCGAATCCAATTCCTCTATCTCGAGAGGCCGCATGTCCGCAATATCCGGTTGCGAAGACGTGACGCACAGTGCCGCTCCGCGTTTCTGTGCGTTGTGCGCGACGGCGTAATTCACCAGGATCCGTCGCATCATGCGCGCCGCCACCCCCAGCACTTGCGCCCGGCACGTCCAATCGATCTTATGCTGCTGAACTAACCTTAAATACGCTTCATGCACCAGCGCGGTCGGCTGGAGCGTATGATCGGGCCGCTCGCCGCGCAGATACTGTTTCGCGATGCGCCGAAGCTCCTGGTACATGGCGGGAACGGCCGAATCCACCGCTGGCCGACGGCTCTTTGACCCGTCGGTTTCCTGCCTTGGCTCATGCGGCTCGGACATCGGTTACGCTCAAAGTTTAACGAATTCCATAAGTTAGATCCACGTCTGGCGATTCTCAGCACTGAAAGAGAGCCTCCGCGTACTCCCCGTACTTTTTCGTGACCCGAATTCCCCGCCGTCTGTGCGTTATTCAGTAGAGGCGGTTATCTAGAGACGATCATGCCGAAGACTGGGAGAGCAGCTGCCGGTGAGTTTTATCGCCGCCTGTGCTGGATTCAGCACGCCAGATCAGTTTCGGCTCGGAGGAAAGGGCGTCCGGCATAGCCCGGTGATGCTCCACAAATCGGCAGCCTTGCTCTCGAGGCTGCCGATTTCTTTTTAATTATCGCTTTCCCGATTCGTTAATGCGCGTCGGGATGCGCGTCCCTCCACTTCCAGTAGTCGTTTTGTTCCTTCTTACTTGCCTTGGCCCAATCGTGATCTTTCTTGTGACGCTCTTTCAGATACTGGTGCCAATTCTGATCTTCATGGTCGTTCCACTCGTGTTTCGTTTGCGCGGTCCGGTCATGATCCTGATATCGGGCGTTGAGGGTTGCGGGTGTCAGCAGGCACACACCTAGTACAAATGCTCCAACATAACGTAACATTACTTTCCTCCTGAGGCCACGCTTTTCCGCAGGGCGCTCATTGAAAAGACACCCGTACCCCGGTAATGTTTCGCAATTGACGAGCTAACTGCCGCTGGTGCACACGGTCGCCCCGCTACGCGCTTAAATGCGAACTCGAAGCCTCTATCCTGCGTATACCCTAGCGAGAATCCATCTTATGAACTTATGGCAAGACGGACGTTACGCTGGGCGAAAGCTGCTTAAAGCGCCGGCGTTCGCGATAACTGCCATCATAACCATGGCGCTCGGGATCGGCGTCACGACCGCTATCTTCAGCGTCTGCGATGCGCTGCTTTGGAGACCTGCGCCGCTGCCCCATCTCGAGCGGCTGGTGATGGTGATGCAGGAAATTCCGGGTGAGTTGAACGATTGGAACCCAGCCTCGCCGGCCGACGTAGACGCTCTCCGAGATGAAAATCGCACGTTGGAGAATCTCGCGAGCTGGCAAGAGGGTCTTGCAAATCTGTCCGGCAGCGGCGAGCCGGACCGCGTAGTTCAGGCCATGGTGACTGCGAATTTCTTCGACGTTGCAGACATCCAGCCAGTGCGCGGACGCGCGTTCCAGGCCGGTGAAGATCAACCCGGGCGAGAGCGCGAAGTCATTCTCAGTGACGGGTTCTGGCGCCGCCGTTTTGGAGCGGACCCGCAGATCATAGGCAAGCCGGTACGCGTCGATGACCAGGCCTATACGGTAATCGGAGTGATGCCGCCAGGCTTCGCTTTTCCGCTCGCTACTGAAATATGGACTCCTCTGGCGCTTACGGCGGCGCAGCGTAGTTCGCGCAGTACGCAGGTGCTCGAATCCATGGGCCGCTTGAAACCCGGGAAGACCATGCAAGAAGCCGCGGCCGAGATCAACGGAATTGCAGCGCGCCTGGAAAAAGCATACCCGGAAACGAATAAGGGCCGCCGCTTCTTGGTTTGGCCGTCGCTCAAGTTCCTGGTGGACCGTGAAACGCAGCAGTATCTCGTGATGCTCCTGGGGTCGGTGCTCTTCGTGCTGCTGATCGCTTGCGTAAATGTTGCCAACCTGCAATTCGCGCGCGCCACGGGACGCTCGCGCGAAGTAGCTGTACGCAGGGCGCTAGGCGCCGGCCGCTCCAGAATAATCGTACAGCTTGTGATGGAAAGCGTTCTCCTCGCCTTGGTGGGTGCAGGGTTCGGCCTCCTGGTGGCGAAGTGGGGAATGGGCAGCATCCGCGGCGCTATGCCTCCGGAGATACAACGTTACATCTTGGGATGGAGTGATATCCACCTCGAGGGCCGGGCACTTTTCTTTACGATGGCGGCCGCGCTGGTGAGCGGCGTCATCGCGGGTCTTGCCCCCGCCTGGCAGTGTTCACAGCCGAATCTTACCGACGCTCTAAAAGAAGGCGGCCGAAGCTCGTCAACTGGGAAAGGGCGGCAGCGCCTGCGTCACGGTCTGGTAGCCGCGGAAATCGCGTTGTCGGCGGTGTTGCTGGTAGGAGCCAGCTTGATGGTTCGCGGGTTCCAAACCTTGCTGAAGAATGGCGCCGCATTGGAGCCGTCAACGTTGCTGACGTTGCGGCTGGCGATTACAGATCAGAAGTATCGCGAACCTTACCAGGAGGCGAGCTTCTATCGCGAGGTGATCGAGCGAATCAAGGCGCTGCCGGGCGTGCGCAACGTCGCCGCGGTCAGCGCTCTACCCTACAGTGATCATTCGAGTCGCCGACTGTTCGTTATAGAAGGAAGACAAGTTGAACCCGGCAAACAGCCAAGTGGCATGTACCAAGTGGCTAGTCCGGAGTATTTCAGCACCCTGCACGTTCCTTTGCGTCAAGGCCGTGTGTTGAGTGAAAGCGATCGGGAGCAAGCCCTGAGAGTCGCGCTGATCAGCGAGCGCATGGCGAAACGGTGGTGGCCGAATGAATCGCCTATCGGCAGACGCATCAAGATTGGCGAGGTGGATTCGAAGAATCCATGGACTACCATCGTTGGTGTCGTCGGCGATGTGACGCATAATGCCTACGACCGGGAACCGCGGGCAACTATTTACGTCCCCTACCGGCAGGCGCCCGCACTGTGGATGGACGTCGGAGTCCGCACCATCGGAGATCCTTTGAAGCTGGCGTCTGCAGTTACGGCCGCGATTCACTCGGTGGACCCGGAGCAGCCGATTACCGACATGCGCACCATGGAGAAAGCGATCCACAACAGTGCCATCGGCCTGAATTATATGGCCGCGCTGATGGGCGTGTTTGGCGGCATCGCGCTGCTGCTCTCGGCTATCGGCGTGTATGGCGTCATGGCCTACCTGGTTTCGGAGCAGACGCAGGAAATCGGAATTAGAATGGCGCTTGGCGCAATGCCCGGCAACCTGCTGCAGGCCATCTTTCGCCGTGGCCTTCTGACGGTCGGAATCGGGTTGGCGACCGGTCTGCCTTTAGCGTATCTGCTCGCGCGATTGATGGCGTCGCTGATTTATGGGGTTGCGGCTAACGATTTGGCAACTTTCGTCGGGATCCCCATGGCTTTGGCTGCCGCCGCAGTGCTGGCCATCTACATCCCGGCGCGGCGGGCAACCAAGATAGATCCGATCTTCGCTCTTCGAAGCGAATAAGCGAAATGATTCAATTTCGCACAGCACATTTCGATTCCGCACATTACCAAGCGCCCATAATCATCCACACCAGCGCTGAAGGCGATAGGAACTCCGTCGCTTGGGAACTGGCCGCGCAAATGCTGAAGCCTAAGCATTCGTGCCCTTGACTCACACCTAACGAAAAGGGCAGGGACGGCGATGACAAACTTCTCCCGCCGCCCCATCCTCGATGCACAGCCTTCAGAACCGCGATCATTAGAGAGCGGCGGCCAAGGCGAGTGAAACGTACCTAAAGGCCTGAAACAGTTACTACACGGTTTTGGGCAGTCAGCTCACGCTGGTTCGACTTCGGGATACCGAATTCGATCGCCGTGCCCTTTGTCTCCGAAACATATTCCTGCACGTAGTATGTTCCGTCGACATTCACTAGGTTCAGGCGGCTGGGCCCCGAGGCTGCTTCCGTATTCACAATTGCGGGAAGCGTCATTTTGGTACCCTCATTGCTCTGCAAGTAGAAGATGTGGGCGCCGTACGTCGAATCCGGAGCACGAAGAGTGTAATCGCCCGGGGGCAGAACAATGCTTCCCCAACGAGCCTCGACGGGAAGTTTGAATTTTGCGTTCTGCGCACCGGCCTGAGAAGCGCCGAGACTGAGCGCTACAACGAATGCGGAAGCGGTAATTAAGCGGGTGACAGTCAAGTTCATGATGTTTCTCCTTTGTAGTTACAGAAACCAGTTATGGTTCGGAATTCGTACACCAGTTCAGACGGAAGAGATACGGCGCAAGAGCGTCAAGAGGAGATAAAGAAATTGTCAGGCGTCAAATTGATGCAGAACCGCGCGCGTCGGCAAGCGGCCTCTCATGACTGCGCCGGAGAATAACTCGACGGGTCGGGCGGCGTCCAGCGCACGGAAGCTGCGATTCGGAACCTTTGAAGTGGATCTGCGGAACCGGGAACTGCGGAATGGTGGGGTTTCAATAAGGCTCCAGGAGAAACCGTTCCGAATACTCGAGGTGCTGCTTGAAAAACCAGGCGAGCTCGTGACGCGAGAAGAGTTGTTTAAGCGCTTGTGGCCCGGCCTCAACGTCAATTTCGCGCGAAGCCTGAACACCGCTGTCAGCATTCTCCGCACAGCGCTCGGGGATTCATCGCGGAGCTGCCGTTTTATAGAAACGCGATCAGGACTGGGATATCGCTTTGTCGCGCGCGTGGAAGAGATTTCCGGACCAGCTTCCAACTTGCATGCGGCCTCACACGGCGTCGCTTCAGCGAAGTTGAGAGCCTATGAGGATTATGTGAAAGGCAGGCACTTTTATGAAAAGATGACCGAAGACGATCTGCGCAAAAGCGTGGCGCATTTCAAGTCGGCCATCGCCGAGGATTCAACCTGCGCGCCCGCATACGCCGGCTTGGCTGATGTCTATACGCTATTTGCGTTTTTCGGAATGCTTCCTCCCGCTGACGCCGGGCTTAGGGCGAAAGATCTTGCGGAGAATGCCCTGCGATTAGACGGCGCACTTCCTGAAGCGCATGCGGCCGTTGGCAGTGTCCATGCTTCTTTCGAATGGGACTGGGCCGCTGCCGAAACGCAATATCTGCGCGCGCTGGAATTGAACCCGAATTACGCTGAGGGCCATCGTCGATACGCCGCGCTTCTTTCGTCGATAGGCAGGACGTCAGACGCCCTAACACAAATACGCTACGCGGAAGAATTGAATCCGCTTTCGCTCGCAATCTGCGTCGAAGCGGGCTGGATTTTGTGTATAGCTCGAGATTGCGAAGCCGCCATCGAGCAATGCTGGAAAGTGCTTGGAATGGAGCCGCGATTCGCGCTGGCGCAATACGCGTTGGGGCTTGCCTACGAGCGGCTGGGAATGATGGATGAAGCGTTCGTCGAGTTCGAGAATGCACGAACCTGCTCCGGAAACAACCCCGCAATGGCAGCCGGGCTTGGCCACGCGTACGCGGTCGGAGGAAAGCCGGATGAGGCGGTGGCAATCCTGCGCGAATTGGAAGAGATGGCCGAAACGCGCTACGTCTCAGCTTATTGGACCGGCATAGTGTGGACCGGACTGGGCGCGCACGATCTCGCGCTGGATCAAATTGAGAATGCCTGTGAACAGCGCGATGTGTGGCTAACGTGCTTGGACGCTGACCCGCGCTTTCATTCAATTCGCTCGCATCCACGGTTTTGGCG
>JBAUUG010000525.1:0-3150 GCA_049582585.1 Bryobacteraceae bacterium | reverse complement strand
CGATAAAGCGCGTCGTCTCCTCAAATTCACTCTCAGTCTCGCCGGGAAAGCCGGTCATGACATCGGCTCCAATGGCCGCATCCGGCATCAAGCGTTGCGCAATCTCCAAGCGGCTCGCATAGTGCCTGGTTCGATATTTGCGAAACATGCGCTTCAATACGGCATCGCACCCCGATTGCAGCGGCAGATGCACGTGCTTCGCGATCCGAGGCTCGCTCGCCATGAATTCGAGCAGCTCTTCTGTCCAATCCATCGGCTCGATCGAGCTGATCCGGATGCGGCGCACATCCGTCTCGCGAAGCAGTGTCTTCAGCAGGTCCACGAACCGCCAGCGCCCCGGAAGTTCTCTCCCCCATCGCCCCAGATTGATGCCCGTCAAAACAATTTCGCAATAACGTGTCGCTAGATCGCGTACTTGCTCAATCACGCTCTCGAGAGGGGCGCTGCGGCTTCGGCCGCGCACGCTCGGAATGATGCAATAAGAGCATCGATTGCTGCAGCCGTCCTGCACTTTCAAATTCGGCCGCGTGCGGTCTTCCCGTACATCTCGGACAGGTGTGGCCGAAAATCCGGTTTGCGCGGCGATATCGCTGACCAGCACTTGTCCGTGATACTCCTCCCCGTTTCGCGCGACGATCGCCGCGATCTCCGTCTTATGCGAGTTCCCAACCACCCAGCGCACACCCTCGAGGCTCGCCAGTTCGTCCGGAGCACGTTGCGCATAGCACCCCGTAACCAGAATTTCCGCGCCGGGATGGTCGCGGTGCAGCCCTCGAATCGCGCGCCGCGCATCCACATCCGCCCCTTGCGTCACCGTGCAAGTATTCACCACAATCAGATCTGCCGATGAAGGCTTGCTCGCCGCAATAAAGCCGCGATCTAAGATGGACGCTTCAATGGCCGCGCCATCGGCTTGCGAAGCCCGGCAGCCGAAACTCTGAACGAAAACCCGCTTCATCCCAAATCCAGTGTAAGTGCAACTGAATCCTTTCCCAGTTTGCGGAGACTAGATTCTATGTTGCGGAGACCGGATCGGGAAACCTGCGATTAACGGCGAAAAAGCCATCTGAGATTTGCCGCCTTGGTCGTTCCCCTAATCGAACGCGAAGCCCAGCGTATTGACATAGTGGGCTGCGGCTATGTCGATGTTGGCCGCGGGGATCTCCGGGACAGGAGCGTGGAATGCCGGCATGGATTTCCCGCAGGTTATATTGGCAGTTTCCCTCGCTGTACCCGGAGCCTCTAAAGACGTTTACGGAAATCGCGGAGTATCTATGAAGAACAGCCGGCTTCTAATCTCGGCATTATGTTGGCCGCTTAGTTTTGGTCTTCTCTCTTTGGCCCAAGCGCCCACCGCAGCCAACCCGGCCGCTCGGCAACTGACGAGCTGGCTCGCGGCCTTCGACGGCGCTGACTGGAATGCCTATCTAGCCTTCGTGCAAAAGAACTTTGCTGCGCAACCCGACCCAATGTTTCAAAGCCTCCAGTTTCGCGAGCAAACAGGCGGCTTCGATTTCAAGAAGCTCGAAGCAGAGACTCCCCTGGAAGTGACCGCTTTAATCCAGGAGCGGGACAGTGATCTGTTGGCACGAATTGTCGTGGAGGTCGAGCCGGCAGAACCACACCGCATTCGCACCCTGCAGACCGAGCTGATCGCGCGGCCACCGGACATGGCTATCCCTCATCTCGCGGAGAGGGAGCTGATCGCCCGCCTACGGGACCGAATCCAGAGCGCGGTATCCGCGGACAAATTTGCGGGCGCCGTACTGGTCGCGAAGAATGGCCATCCGATCTTCGCTCAAGCCTACGGTCTCGCCGATCGCGCGCATCATATTCCCAATACGCTCCAGACCCGATTCCGCATCGGCTCGATGAATAAGATGTCCACGGCGGTCGCGACGCTCCAACTGGCAAAGCTGGGAAAGCTTAAGCTCGATGATCCGCTGGGCAAATACCTGACTGGCTACCCAAACAAGGAACTAGCGTCGAAAGTGACCATTCGGCAATTGCTCAGCCACACGGGCGGAACCGGAGACTTCTTCGGCCCGGAGTTTGAAACTCATCGCCTGGAGTTGCACACGCATGAAGACTACGTGAAACTGTTCGGCAGTCGCCCCGTCCGGTTTGAGCCGGGTAGCCGCTGGGAATACAGCAATTATGGCTTCCTGATCCTCGGCGCGGTCATTGACAGGTGAGCGGCCAAAACTACTTCGACTACGTGCGCGATCACGTCTACACTCCGGCTGGGATGAGTTCGACTGGCTCAGAGCCCGAAGACCAACCCGTGGCGGACCGCAGTATTGGCTATACGAAAGAGGGAGGAACCGCATGGCATCCGAACACAAGCTTTCTGCCGTACCGAGGCATGTCCGCGGGGGGTGGCTATACAACGGTTGGAGACCTGCTGCGCTTTGCTGACGCACTCCAGGAGAACAAGTTGCTGGACGCGCACCATACGCAGTTGCTGACGACGGGCAAAGTAGATACTCCGGACGGGGGACGCTACGCCTATGGATTCGGAGACCACATCGCGAATGGTGTTCGATGTTTCGGACATGGAGGCGGCTCACCGGGTATGAATGGCGATCTGCAGGTCTGCCCCGAGGTAGGCTACGTCGTCTGCCCCCGATGTGAACGTCAACGCCGCCGCTGCGCCCGAAGCCGCGAGGAAGCTGGCTGAACGCATGCTTCAAGAGAAATAACCGGGTTTATTTCCCTCTCATAGTTTTCGGTGGGCGCATCCGGGCCAACAACAGGGGCGTCGTTTTCCATCTTTAAGGCTTGAACAGCCCCACTCGATCCGGCGGCTTCTAGTTTCCGCTTTCTTAGCTGATTCAATCCAACATATCCACTCGTTGCGTGCGAGCGGTGTAATATCCTCCCATGCTGTTAACGCTTGCGGGTCGGATGTAAGTGCTTTTCTTAAATCTGTGGGCATTTCATGTACCACGCCGCTGGAAATCCTTTTTTGCGACATAGAGACGCTCTCCTTTCGTCAACTCCAGCCAATCCGGACATTGCACTCTTGCAGATGACAAGCAGACTGCTTCTACTGAAGCTCCACTGAACAACAATATCTAGCAATTCAGACGATTCTGGGCGCCATTGAGAGCTCTGACGCTTAAATCGGACTTAAACAGTCCTATATTG
>JBAUUG010000524.1:0-30573 GCA_049582585.1 Bryobacteraceae bacterium | reverse complement strand
GTTCTAGGCATCGATTTTACCGGCGTGACCGCAGCCGATATTCAAGTGCCGACACTCACGGGACTGCCGACAGTAAACATCAATAACATCGTCGCGGCCATTCACACCAAGTACATGTCCATAACGCACGTGTACAACGACGCCGGAAACACGCTGAATTTGTATGACGACACGAGCGATCCGTCGTTAACCCCGCCGAATCCATATACCGGCGCGCCTAGCGAGATTCAGGGGACGCTCGTCAGCGCGGGCTCCACTCAATACCTGAAAGTCGTTCTGCCCATTTGGGTGAACATACCCGAGGGTTTCTACACTTCACCCGGGCACATCACCTTTTATCGGACACTCGTTCAGACCGCAACTTCCATCACTATCGATTTCTCTATGGAGCCTGCGGCGCCGTATCAAACAGTTGTCGTGCTCGATAATGGAGGGCCGGTGCAAGGCATCGCGGAGAGCATGCTGCAACCGCTGGCCGTCAACGCAATATCCAGCTTTGGCCCGCTGCCGCCTCAGCCCATTCCTAATCAAGCCGAGGCGGTGAGCGCAATACAGCAGCAAGCGGCGGCCTATATCAGCCAGCGCAAGTTCGGCATCTACACACCGATGTCCGGCCAGAATCAGATTCAATTGACAACGCCGGTGGGTTTCCTTCTGGTCGCCGATGGCGTGCTTGCGATTTTGATGAATCGCCGCGACTCTTCCGTTCCCGATTTTGCCCCGGACGATTTTCTCGCCGGAGGACAACTCGCCATGGCCGTTGGCCAGGCCAAAGTTCAGGAGCTGATAGACAGTGCGGTGAACACGCAGTTCCCTGGGCTGTCGAGCGGCGGAGCGCCCCTAAGCACTCCCCAAGGGCATGGCACGCTCACAAGCCTGAGCGTGGTTCCCGAAGATTCAGGTGACAACGGCGCCACTCCAGGTCACCTCTGGACGACCGGTTCGGCTACCGTTCACATTCCGTGCTGGTTTGATTCGCACGTCAACTTCTCCGGTCCGATTTTTATCGACACCACGCTGGATCAAAGCAATAACCAGTGCACGCTGAAGTTCCAGGCGCGCGCCGGGCATTTCAACATCGGCCAAAACTGCTGCACGGTATTCGAAGATCTAATCGTCCCGATTGTCGGTTGGATTATGCTGGCCGTCACCCAGAACATGATCTCGTCGGTGGGAGGGAGCCTGGCGTCGCAGATTGCCCAGGGGCAGACTAGCATCATTCATCCCATTCCTCCGGTCGTGACCGGAATTGCGCAGGTGTCAGCCTGTCTCACCAGCCTAAACATTTTTTCAGCCGGATTCGTTTTTCCCGGCACCATTGGCATTGTGCGGCTCACCACGAGCTTCCAGGAGCTCCAAGCCGCCCGACTTCTACCGCGTCCGCTCGACGTTTACAACATCCGCAGTAGCCCATAAGGAGGCCCGAAAATGGCTGTAAATCAAGGTTTCGTTCAGAAGATCGAAGTTAACCGGGGAGGGCAAGTCAGCGCCACTCTCATCCTGACCGACGGCACGACTGCCGTCTACACCATTCAGGATCTCGACGCAGATCCCGAGCGCTTTAACGAGCGCTTGTCGAAGCTCGGGCTGTTGCGCGATGCCATGAATCGTGCCGAGCCGGTGGAGATTGAGCATGATACCGTCAACAACTCGGAAGAGATTGAGCGCATCGTGCGCATCACGCGCGACGACATAAGCTTGACATCGGCGCTCACGCAAGTTGAGGGGATCGTGCTCGCGGTTCAGGTGAACGCCCAGACGCTGATCGCAGCCGGACTGGATAGTCCTGACACGGCGACAGTCACGCTGCTGACTCCCACGTTCTCGACCCAGACCTACACGCTGAACCTGCAGAGTCCCGAGCGACTGGTTGCGAAAGCCCAGCTCGACATACTTCTAAACGCTCAGGCCAGCGGCGACACTGTGCAGTTGATGGCGCAGACGAGTGACAACACCATCAGGTCGGTCGCCGTTGGAGGCTCGGATGCGGCTTTTTCTGGCGAGAACACAACCATCGTCAGCGGTTTTGTTGAGACGCTGGGCTTGATTGGCGGCGCTTCAGGAAGTGGAGCAAGCGCCGATTTCGCTACTGTTACCTTCACGACAGCGCCCGAGTTTACCGGACCGGGCAACACGATCGCCGCAACTGCTTTCACTCCCCAGCTGCTCTGTTTTCTGGTCCATAAAGCTTCGCCGGCTTACGATTTGTTCGAAGCCGGACTTCGCGATAACGTGCGTATGCGCGTGCGCTACGCCTCGCCCCAAGTCGGCGGGGACCAAAACAATTCCTCAGGCGCAGGCTCACAGTCCACAAACCCGCCCGGCGCCGCCGCTCCTAAAACTTCAGCGACTGGAGCGGTGAACAACACTGGATCTAATCCAAGAAACCCGGTGCAAGTCGCGCTCGCAGTCGACCTGCTGGCGCCGCTTGCCTCCGCGAGCCGCCCGGTGTGGATCACGATTTCACGGGACTCGCTCGATTGCGGTCCCGAGGGATGCGGCTGCGTCGACGGTGTGCCGAGCAGCGATCTCAGCGTGAAAACACTGCGCGACCTGCACATTCCTTACAAGGCGGTTTGGAAAGGCCTCGGTTGCTTCAACCATGGCGTGTACCGGTTCCAGTTCAACCAGCCGTCCGGCATCACACTGAAGGTGTGTTGCGAAAAGCGCTGCATTTACGAATCGGACGATAAGGCCACCAGCTTCGGATACGCGTGCGTTCAGGGCGATTGCGAGGTGGTCGTAGAGCTGGAAGACTGGACCTGCGACAAGGATTTCCAGATTGACGTCTATCGAATACGATAAGGTTCAGGAGACTTGAAGACTCATGCCCGACGATAAAACGGTAGTCGTAGCTTCCAAAGACGGTGGGCTGGCGCTATACGGCGACGTTCACAAACCATCGCTCAAGCATGTGCATGCTACCGGTGCTCATTCGCCGCTGGTACACATGGTCTGCTGGGACGAATCGAGGCCCTGCAAGGTCGAAGTCTCCGGCAAAGTGGAGTTGACCGGCAGCGAGGAACATCCGGTGCAAGTGAGAATGTCGCACCACTTCGCCAACACGCATTACCAGCACCTGAAGGTAGAGCCGTTGGATCATCAGCTCAAGGTCGCCACTAAGCTCTCTGAGCCCATTCATCACGCTTTACAGATACGCACGCCCCTCGAGCTGCGGTTCTGCAACCCGTGGCACATAACCTCGAATTACGTCTTTGATTTCAAAATGGGCCGGACCCAGATCCTGTCGATCACACTGACGGGCGCGACGGTGTGTACGCCCCAACCGTGCCCCGGCGAGAAGCCCTGTCCGCCGGCATCGACGCAGAGTAAACATCCTTAGTTCGTCATGCAGAACGACAAAGACGCTAATCCACAGGCGGCAAACGTCGAAGCGATCGCCTCCGGCATCTCAGAGGTCGTGAACGCCGCGTTTGGAGTTGGAGCCGCGGTCTTCCGCACCCTCGCCGAAGCAACCGCGCTCGGCAAGCCTGTTCCGCCAGGCGCAGCAGGCGAAGGCCCGTTTGCGGATATGATTCACTACGGCGTGGAAACGGCGTCGAATGTTGCGCGCCTGGTGATTCGCGGCATCCCCTCTACGGTCCGGTCGACCTCGGCAGCTTCCGGAGCCGCTTCTGCGCTAGCGCATCCGACGGTACATGCCGGTTCCACCCTAAGGATCCCGCTGTCCATTGAAAATCCCTCGGATGCCGAGATGCTGCAAATGGCGTTTCGTTGCGAGAGCCTGACTTATCAGGGTGACGATAGTAAGTTGCCTCTTACGGCGGAGGCATTATTGTTGCAGCCTGCGACTCTCAGCATTGCCCCGCACGATTTCGAGAAGCTGACGGTCTTTATTACTACTACGGAAGCAACTGCAACGGGAATTTACCTGGCAAAGATTGCCTTGTCCGGGGGTGGATTCGAATCTATGCTCCGCTTCGAAGTTGTGCCCTCAACTAAGGTCTGATTTACACCGTCGGCGGAACCAGAATTGAGTGGTGAGTCTGCGTACGTCCAACCAGGCCATCGACGAAAATGACGGCCGAATGGAATAGAACCGCGCCTGCGTCCGCTACCAGATCTACAACAGCATGAGCATCTTCGCGGAAACGAGCCGGAAGCTGCCGTTTGCGGGCGCTCGCCAGCGTCTCGGCGGAGACCACCTGATCGCGAACGCGCTGGGATAGTTGGATCGCCAGCGCCAGCTCACGTTCCATGACACCAGCGGTTGTTTCCGCAAGGCGGAATGAGGTCTGAACCAGCGAGCCGAGAGAGCTGACTACGCTATCCAATCCATCTTGCAATATGGGCACAGCATCGGACACATGCGACATAATAAATGACCTCGCTTTTCTATATTGACATCTCTGTTTTAGGAGTACAATACTTTTTCAGCGATCTTGCCTCTCTAATTCGGGTTTGGAGGTGGGGCTTTTTTGAAATTGCTATTAGCCAGTCCCCGCGGCTTCTGCGCCGGTGTAGCAATGGCGGTGGAGTGTCTGGAGAAAGCCCTGCAACTCTTCCCGCCGCCGATTTTCGTATTCCACGAGATTGTCCATAATCGCTCGATTGTGGAGCAGTTCTCCGCGCGCGGGGTGGTGTTCGTCGATACCATGGATGCGGTGCCGCCCGGCTCGACCGTGGTTTTCAGCGCGCATGGCGTGTCACCGCAGATTGAGCAGGCGGCGTCCGCTCGTGGCCTTCGCGTGATCGATGCAACCTGCCCTCTAGTGGCTAAAGTCCACCGCGAAGCACGCCGCTTTGCCGATCAAGGTTATGTAATCGCCCTGGTTGGTCACGAGGGCCATGATGAGGTAGTCGGCGTCGTGGGAGTAGCTCCGGACAACATCATTGTGATTGAATCCGAACGCGATCTTAACAAGCTGAAGGCTGCCCAGTCCAACCGATTCGCCTATCTGTCTCAAACAACACTTTCAGTAGATGACACCCGCAGCCTGGTCCAGATCCTGCGCAAGCAATACCCAGACATACAAGGTCCGCCGACGGAAGACATCTGCTATGCCACGCAGAACCGGCAGGAAGCCCTTAGCGCATTGCTGCCCGACGCGCAACTGGTGTTGGTTATCGGCAGCGCGAACAGCTCGAACACGCAGCGGCTGGTCGAGCTCGTGCTTGCGTACGGAACGCTCGCGAAGCGCATTGAAGGCCCTGAAGAGATAGCCCCGGCATGGTTTGAAGGCGTGGAAACCGCCGCTCTAACCTCAGGAGCGAGTGTTCCCGAAGCACTCGTATGGGGTACCGTCGATTGGTTGCGCGCGCGCATGCCCATCGAGCTCGAACACCGCACGCTACGTAAGGAGCATCAGCAGTTCCCGTTGCCGGCGGCGTTGCGCGCATCCCCAAAAATGCACGCCTAGCTAGCTGAGATGTTCAGCCTTTAGCGCAACGCATGGATGCGACCCCGAGCGTCGACTCAGGTGCCGGAATGGCTGCATTGCGACGGGCGACGGTAGCTACCGCCGAACATCCTCGACTACGTTTCGCGTGGCGTCGACAATTGCCTCAGGTTCGCGATCGAGCATCATGTGATCGCTATTGGCGATGACGATCCGGCGGCCTTGCGTGGACATGCGCGCCAGTTGTGCGTGGAGCCTCAGTTTCCAGTCGACGTCCTCGAGCTTCGGGTCTTCTTCGCCGCCGGGCAATGCCGCTGACAGCACGATTAGCGGCATGTTGCCGAAGCCGCCGCTGGCCCGGGCCATTTCGCCGTTGACCCACAAAGGCGGCTCCTTGGTCTGTGATGGGATGGACCACGCTTGCCAGTTCAAGGCTACGAGGGTGGCCCATTCTTGTTGCGTCAACCCGGGCGGAGGCGGCCCGGGATCAGGCGTCATGAGCCGCGTAACACCAAGCCAGCCTTGAATCTTATAAATAAGCAAGACCGCTGGCCGGAAGGCTTCGATGTGATTGTGGATGTGTATAGTCATGTCTTCGCACATGGGATCGACCAAAACCATGCCAGCCACTTCGCTCGGGTAAAATCCTCGATACACGCGTACGTGGAAAGCTCCCATCCCGTTGCCCACCAGCACATAGGGAGGCGAAATTCCGGCGCCTGTCAAGAGCGCATGCAGGTCCCGCGCGGCAGAGTCACTGTGATGGGGAAAAGGACCAGGATCGCTCCAGCCGTAACCTGCACGGTCGTACCAGCAGGCGCGCGTGAACTTCGCGATGTGACGCTGAATTGCAACCCATCGGTAGCCGGGCTCGCCCCAGTTGCTCTCGAGAATCACGGTTGGGCTTCCCTCGCCCGAGCAATATATATTCAGGGACCTGCCGCCGACATCCACCAAATTGCCAATACGCGGAAATCGCTCTCTGTCGCGCCACTCGCCAAATCGCTCATAAGCGAAGCCGGCCAGCGCGAGGGCGATGAATCCGGCAACGAACGGACGAGCTCGCACCCAAAAAGTACGCTCAGGCGTGACGTCAATGTACTGCTCGCCACCTGTGAGTTCACTGTCAGCGCGAAAATCGAGAGCGAAAATCTCGGATGGCGGCAGTTGTTCGAATTGAACGGGGGTGAACGGCGAGGTCGCGAACTCGGCTCTCCGACGAGACATCCAAACGACGGCACTCAGCAATAGCGCAAGAAGGACCGTGAAGCGCGCCAATCTGGGGATGGCCCAAAGTTCTATGTGGCTTCCGAGATCTGTCAGGAACAGGAAGGCGATGGCATAGATTCCGAGCTTGACATTGAGGTTGGCTCCCCCCGGAAGGTAAGAACAGGTGAACGGAATTTTTCGAAACCTATAGAGACAGATGTCGACCAGCAGAAGCGCGATCAACGTGCATGCCGCAAGGTGCGCGATGGCCGGGCGTCCCGGCCAGACGGCTAAGAGAAAAATTGCCGAGCAAGCGAGAACCGGCAGCGCGCCAAGGGTCAGCAGACACTTTCGCACGGCTCCGAAGTATGACTTTGGGCTGTGAACCATGGTCATGCGGAACACCCAGTTCGACCGCAGATCAATGGGCAGAGCGAAAACCGCTCGGAGACCGCAAATGCAGAAAAAGAGCAAAGTGAGGGTTGCCGCGAGGAACTGGCGGTTCAGTACGGTCCAGCTCCTGATTACGTCGCCGTAGTCGTTTTGTCCCGGATGCGCGGAGAGGAGACTCTTCACGTAGGCAAGCGCGATTGCCAAGCCGAGGCCTCCGAAGATGGCGAGCAGCAGGCGGTGCTGACGGCTGCGCGCCATGGTTCGCGCGGTGAACAACAAGATAGCGCAATCCAAAGAGCGTGGGAAGAATTTCCTCGCCAGGAAGCTTCCAATCCGAATCATGCCGCGCGATCTATCCCCTGGCGCAATCTCCGGCTGCTCAATTCCGTGGCGCATGTGCCGGTAATAGGCGATCAGGTAGGCGAGAAGCCCCACGAGGAAGGCGATTGCTAATCTGCTGAGCGCGCGCAGGGCAAGCGGCCCAAATACCGGGCTCGCGGCCCCGTTGAGTTCCTGAAACATTCCTAAGAACCAGAAAGACGGGAGCCACTCAAGCAGAGTTTGATTTTCCGGCGCGGACAATTTGTGGCGCGTGGCAAGCGCCGGGGTGAGAAAGTAGAGAGCCAGAATTACGAAGAACGCGGCAAGTTGGATAAATCCGGAGACGCGCAAGAACAGGCGATATGTGAAGAGCAGCGCGGCGATGCCTTGGACAGCCAGCAAGCCGAAGAAGATAAAAATTCCGGCGGCGAGCATGGTGATCCAGTACGCGGCAAAGGATCGGAGGGGGCCGAGCGCGCCCGCATTTAGCGGCGCCACGAAAAAAGGAAAGCCGAGGCCGGTGAAGACGTTTACCATGACTACGCTGACCGCAAGACCGGTGCCGATGGAGGCGATCTTTGCGGCGAAAATGGTTCGCGTTTCGCACGGGCAGTACGCCGAGTATCAGGCGATCCCTGCGATCAAGAAGAATGGAATTCCAGGCCAGCACCGCGAACATTCCGACTACCGCCATGCTGGTGGCAATAAGAAACTCCTCATGTCCCCAGGCCGCCACTAAGAGCTGCTCTTTTGGAAGCGCGGAAGTCGCATAGGCGGGTACAACCATCAAGGCAAGCACAAAACTGAAGGCGGCCAGCAGCGCCGCGAACTGCGCCAACAAATTTTGAATTTCACCGCGACCGGATATCAGCTCCAAGTCGACCATGCGGAAGAGGAAATCGCGAAAGAGGATCCTAAACTGTCGGCGCTCATCGGGCATGATTCACAACTCGATCAGCTCTATCATGCTTTGCGTAACCGCTTGCGTATCCTGCTCGATCGCCAGCTGCGAAAAGATCTCTTCGAGCGTGGGCAGAGACATCAGCGTGCGCAGTTGCTCGATGGAGTCATTGGCAACAACCCGGCCCTTGTGCAAGATGACGATGCGTGAAGAAACGCGCTCCACGATCTCAAGTTCGTGCGAGCTGAACAAGACGACCTTCCCGCGCAGAGCAAGCTCGCGAATCAGACTGCGCAGCATGAGAGCCGAGTTGACATCCAGGCCTGAGAAGGGCTCATCGAGCAGCAGGATCTCCGGATTGTGCAAAAGCGCGGCGGCCAGCAGTACCTTCTGCCGCATGCCTTTGGAATAGGACGACATGGGAACGAAGCGGTCCTCGTATAAGCCCAAGAGTTGCAGGAAGCCGTCAGCTTTTTCAGAAACGCGGCGGTCCGGGAGTCCGCGGAGCTGGCCTACCATTTCCAGGTACTCGGCTCCGGTGAGATGCGGATACAGTTGAGGCTCCTCGGGTACGTATCCTAAGCGTTGGCGATGTGCGATTCGATCGCGTTGAATGGGTTCGCCTCGGAAGAGAATCTCGCCGTCGGTGGGTTCGATTAGCCCCGCGATCATTTTGAGCGTGGTCGATTTGCCGGAACCATTGGGGCCGAGATAGCCGGTGACCTCACCGGCGAAAGCAGTGAAGGTTATGTCGTTGACGGCGGGGATGCCTGAGTAGTGTTTTGTGAGGTGGCGGAGTTCCAACATCGGGCTGCCGCTATGTAGAAGGCTACTTAGATTGTACGCGATGCCGGAGAGAGCGGGACGAGGTCCAATATGCGTTAACTTAAGAGCCTCAACGAGCGGATTTTCGGCGCTTATCCATCGGTTTACTCAGATTTGAGAGAAGCCATATCGATAGAAAACCGGTACTTCACATCGGCCTTAAGCAGTCTCTCGTAGGCTTCATTGACCTTCTGGATAGGGATGACTTCCACATCGGCAGTGATGTTATGTGCGCCGCAAAAATCGAGCATCTCCTGGGTCTCGGCTATACCGCCGATGGGCGAGCCGGAGAGGCTGCGCCGTCCGAACAGAAGGCCGAAGGCAGCGACGGAAAGAGGCTTCTCAGGTGCACCAACGAGGGTGATGTTGCCGTCGCGGCGGAGGAGTTGGATGTAGGCGTTAATGTCGTGATCGGCAGAGACGGCGTCGAGAATGAAATCGAAACTCCCGGCGTGCTTCTGCATCTCATCGGCATTGCGAGATATGACGACTTCGTCGGCGCCGAGGCGAACCGCATCCTCCTTCTTTTTGGGTGAGGTCGTGAAAACAACCACGTAAGCGCCAAGCGCGTGAGCAAACTTCACGCCCATGTGGCCCAGTCCGCCGAGTCCAACCACGCCCACTTTCTTATCTTTGGTGACGCTCCAGTGGCGCATCGGCGAGTATGTTGTAATTCCCGCACACAGGAGAGGGCCGGCTCCCGCGAGGGCGAGGTTGGAAGGAATTCGCAGGACAAAGCTCTCGTCGACGACTATGCCATCGGAATAGCCACCATAAGTGACGCCTCCGAGGTGCTTGTCCGGGAAGTTGTAGGTAAGCGTCAGGTTCGGGCAGAACTGTTCGAGGCCAGCCTGGCATTCGGGGCAGCTGCGATCGGAATCAACCATGCAGCCGACTGCAGCGAGGTCGCCGGGTTTGAACTTGCTTACTGCGGAGCCGACCTTGGCAACACGGCCGACGATCTCATGGCCGGGGACGCACGGGTAAACAGTGGGCATAACGCCGCTCCACTCGTTACGGACTTGATGAAGGTCGGAGTGGCAGATACCGCAGAAGAGAATTTCGATCTGTACGTCGTGCTCCGTTGGATCGCGTCGGGTGATCGTAGTCGAGGCAAGCGGCGACGTTGCGCTGGTAGCAGAGTAAGCCTTAGCGTTGTACATGCCTTAACTGTAGAACGCCTGGCAGGCGCTCCAATATGCAAACTCCGCCGTTGCGCACGGGCACCGTCCGCTCATCTTAAGGCAGCAGTTTTTCGAGGTGCTTCGCCAGCATGTCTACTTCGATGTTTACTATTGAGCCGACGCTGTAAGCGTGGAGCGTGGTGTGCTCGTAGGTGTGAGGAATGATGGTGAAGCCCACGATGTCCTTATCGATTTCAGCAACCGTTAGACTGATGCCGTCAACGGCGAGCGAGCCTTTGCTCACGATGTATCGCGCCAGTTCACTCGGCACGCGAATCCGCAGCCACCAGTTGTTTGCGCCGAGCGGCTGGAGCGACACTATCTCCGCTGTCGCGTCTACGTGGCCCAGGACAAAGTGGCCTTCCAGGCGGCTGGCCGCCCGGAGAGGGCGCTCGAGATTCACCGGCGATCCGGGTTTTAGGTCTCCCAAGTTCGTGCGCTTCAGGGTTTCGGGCGATAGGTCGGCGGAAAACCTGTCCGGGCTCAGCTCAACCGCGGTGACGCATGCTCCGTTTACGGCGATGCTTGCGCCTAGAGCTGCATCGTCGAGGATCGCGGAGCACTCGATGGTCAGGCGCGCGCCCGATTCCACTACCAGGCCGAGTTCTTCCACTATTCCGGTAAACATCTATGCCTTGACTAGGTAGGCTTCGACGGCGAATTCATTCGTGGAGATGGGATGCACCGAAAGCCGTTCCAGCAGGATTGCATCCGCCCGGCGCATGCGGCCCGCGCCGCCCGCGACAGGTAGACTTTTTAGGCCGCCAAGGATTTTCGGGGCGTAGTAGAAGAGCACTTTATCCGCGATGCGCGCGTCAAGCATGCTCCAATTCACTTTGCTGCCGGCCTCCACCATGAGCGAAAGATACCGTTCTCGCGCGAGGTATTCGATCGCTTTTCGCGGATCGGCGCGCCCGCCCGGCCCGTCCGCTATCAAGATCTGAATGCCTGCGGCCTCGAGCGCCTTTCTGCGTTCATTCGACGCAGCCGATGTTCCCACGACCAGCACATCGCCTCGGGCGCTGGTAATTATTTTGGATTTAAGCGGAATGCGAAGCTGCGAATCGAGCACGATCCGAAGCAGCGGGCGGCTGCGCTCGAGGCCTGAACGATCGGTCAGCAGGCAATCGTCTTCGAGCACGGTGCCGAGGCCGGTGAGAATCGCATCGGAAAAATGGCGGACCTGCTGAACGTCGGCGCGGGCGATGTCGCTGGTAATCCATCCGAAGTTGTCCTGGGGAGCGGCAATTTTGCCATCCAGAGTTAAGGCGGCTTTGATGGTAACCAGCGGCAGGGCGGTTTTCATGAAATGGATGAAAGGCTCATTGAGGCGCTCAGCTTCAGCCAGATGGGTTTCATCCAGGATGACTTCAATTCCGGCGTCGCGAAGCTTCGCGAAACCTTGGCCGCTGACTTGTGGATTGAGGTCTTCGATCGCGGCAATTACCCGCGCCACGCCGGCCTCGATCAGCGCATCGGCGCAAGGCTTCGTCCTGCCTTGGTGTGAGCAGGGTTCGAGGGTGACATAGAGGGTTGCGCCTCGCGCAGCCTGGCCCGCCTCACGAAGCGCCAAAACCTCGGCGTGATCCACTCCTGCCCAAGTATGGAATCCGCGGCCGACAATGGCACCGTCGCGGACCAGCACCGCGCCCACCGTCGGATTTGGACTCGTCCGCCCTCGCCCCTGCTCGGCGAGCCGCAAAGCTTCCTTCATGTGCCCGGGTCTAGTCAAAAAGCGAGGCCACGAACTTATCGGGCTCGAACGGCAGGAGGTCGTCAATCTTTTCGCCGACGCCGATGAACCGAATGGGCAAGCTGAGCTCGCGCGCGATGGCAACGACCACGCCGCCTTTAGCGGTGCCATCAAGCTTGGTAAGGACGATGCCGCTGACGCCCGCCGATTCCGTGAACTTGCGCGCCTGTTCGAGCCCGTTCTGTCCAGTGGTGGCATCCATGACCAGCCAAACCTCATGCGGCGATCCGGGAACGACGCGCTGGCAAGTCCTCCGCATCTTCTCGAGCTCGGCCATCAGGTTTTCTTTGGTATGCAGACGGCCGGCGGTATCGACGATGACGTAATCGACACTTCGCGCTTTGGCGGCTTGCAGGGCGTCAAAGACCACTGCGCTCGGATCCGCGCCGGTTTTCTGGCGAATCATCTCGACTCCGGCTCGCTGAGCCCAGATCTCGAGCTGCTCGATGGCAGCGGCGCGAAAAGTGTCCGCGGCACACAACAAAACCTTTCGGCCTTCTCCTAGAAACCGATGTGCGAGCTTGCCGATGGTAGTCGTCTTGCCCGACCCGTTGACGCCCACCAGCATCACGACTGCGGGCGGAGTGGTGACCACCTTTATCGGAGCTTCGGAGGCGCGAAGAACCTCGAGCAACTGTTCGCGGATGAGATTGCGGATTTCTACCGCGTCGCCGGTCATCTTGCGGTCGACCCGTTGGCGGATTTGCTCAAGGATGTCTTCCACCGTGCGGACACCCAAATCCGCTGTGATGAGCGTGTATTCGAGCTCGTCGAGAAGATCGGCGTCGATCTCCTTCTTCCCGGAGAGCACATCTTCAATGCGGTCTACCAGGCCCGAGCGAGTCTTCTGAATGCCAGCTTTCAGCCGGTCGAGCAGATTAGGCTCAGTGGGAACCGGGCCGAAAAGCGTCTGAATCGCCATTCCTTGTTTGATAGTAGCTGTTCAGAAAATCAGTAATGGCCGGCTCGACCACGGCAGCTCGAGCGCTGCAGAGGCGAATGCGTTCGAGAGTGTTCGCCAGGTTGCGCGCTCCTCCGGGGAGCTTGGGAATTCTGCTCTGGAAGAACGTTTCGACTTCGGTTTGATGCTGGGCGTCGCAGAAGCCGGACGCTGTTTGCGGAAGAATGGCTCCGAATGGAATCCCTCTGGCGCCCGGCAGCGTGGAATTGAGGCGATCAAAATTCTCCTGTACGAAGTTCCACACGATCTGCCGGTTTTCTCTTAGCGCGCCGAAGAGAACGTACTGCAGCTCGCGCGGATCGATGCCGCTGCCGAACAAAAGGTTGAGCGCTGCTTGAGAGATTGCCGGGTCGCGAAAGGAAGACAGAGTATCAATCATCCACAGCCGCTCGCGTTGAATTTTCGTCTTTTTAATCGCATCGACGAGGAGATCGAAAAACGCGCGATCGCCGTTCCAAGCCGCGGTAGAAAGGACAGGCGTCACCATATCCGGATCCAGGCTGTGGCGGTCCTTCAGCCATTCGCGCGCAAGCTGGGAAGCTTGCGATTGCAGCTCGGCATCTTCTCCACAGGTTGCAACCAGCGGGACGATATCGATCCGCAGAAGCCGCGTTTCCTGGGGCTCGTCCGGTTGCGGCTTCCAGCCGAGCTCACGCGCGCGCTTGGCGTAGAGCGACTGGAGGAGCACGGCGTATTCCCGGTCTTGATCCGCAGAGACAAAGTCGCTGATTCCGGCGATCGTGCCCGCGGCTTGCCTGGCGAGGCCGGGATCGGAGCTCCGGCTAAATTCGCGCACGGATGCGAGTTCTTCGCGCGGATCGCCTAGGGCAGACGAGAACAGAAACTGCACGTTGCGGAGCGCGGCGGCGCTTTCGTCGGGTTTGAGATGAGGCAATCCATGGGTCACCAGTTTTTCAGCCCAGGCGCCTTCGTATGAGACGGCATAATAGCCGGCGGCATTGGCGTCGGCGAAGAACCAATCCGGGCAAGCGCGTGCATTCTCGAGCGGGAAATCGGCGGAGGGTTTCGTCAGCAGCATACACTGCGATTGGCCGCCCCAGTTTGCGCAGACTGGAACGTGCCAGATTGCCCCAGGCGTACCGGCGGAGCCCACGGGGAGAAAACGGGTTTGAGACAGTTCGACTCGCGGCTGCTTGCCGTCACAACGCAATGTAACGTCCACCCTAGGGAAGCCGACTTGATCGAGAAATGTCGAAAATGCAGTGCCAATACCGGGCCGGCGATTTTGTCCAGGGCAGCAAGAAGATCGGTGGAAGTCGCGTTTCCCCAGGCGTGTTGCTGAAGGTAGAGTCGAATCGCTTGTTGGAACTTTTCGGGACCAATGTAGTTCTCGAACATGCCTATGACGGCTTCGCCCTTGCCGTACGTAATGCCGTCAAATGCGTTTGCGATGTCGCCGTGAGCTTCAATGGGCTGGCGAATCTTTCGCGATGTGGTGAGGCTGTCTGCCCGCATGATGCCAGCGGATCGCGCGGCGTCAGTCTTCATCTGCCATTCGGGTTTCCATTCGTTCAGCAGCTTGGTCGAAAGCCAGCTTGCGAACGCCTCGTTCAACCAGATGTCATCCCACCACGCGGTCGTGACCAGATCCCCGAACCATTGATGGGACATTTCGTGCTCCATCGCGCCCGCGCGTCCGCGACGGCGCAGCTCTGTGTCGTCTTGCTTCGGCGAGAGCAAAAAGTCTCCATAAGCGATGAGGCCGGCATTTTCCATGGCGCCCCAAGCAGTCGTGAGAGGCACGACGATCTGATCGAGTTTTTCGTACGGGTAAGGAGTTCCGAAATATTGTTCGAGCATCTCAATCAGTTTGGGTGTAATAGAAGCGGCATAGGACGCTTCCGGCGCGCGCGTGCGCGGAACGACGATGCGGCTAGGAGTGCGATTTTTGCCGACGGGCTCGGTTTCAACGATATCGAAGGGTCCGGCCGCAAATGCGACGAGGTAGGAGGGCAGCGGCTTGGTTTGCTGGAAACGCACGGCTTTCATGCCGTCCGATTCGTCTTCTTCAGACGCGATCGGCGTATTAGAAAAGGCCTTTAAGTTTCGTGGAACATGCAGGATGAGTTTCCAGGCCGTTTTGTAAGAGGGCTCATCAAAGCACGGGAATACGCGCCGGGCAGTCACCGGCTCGAATTTCGTGAAGATGTACCAGTCGTTGCCCTGCTTCTGCTGAAAGGCTCCGTCGGTAAGCGTGCGGCTGATTTCGCCGGTATAGCTGATGGTCAGAGTTGCGGGAGCTTTTGGGTGAAGTTCGCCCAGCGCGGTAAATGCAACAAAATCATCGGTGCCAGGTTTGATTTCCACCGGCAGATTCACGTCGTTGGACATGATAGCGGCGCCTCGGAACTCAAGGGATTTGGCATGCAGCCAAACCGTCGAGGTGGGCTGCAAAACGTCTAAGTCGATCTCGATATACCCGGTGAATCGGTCCTCGCCTGGAACCATTCGCAGACTCGCGGAATAACGGATGGGGCGCACCGTCTCGGGCAGCCTCAGTTTAGGCGCGGCAGTTTGGGCGTTCGAGGCGACAGGGAACACCAGAAATGAGGCGAGAAGCATGGCGATCGAGAGAGGATTCATCCTTTGCCATGATAGGCCGTACTGGAATAGCGCAAGCTGTACCGTACACGACCTCCTACCCATTCGTCGATTGTCGAACCATACTGGCGGTCATGGACAGGGAGGCGAAGTCAACTTCCTTTTGGAAGCTGCTGTCGGCCGCGCTCGGAATTGGCCTTGCCACGAATCTCATTCTGCCGCCATCGGCCCGCATTCTTGTAGGCCTGAACGTCGAAAACATAAGCGGCCTCACCGCGCTTTTCGCGGCTCTAACGGCAGCGGTCGTATTTCATGAAAGCGGGCATCTGATGGCCGCGATTGCAATGAATTTCGAGGTGCTCGGCGGCTCTCTGGGCCCGGTACGCGCCACTCGTTTGCATGGAGACTGGGAGGTTCAATTCTCGCTCGAGACTCCCTTCTCGGCATCCGTTTCGGCTATTCCGCGCGGCGTGGAGTCCTGGCGTAAACGCATGCTGGTGGTGGCAGCCGGTGGTCCGACAGCAACGCTCATGATGGGAATCGTCTCTGTGTTGTCGCTCTTGCGCACTCAACAGAACACGTGGTGGAGTTACTTTTTCGCGGCGCTCACTCAATTTAATTTTTTCATTTTTGTGTTGGGGCTGATTTCAAACGGGCCTGACGCCAAGGTCAGAAACGATGCGCAGCTGTTTTTGTCCGTTCTGCGCAACACCGCCGAAGCGGAGGAAATTCTGCTTCATCATTTAGTGATGCAAATGACGATAGCGGGCGTGAGGCCGCGCGATTACCCGCGCGATTTGATCGCGAAACTCGCTGCGGCGAAAGGCAGGCCGGACGTGAACTCGGTGTTCGCATATACCATCGCGATGTGGGCGGTCGACCGTGGCGATCCGGATACAGCGGCGGCTTGGAACCAAAGAATGGCGGAGCTGAGCCAAAACTGCAATCCGCGGTTGCGAAATCTAATGCTCGCCAGATCGGCTTGCTTCGCGGTGCTATTCGAAGACGATGCCGCTGCCGCGAAAATGAAGTTTGCAGGCGTGAAGTGCGGGATTCTCTCACCCGAATTTTTTAAGCATCGGGCGAAAGCCGCTCGATGGCTTGCCTTCGGGGACATTCCAAGAGCTCTCGCGGAGACGTATCGGGCAGAGGGCTCGTTCCCGCAACGCCTGCCTTATTACGAGTACGAAAAAATGTTGCTCAGCAGATTACATCAAAAGGCATTAGCGGCGCGGCCAGGGGATTTATCCGATTCCTCGATGAGTCACGCAGCCTGACGCATATCGTTGTCTCTGAAACGTATAGGACCTGCCAGAGGTCCAAAGTAGTGTGCCGTCGCGATCAAACCCCATGCGGTCGCCGCTCACTGACGGTCGCGGTTCTGAAGCCGATTCGCCGCTGCGAAGGCGACGCTGAGAACGAGAGCCAACGAAATGACTCCGTCAGCGCAAAACAATACGAAGCGCCGCTTAGCTCTTCTTTTTTCAGTTCCGCTGGCGTTCAGCTTGATTTTCTTTTTCGTCAATGTCGCAGCGCAGCGTACCGACACTCGCCTACTGGAAGTTCAGAATGTATCGTCGTGCGTTGTGGAGCTTCGGGACTTCGCCGCCGGCGCGGAATCCGCGGTGCGCAGTTTCCTGCTGACCGGAGACGACCGTTATCAATCGGCATACGAGCGGGCGAAGGAATTGTTGCCAGGCAAGATCAGCGACTGCCGCGATGATGTTGAGCGGCGGCCCGAGTTGCATGGCAGATTCGACGCGCTCACTAAGCTGGTTCACAAGAGATTTGACGAAGTTGACCAACTGTTCCGGATACAGAGCGCGCAGGGAACCGCAGCGGCGATCGAGTACATCGAATCCGGTGAACCGGAAAAGACCATGGATGCTATTCGCCGCGCCTCAGGTGATTTGCAATCCAAGTTGAATCGGGATGAGAGGGGTTACCTGGATACAGAAGCAGCGCTGAGCAAAAGAGGTTTTTTTCTTTTTTTGCTGAGCACGCTGGTAATGATTGGAGTCATGGCATGGCTCTACAATGCGCTTCTATCGTATCTGCGCGAGCGCGACGAGGCGCAACACCAGTTGCAGGCGCTGAACGCCGAACTTGAGGCCCGTATCAATGAGCGCACCCGCGATCTCACGCAAGCGAATGAAGAATTGCAGCAGTTCGCGTATGTCGCGAGCCACGATCTGCAGGAGCCGTTAAGGACGATTACAAGTTTTACGCAGCTTTTGGCGAAGCGCTATCAGGGCAGTCTGGATGAAGACGCCGCGGAATTTATCGGATACATCGTTAACTCTTCCCGGCGGATGACCGATCTAATTAACGGGTTATTGGCAGTGGCGAGACTGCGTAAGGCGGGACAACCAATGGCTCCGGTTTCCTTCGAAGAGTTGTTGGAAGAAGCGAAGACCAGTTTACAAGCTGCAATTCGCGATAATGAGGCGCACGTCGAGCATGGCTCTCTTCCAGCGCTGGTGGTGGACCGCGTGCAGTTTTCGCAAGTGCTGCAGAACCTGGTTTCCAATGCGATCAAGTATCGGCGGGAGGAGCATCCGGCGATTCGCGTGGAAGCGAAACGGGATGCCAGCAACTGGATATTTTCCATCGCGGATAACGGGCAAGGCTTCAATCAGCAATTCGCGGATCGGATTTTCGGCCTTTTTCAACGCCTGCACGGCGGGCAAGTGGAGGGAACCGGGTTAGGTCTGTCTATCGCTCGGCGGGTGGTTGAGCGGCATGGAGGACGAATCTGGGCGGAATCCAAGGAGGGAGCGGGGTCGACTTTCTATTTCAGCTTGCCGGTCAGCTTGGAGGTTTCCAGGCCGGTGAATACGGAGGCGTCCAAAACGGCTGTGAGCGCGTAGACGTTTGCTAGTGGGCCAAGGCGGTGCGACCGGGGATGGTTTTTCGCATTAGGAACACCAGCGGCACCAATGCGCCAAAGACGATGCCAAGCAGCCAGAAGCAATCGATGTAGGAGAGCGTGTCGGCCTGCCGCTGCAAGGTTCGCATGATAAGAGCATATCCTTGGCTGCCGCTGTTTGGGGAACCCAGAGCGCGTGATGCCGAATTGACGGCTTGATTGAATTGCGCGTTCAATGCATTGGCGTGCTCCGTCAGCCGGGCTTGATGGAATTGAGCGCGGCGATCGAGAATCGTGGTCACCATCGAAATGCCAAGGCTGCCGCCGACGTTCCTCGCCAGATTGATCAGGCCGGAGGCTGCGTTGTTTTTGTTAGGGGGAACGAAAGCATACGCAGCCGTGTTGATGGGTACGAAGAGAAAGGCCAACCCAGCGGCTTGATAGCAGCGCGCGATGACAGCGTATTTGAAATTCATTTCAACATCGAAATTAGTCATGTGGAGGAGCGCGAAGGAGGTGATCAGCAACCCGATGCCGATCATCCATCGCGATTCCACTTTCTTCAGCAGGAGGCCGACAAACGGAAGCATCGCCATAACTAGAAGCCCTCCGGGTGAAATCGCCATCCCGGCCTGGGTTGCCGAGTAACCCATCACCAGCTGTAGATACTGGGGAATGAGAACCGTACTGCCGAGCAGTACCACGCCAACCATGAACATCAGAAACGCCGAGATGCCGAAGTTGCGATTCTTCAGCAGGCTGAGATCGACCACGGGGTCTTTTTGCTTGAACTCCCAGTAGATGGCGAAGATCAGGCCGAAGGCCGAAATCAGCGCGCAAGCGCGGATGAAATTAGAGGCCCACCAATCATCGCGCTCGCCTTTATCGAGCACAATCTGCAGGAATCCAAGACCGAGCGCGACAAAAATTATGCCCCAGTAATCGACTCGCAGCTTCTCTCGCATTTTTTGCATGCGGTCCTTCACAAAGTAAGGCGGGTCCTCCAACATGAAGCTGGTCAGAATCAGGGAGACGATGCCGACCGGGATGTTGATGAAGAAGATCCATCGCCAACTGGAGTGGTCGGTAATCCATCCACCAAGCGTGGGACCGATGGCGGGCGCGGTGACGACGGCGACACCATAGATGGCAAACGCCATTCCGCGCTGGCTGGGAAGAAATGTATCGGCGAGGATGGCCTGTTCGCTCGGTTGGAGCCCGCCGCCGCCGATACCCTGCAGGACACGGAAGAGCACCAGAAAACTGAGGGTTGGCGCTACGCCGCAAAGGAATGAGCTGAGCGTGAATACCGCGACGCAAGTCATGTAAAAGCGCTTGCGCCCCATTACCATCGACAGCCAACCGCTGAGCGGCAGAACGATCGCGTTTGAAACCAGGTAGGAAGTCAGGACCCAGGTGGCTTCATCCTCGCTCGCCGACATGCCTCCGGCGATGTGCGGCAACGCGACATTGGCGATGCTGGTATCCAGCACCTCCATGAAACTTGCCAGGGTTACGGTCAGCGCGATCAGCCAAGGATTAAACCTTGGTCTCCACTGAGGCTCGGCAGGCATTCAGGAGGCGTTATTCGTGCCGCTATTGAGAAGCACGGTGGGAGTGACAGACATGCCGGGCAATAAGAGATGCTCGCGGTTTTCGCCAGGCTCGAGAACGATCTTCACCGGAACGCGCTGCACCACCTTAACGTAATTTCCGGTCGCGTTTTCCGGCGGCAACAGGCTGAATCTTGCCCCCGAAGCCGCGGCTACGCTGTCAATGTGACCGTTGTATTTGCGGCCGCTGCCGTAGGTATCGACTTCGATTTCGACCTTTTGGCCGACACGCATCTTCTTAAGCTGCGTCTCCTTGAAATTGGCGGTGACCCAAACATCATCCAGCGGCACCAGCGCCATGATCTGCTGGCCCGGCGACACCTGCATTCCGGGTTCGGCCGACTTGCGGCTGACGACTCCGTCGACGGGCGCCCGGAGGATGGTGTAATCCAGATTCAGCTTGGCTTGGCTCAGCTCGGCCTCGCGCTGTTGAACTTGCGCCTGAGCCTGCTTGAAACGCGCTTGGCTGACCGCTTCCTGCCGGGCGCGAATATCCCGGCTTTGACGTTGCTGAACGATCGCGGTAGCGAGCCGCGCCTTGGCCTGATTCAGTTGTGCAATGGCTTGATCGACGTTATGGCGGGCTTCGCCTATGTCAGCGTTCGCGGTCTCCACCTCGGCGGCGTTGGCGTCCGCAGCCGCAACCGCGGAATCGTAATCCTGCTTTGAAATCTCATCTTTTTGAACCAGATCTTTCATGCGTGCCAGGTCCTTCTGAGCTTTGACATAGTTGGCTTGTTTCTCCGCGAGCGAGGAGTTCGCGGAGTTCAATCTCGCGCGCGCGGAATCCACTGCCTGTTGGGCCGCTGCGATACCAGCCCGGGCTTCATCCACCTGCGTGCCGGTCGTGTTGATCTGACTAGAAGTGTTGATCGTGGTTATGGGAACGTTCTGTTGCGATTCAGATGTATTTGCAGCCGAGCTTGCCAACTGCGCCTCGGCTTGCTGGTACGCGACCTGGTAATCGCTGGGGTCGAGCCGAACTAGCTCCTGCCCGGCTTTGACGGCCACATTGTCGTTGACCAGAACCGAGATAACGGTACCGCTGATGCGCGGGCTGATGGGTATGACGTGGCCGTCGACCTGAGCGTCATCGGTCGACTCTCGAACGGAATAGTAGGCGTAAACGGGGATGGCGACAATCGCGGCGACCACCAGCAGTGCCAATATGACAAATCGGATGGTTCTTTTTCGCCTGGGGTTGGGGGGCTTCCGTTCAGGCTTCTTCTCGTCCGGCGTATTCTGTGTCTTTATTTCCGGGCTGTTTGATTCGCGGCCTGGGCTCTCAGGCTGGACCGCATTTTCTTCATTAGCCATAGCAGCTTTTCCTTTTCACTCGCTGTCAGATCCTGCAATAGATTCTTGAGCGTACGGTAATGGATGGGTATGAATTCATCCAGCAGAGCCTCGCCCTTCTTCGTAATGCGAGCATAGCGGGCCCGGCGATCCTCGGCATCCACCACCCGTGTCACGCAGCCCTTCTCTTCCAGATGATCAATCAAGCCCGTAATGTTCGCTTTACTGACCAGAAGCAGCTCGCCGAAATCGTGAAGCTGCATTCCCCGAGATGGACCGTGCCGCAAGAGCATTAAAATGTTGAGCGTGGATTTTGAAAGTCCGTACTCGGCCATATACCGCGAGGTCAGCTGATGAAAGATGTCATACGTGTACAGGAGATCGAGGGCTGTCTGGACGGATAGCAGGTCGAAGCCCGGGTATTTGGGGCCAGCTTCTCTTACGCGCTGGTGATAATACTCCTCCCGCCGATCTTTCATCACAGAATTTGGATTCAGTTATTTTGGTAAAGTTCCTAATTATTTTCTGGCGCAAGGATGGTTAAAATCAAAAGCAGATGCGAAGGACGTTTTGCGCGTGGTGTTTGGCGATCGCACTTGCGTGCGCGTTGCAGGCGACCGAATTACAGGGCGTGATTTCCGACTGGAGCTGCACGCAAGACATGGTCAAGAACGGCCGCGAGAAGACGCTGAAGCAGAGGCGCAACTGCTCTCTGGCGAAAGATTTCAACCGGGGCGGGTATGGATTGATCACCGACGATAAGAAGTTCTATGAGCTGGATGAGGCCGGAAACAAGCTGGCCCGTGTCTTGTTGAAAAATACGCCTGATAAAGACAATTTGAAGGTGGTCGTGACTGGGGATATTGAAGGCGACACAATCCACGTCACGAACATGACGCTGGTATAAGCTTCACTGGGCCCTTGGCTCACGCCAATCGGGGAGTATGAAGTCTCCCACGAGGCTGGCCGCCGGCTCGGGCTCTGGATCGGTAGGGGCAGTTGCATACTTGGCCGCGTTCACATGGTCCCCAAGACGAGCGTACGCCAGGTGAAGTAATCTGCGGGCGGGCTGGTTTCCCGGATCCAACTGCAGTACTTTCTGAAGTTCTGCAACGGCATCATTGAAATGGCCGAGCGCGAGGGAGGTTTTTCCAGCGCCAAGATGGGCGTCGGCGTTATTGGGATTGATCCGCACCGCACGATCGAACGCTTGTAGGGACGCCGCGCGATCCCCGGCGCGGTCGAGCGCGAGGCCCTCGAAGTAAACGATCAGGAACTGAGGCTCGAGGCGTTGCTCGGCGTCAGCGAGCATGCTTGCCGCTTCTGCTGCCCTACCGGTGCGGAGTAAAACCTGGGCCAGGCCGATGTAACTCATCGGCAAGGGATCGCCTGCGTTCACCAGACCGCGAAACGACTTTTCAGCTTCGGCATACTCGCCGGAAGAAATGTAGGCAGCCCCTAGGCGCAAGTGGAGGGCATAAGACTTTGGATTCGACTTCAAACCTTCCTGAGCGGCCGCGATGGACTCCGCGAAACGGTTTGATTCCATCAACTCGCGAGTGAGATTGAGCCAGTGCTCCTCCTGGCCGGGAGCCGAACTGGCCGCCTTCCGAAAAATTGCGCGCGCTTGTTCATCGCGTCGCAACTTTGTATCGGCAATGCCGATAATCGTGTAGATGGAGCCGAGGTCTGCCGGCGTCATCTGCGGGTTCTGGGACAGGGTTTGAGCTAACCGGGCGGCATTCTCGTATTGCCGGGCATGAAGGTAGGCCATCGCGAGATCGTACTGTGCCCACGGAGGGGAATTGTTCTGGCCTGCTAGCTGCTTGAACAGCGCGACCGCCTGTTCCTCCCGACTATCTTCAAGATCGAGCCGAGCCAGATAATAGCGAGCGAAGATATCATCCGGCGCCAGCTCAAGAGCACGCTCGAATTGATTGCGCGCCCGGTCGTTCTGATGAGCCGTCCATTCGAGATAGCCGAGGTTTCGATGTGCATCTTCCAAGCGGCTGTCAAGTTCAGTCGCGCGAAGATACTCACGCGCAGCTTCGTCGAACCGGCCCGCCGACATCAGCGCGATTCCCCGGAAGTTGTGGACGCGAGCATCGCCGGGACGGATTTCTTCGGCGGCCGTGAAAGCTTCGATTGCCTGGTTTAGCCGGTTTTCCCGCAATGCGATGAGGCCCTGCTGGAAAGACTCTTCTGAACCGCTGCCGGCAGATCGCGTCGTCTGCGAGCGAGATATCAAGGAGCCGATAAGAAGAAGGACACAGAGGGGCCCCGATCGTCGAGTCACGCCTACTGCGCCAATTTTCCGATATCGGCAAGGCGCTGGCCGCGCTGCTCCAGCTTCTCATGCGTTTCGCGATTCATAGATGTGTAAACGGCAAACTCACGGTCTGCATCTGCTTTTTGGCCTAGCGCCTGATAGACCCTGGCGAGCTTGTAATGTACCGAGCCATCATGGTCGCGGGCCACACCCAATTTGTACTCCGCTTCCGCCTTGGCGTACTCCTTGAGTTGTGTGTATGCCGTGCCGAGGTCGCTGTGAATGTCTGGGTTAGCGGAATCGATCTCCACCGCGCGCTTCAGATATGGTAAAGCCTCCTCGGGCTGGTGTTCGAGCAGGAACGTACCGCCGAGATCGTGCAGTGCCCCGGCGTGGCGCGGATTGATTTTCAGCTCCGCTTCCAGTTCAGCGCGGGCGTCCGGGATTTTCAGGTCCTTCCACAGGACATGGCCCAGACTGTAGTGCAGATTTGAGGCGTTCGGGCTGAGGGCCAGGGCGGCGCGATATTCCTCAATCGCTTTGCCGTCGTCATCCCGAGTAGCCGCGAGGTCTCCCTGCAGTTGGTGCACGCGATAGGAGTTCGGGTCGGCCTGATAGAGCTGGAGGTAGGCAGCGGTTGCCAGCTTCTCATAACAACGAATACGCCAGTACGAAGCTTCAGGCGACTGTTTTTGCGAAGTGGGGAGCGAATCCAATAGCTTCAGAGACGATTCATAGTCGCCAACTGCAACCAGCGCGCTCGCAACGCGAATCCGAACGTCCGAGGGAAATTGCTGCGCGAGCATCTGGTTTGCGCAATCGCTCAAGAGGGAATAGCGTTCCGCTCGAAGTAACGCGATGACGCCCGCCATGGAACATGAGACAGGCATTGGCTTGCCGATCTGCGGGTCGGGTGTCGATGCAGTCTCGCCTTTCTGCAGCGAGATGAACGAGAGCGCGAATTCAGCGGCGGGATCGTGGTTGTCCTTCAGCTCCTCTGCAACCCGATCTAAGCGCGAGCGAAATTCGTCCGGGAGCTGCTCGAGCGCAGCGTCGCCGAATCCAGTCTCGCGCATACCCTCGCTGATACCCAGGATTCGCTCGGTCTGCAGCCGATCGACAGACAGGGCTTGCCCCCATTTTTGCAGCGCGTCATTAGTTTCGCCGCTCAACAGCTTCGCTTCCCCGAGACGCACGAGGGCGTGCAGGCTGGCCGGATCGGCTTCGAGTTCATGCCCGAATTCCGCTGTCGCCGGCTTGAGCTTCCCCGCATGCAGAAAGACTTCTCCAAGCTCGACGTGAAGGCCGGGAGAATTAGGCGCCTTCGCTAGCGCATTCTGAAAATGAATGACGGCGGACGGCCATTCGCTGCTGGAGGCATAGCTTTCCGCAACCAGCTGCTCCGCGCGAACGGAATCCGGAGCTGATTTTTTCAGAGCTGCAACCTGTTCCTTGCCCAGGTGCTCGTAGGCTTGGCCGAGGAGGTACGGCAAGTCGACATTTTGCGGTTGGAGCTCCAGAGCGCGATGCAACGTGGCGATCTCGGGTTGCCATTGCCCAGTCATGTCCTCGGCAGTGGCGAGCCACGACCAGAGATCTGCCTGTGCCGGTTGCTGAGCCACCGCGGCTTTCAAATAAGGGATCGCTCGACCGCCGTCGCCCTGCTTGCAATAGTCGACTCCGAGGAAAAAGTTGGCTCCGGTCAGAGTCGGTTTTAGTTTCAGCGCGGCTTGAAACTCTCTCATGGCTTCGGGCTCACGATGCTCCAGCTGATACACCAAGCCGAGATTCATGTGAACCTCAGCAAACGCAGGGACGATTTTTAGCACGGCCTGATATTCGTTTTCGGCGGTAGAGTAATCCTTAGTAGCTTGCGCATGCTGCGCGGCTGCGAAGTGCGTTTGAACTTCCGGGCTAAGCGGGTTCGAGGGGAGTGCAACTTGGGCCGGAAGGCCGGCGGCCGCCAGAAGGAACAGCATCCATATGCGGAGCAGCCATCGGTCGGCGGTCAGCAAATTAATTTTTTCGGAGATCAAGCCAATAAGTATCGTATCTAAGGTGGAGACGGCGCGGACAACCGTTAAAACTCGTGCTGATGCCGCTCCACATCGACGCGTGAGCCGCGAAATCGCACGCCTTCCATCTCGAGCCGCAGCCGCTGCTCGAAAGCCCCGTCTCGTTTGCATTTAATCTGCCCGCCCGCTCCTAACACGCGATGCCAGGGGAGCGCGTAACCCCACTTCCGCAAGACCTGCGCGACTTGCCGGTGGTAGCGCGGATATCCCGCAGCTTCCGCCACCTGCCCATACGTCGCGACCTTCCCGCGGGGGATGCGCCGGATCGCGCCGCGAATCGCGCTCTCCATTGCAGCGCTCTTCGACCCATTACCAGCTACCACTTCGCCGCCGCGTAATGCTTCCGGATCTGGCTATCGGCCGTGATGAGGACCCGCGAGATTTGGTTATTGGGTAGGGCAACCCGGACACAAGTCCTCCTCTGCTCGCTTCTCTACGCCAAACAAATCTATTGTGAATTTAGACCGAAACCAATCGTGTTTTGCCAAAATCGCGAAATACTATTGACTGCTAGAGCTTCAGCGGATATAGTACCAGCTACGCGCCAGCTTGGGGTCGAGCTGGCCGCAAGTTGTCGACTCGATTTGAAAGGGAGTTTGCCCGTGAAAACCGTCGCCCGTATCGCCGTCTGCCTTGTTGCAGTAGGCGGTCTCCTCGCTCAAAATAACGCCGGCACCATCCAGGGATCGGTTACCGATCCTAACGGGGGCAGTATCAGCGGCGCGGCAATCACCGTCAGTAACATGGATACGGGCGCGACGGTTTCAACTCAAACCACCGAGGCCGGTGTCTATTCCGTTCCGAACCTTCCCCCCGGCCGTTATTCCGTGATTATGGAAGCGCCGGGCATGCGCCGGTATTCACAGGACGGCATTACGGTACGAACATCGACCACGACAACAGTGAATATCTCGACTCAGGTGGGAGATGTGAAAAGTACGGTGACGGTGAATGCCGACGCGTCGCAGCTCGAGACCGCTACGTCCGACCTTGGCGTCAGCGTGGAACCGACGCTGGTCCAGAATCTGCCGCTGGAAGTTTCGGGGACGATTCGTAATCCGGTGCAGTTCATCACCTTGATACCAGGCTTTGTCGGGAATGTCGGCAACGATCCCGGCAGTAACTCTACGGACGATTTCAAGGTGAACGGAGGACAGGAGGGGGGCACCGATATTCTCGTCGACGGCGTTTCGATCTCGCTTGTCTCGCCGAACACGCAATGGAATAAAGGGGTCTCGACGGAAGCCGTGGACGAATTCAAGGTCCTGCAGAGCGACTTTTCGGCGGAATTCGGCGAATCGGGCGACGGGATTGTCAGCCTCACTCTGAAGTCCGGAACTAATCAGTTGCATGGAACGGCTTACGACTTCCTGCGCAACCGCGACCTGGATGCCAACAGCTGGGTGAGCAATGAAGTGGGCCAGCCGAGATCCGTAGATACGCAGAACGACTTCGGCGCCAGTCTGGGAGGACCGGTTTACATTCCACACCTGTATCACGGGAAGAACAAAACATTCTTCTTTTTCGATTACGAAGGCTTTCGGTTCAGCACTGGCGGAACATCCGTCACCAGTCTGCCGCCGGAGGCTTTCCGCAAAGGCGATTTCTCAGCACTGCTGGCGCAAGGCGTACAACTGTACGACCCGAATACCCACAATCCGGTTCCCGGCGACATTTTGACGAACGATCCCAACTACACGCCCAGTGCGGTGATCGCTAAAGCGTTATCCTTCCTGCCTGCAACCAACGGCAGTCTTCAGAACAACACGATCAACCGATCCATTTCGAGTACGACAGCGAACCTGTTCGATGTGAAGATTGATGAAAACATATCCGACAAGCAACGTTTTTCGTTCGGATACGACGTCGATCACACGGATACCGGCGGAACGTCGAGCCTGGGGCCGATCTTCGGCTCGCACACGCCGCAGAATACGCATTACCTCCGCCTCAACGACACTGAGGTTCTCACGCCTGCCCTGGTCAATCAGTTTCTCGCCGGCTTCAGCCGCCGCTGGCGTGGGGAAGTATCGGACGGTATCGATGCGGGGTATCCCGACCAGCTTAGACTGACCGGGGTCAGCAACACAACTTTCCCGTGCATTATCTTCGATGGCAGTCCATACCAAAACACCTTCAACAACTGCGGCGATTCGCAATTCGCGGACAATGTCTTTCAATACGCGGACTCCGTCAGCTGGGTGCGCGGCAAGCATATATTCAAGTTCGGCGGCGAAGGGCGACTGCTGCAATTCAACGTCCGGCGTCTTACCACGTCATCCGGCGAATTCGATTTCAGCGCAGTGGAAACCAGCTTCAATGGGAGCGGCGGAGATCCGCTTGCCAGCGCCTTGTTCGGCATTGTGCATCAGGGCGTGTTGAACTACGGTTCGGCCTCGGGTACGCGGTACAAGGATTTTGCAATGTACGCTCAAGACGCGTACAAGGTGAGCTCGAAATTGACTGTGAACTATGGGTTGCGTTATGACCTGGACATTCCGGCATCGGAGGCGCATGACAGGCTCTCCATGGCCGATCCATCGGTACCGGATCCGGGAGCGGGCGGGATTCCAGGCGGTTATACGTATTTCGGCAGCGGGCCGGGGCGCAATGGAAGTACGCGCCCGCAGGATATTTACCCCAAGGCGTTCGGTCCGCGCGTCGGGTTCGCGTACAGCATCAATGACAAGACGGTTCTGCGAGCGGGTTACGGAATCTTTTACGAGCCTCTAAAAGAGGGCTCCTACGCCGATCAGGACGGCTTGGGATTCTTCAACAAGGAGACCCTCACGACTGCGGCTGGAGCACCTTTCCAGATCAATGGCGGATTCCCGCACCTGTTGCCGGTGACTGGTCCTTTCACCCCGAGCGGGCAAAATGGCAACGGCGGCGTGATCTACGTTCCCGCCAATACCGGACGGCCAGCCGACATTCAATCCTGGCATGTAGACGTCCAGAGGCAGATCGCAAATAATTTGATTGGCATCGTTTCCTACGTGGGATCGAAGGGAACTCATCTGCCGGCGTTAAACATTATTCCTAATCAGGTCAATCCGGTATATCTTTCCCTTGGAACCGATCTGACGCAGAACATCACCTGTCTCGGTAATGGAGGTTGTCCCAAGGCGGCTGCCGCGGGAGTGACATTGCCGTATCCGGGTTTCACAGGCACAGTAGCGCAGGCGTTGCGGCCGTTCCCGCAGTATGGCAATTTCAATCAAGAGGATAATTCGTTTACGCCCGATCGCACGGGAAACTCGACGTATCACGCCCTGCAAGCACAGTTGAATAAACGCTTCGCGTCAGGGATGAGCTTCCTGGTTTCCTATACGTTTTCAAAAAACATCACAGATGCCGATTCGTCCGGGCCGGGTGTTTCCGGCTTTATCGGCACGAACAGTTTCATCGGGCAGAACTCGTACGATCGCAGAACGGAGAAAGCGGTAAGCGAGCTCGACGTACCGCAATCGCTGGTGGCCAGTTTCTTCTATGAGCTGCCGGTAGGCCAGGGAAAGCCGTTTTTGGGTAATGCCGGATGGGCTAGCCGAGTTGTGAGCGGATGGTCCGTGTCGGCCATTCTCACCTACAAATCAGGAGAACCTACGGAAGTCTACGGACCTTGCGGAACGGATTCGGCTGAGAATGTTCTTTTCGCCGAGTGCAACTTCACCGGAGTGAGTCGCGTGAACCTGGTTGCAGGAGCGAATGAGACGAACAAGAGCTCAAACTTCAATCCGGCTACGACTCCCTTTTGGAACCCGGCGGCCTTTACCTTGCCGGCTGCTTTCACGTTCGGCGATGAGGGACGTTCGTTGCCTTACGCGCGCAATTTCGGCACTGAAAATGAAGACATTACGATCGCAAAGAAGACGCGGATCGCTGAGCGCGCCAGTCTCGATTTTCGCGCTTCGTTCTTCAACGCTTTCAACCGGCATATCTTTTCTGCCCCCAACCCGTCGGCAACACTGTTGGGGACGCCCTTCGTTCCGGCCGGCAGTCCCGGCTGCAGCGGTCCATTTGCCTGCGGTTTCGGGGCCGTGACGAGCAGCAGCGGGCCACGTGTCATCCAGTTTGGCGTGAAGCTCTCGTTTTAATACGGATTCCCTGCCGTATTCCCCTTCGGCAGGGAATCGATTATACATGGATCGCCGCGAATTCTTGGCTGCAGTCGCTGCCGCGACTCCGTTACGGCGAACGGGTCACGGCACGCCCAACCAGTCCGAGACTGGCCGAGTGTCCCTTCAGGTTACTGGCCAAGCCGGCACGGGATACGGGGTCGCTGTTCTATTAAACGACCGGCCGGTTGCGCGACACACTGGCGGCGGAGAATTTTCGGCGGCTTTCCAAAACAGTGAACGGAGCCTGGAAGATCGAGTGGATAACTGGAAAGCCACCTCCTGGACCGGAGATGCACGCCATTTGACACTGCGGGGGGAATGCGCCGTACCGAGCATGCAGGGCACGGTTTCCGCTGAGGTCGAGTACAAGGTGCTGACCTCCAAGTTGATACGCAAGACGATCCGATTCCATCAGGCTGATCTATTCATGCTCTTTTACCAAGTGAGCAACAGTCTCGAGCCTGTATCCAGCGAGATCAAATTCTGGAGCTTCGATGATCCGGATTGCCAAGGCGGCAGCTTGCGCGAATATTATCCAAGCGCCGGGTTTCGCACCCGCGAAGATGTTACCGTAGGTCTCCTGACGGACTCAGGTTATCGCAACCTCTGGAGCCGTATGATTCGGCGAGATGGGCAACCTGTAAAACCGGCAGCGGCAAGAGTTCCGGATCTTAACCTGTATTCAATTTCAGGCTCACAGGAGCGCGCGGAAGGGCGGCTGTATGTCCGCCAGACCTTCGGTGAGTCGACGGTCGAGGCATTCGGAGATCGCTCTTACCAGACCATCCAATTACCTGAGGTCTCGCGGTGGACAAAACGAGAAGGCGCCGTAATTGAAGAAAGCACCGGCGTCACAGTTATTTC
>JBAUUG010000523.1:0-2263 GCA_049582585.1 Bryobacteraceae bacterium | reverse complement strand
GGTTCACGGTGCCAACCAAGCTGCCTCGGGCGGGCGGCCCACATCTTCCCCAAAGAACGCAAGGATGGGGGCAATCCCAGTCGCGATAACTCAATGACAACAAAGGCGGGCCACCCGCCACTTGTCTCCGGGGTGCATTCAACTCTGCCTGATTCTTACAAATGATTTCTTGATCGACGATCGATTTCGCTTCCTTTTTGCGCTGTATAGAAGTGAGGAAGAAAATCTCGTACCACACGAAATGAGGATATGCCATGAAATGCCGCCGGAATCCGCTATTAACGTTGGCCGCGATCACATTCGCAATGCTTTGTTCTCTCGCCGTGGCACAACAGACAGACTCGCCATCAGAGCAGCCGTCGGCGACCGGTACGACACCAGTGACCACAGCTGGAGGCACAGCTAACAAACTGGCCAAGTTCGATGCCGCGGCCGACATCACCAGCTCACAGATTGTTGATAACGGGACGAATGTCGGCATCGGCAACACCGCACCGGCCGCAAAGCTGGACGTGAGCGGCGCGGGAATTATTCGCGGGCTGCTGACCCTGCCCGCGACTGGCACGGCCACGTCGACAGGCGGCTCGAATTCGGAGCCGCTCGATTGGGCGGCCTCCGCATTCAACAGCGGGACGGCAACTGCTGCAGCGGAGAACTTCCGCTTGCAAGCCGAGCCTGCAGGCAATGACACTACCGCGCCGTCGGGAACGCTGAATCTGCTCTACGGAGCGGGCTCTGCCGCTCCGGCTGAGACCGGATTGAAGATCAGCAGTAAGGGCGTCATCACCTTCGCCTCCGGCCAGACCTTTCCAGCTGGGGGCTCCTTCTGCATCGCCGTGGGCGGCGGTTTCGGCCCTCCTAATGATGGCACGACTTACGTCAATCCAAACTTTACTGTGCCAGCGGAGAACAAGTGCACGACGTGGTCGGGCTATACGAAGACCGCTTCCACGGTCGTCATAATTTCGAACGGCGCCGCATGTCTTTCGAGCACTGGCAAGACGCTGACGGTCAGCGTTTCCAACGCCGACCCGGAGTTCTTCGGTTCCACTCCGGAAGCGGATTACATCACGTTGACCCGGGCAGGCTCATCGGGAACCTTCACCGGTGGCAACGACCAGGGATCCGATTTGGGTGGGAGCGCAAACCAGATAACCTGCACGTCCGCTCTGTTGACACTCCCTGACACCCACGACTAACCGGCCATGTCTAGCTTATCAGCCGCGTGCCCATCCTTTCGCGTTTGCCGCGAAAGGGTGGGCGGGCCTTCCACACGATTGACGAATCGATGTCTCATGCGCCACCACGACTAGCTCGGCTTAGGCTCTGACCAATGAACATGGAGGCGGGGCCTGAGGTGCCCACCCTTCGAAAACCGCGAAGGGTGGGACAGCCTCAATTTGTGATGGTGCCGACGAAAGCCAAAGGTGGGCCAGTCCCCCAGTTATCCTTTGACGTCAATCCATCTGGGTCGGTTTAGAAAACCGCGAAACCTGGGCCACCCGGCAGCTAAAAATTCACTCGGTCGGGAGGTTAATGTTTGGCTGGGTTGCCAGCGGATGCGTCTGCCAAGCTGGTTTCTTTCGCCCTGAACCGACGAATCACCATGTCAGCTGCTCGACTCAAGAGATACCACCACAGAGTCCCTACTACGGTCGCCCATACCCCAGCGAGCACACCGTGTTGCGAAAAAGCCAATCCCATCGTCACCATCGACACGGGTATGTCAGCTATGGTCACCAAGCTCCAAAGTATCCCTAGAAACTGTAAGCTCGGCACGACGTAGCCCAACAGGGCAATCAAGCAAATTGCCAGATGGATAAGCGGTGGCCAGTAAAACCAGTGGAGACGTCCGGTGCGCTGCATACTCCCTCCAAAAGTTCAGATCATCTGTTGTCCACACATCCCCATCCGTGGCAGGGCTTCTGAGGCGGAGGGGGAGGCGGAGAACTTGATTGGCAGCCAGGGCAGTTCGGCGCGTTGTCGCCTGTGTCAGGGTTCTTGTTACCGTTCCATACCCACCATGAAACAGTGTTACCCATTATTGAGTAAGGGGCCTCTGCCATCAGAATGCTGTCGCACTTTCTCATGCAAGCAGCTCGATCTCCCTTGCTACAAGGATGATCCCTTCTGCATTCGTAATAGGACGGGTGGCCCGGCTTTCCAGGTTCTTCCTTCCCGTTCCAGGACTGTGGGTGCCCCGTCCTTGCGTTCTTGGCAAGGGCGGGTACGATGCTGCTTGTACCATGGATTTGCTATGCCC
>JBAUUG010000522.1:0-8961 GCA_049582585.1 Bryobacteraceae bacterium | reverse complement strand
GCCCGCCAACTATGGTCCACCGCGTAATGGCGATGTCCGTCACTCCCAAGCCGACATCACCGCCGCCGTGCGCGAGCTTGGGCACAACCCTCGCTTTACCTTCGAAGAGGGATTACGCCTCACGCTTGATTGGTACCGCGCGAATTTATACGCCAAGGCGGGAAGCAGCCGGATGGTGCTAACCTAATTTTCGCGGTGAACGATTCATTTCGCCTCGCGAGCGACGGCGTCTACCAGTGCGACGCCTTTCAGGAGTTCCTTTGGCAGAAACACGGCTTTGGCACTCGCCTCGGTAATCCCGCCGCCGATATCACACTCCGGCAGATCCACTCCAACCGTGTGTTGAATGCGAACGGCCTCACTGATCGAGAGCGCGAAGGAGACGCGCTTGTCACAAATGAAGTAGGAAAGAGTATCGGTATCCGGACCGCCGATTGCGTCCCAATTTTGCTCCTCGATTGCCGCAATCGCGCTATTGCCGCAGTCCATGCCGGATGGCGGGGAACCGCCCTCGAAGTGGCGAAATGCGCGATTCAGCAAATGAGCGGCGATTTCCATACCGCCGCGGCGGATATCTATGCAGCCATCGGTCCTTGCATTCGTGACTGCTGCTATGAAGTGGGATCGGACGTCGCCGAGAGCTTCTTGCCGCTATTCCCCGAATGGGAGCCCGCGGCCGGTAAACGCAAACTGAATCTCCCCGAGGCAAATCGCCGCCACCTGGAAGCTTCCGGAGTAATTCCGTCCCGGATCTTCGATTGCGGCCTCTGCACTACCTGCCAAAGCGCCCAATTTTTTTCTTATCGCCGCGAGCCTGAGAATCCCGGCCGCATGCTGGCATCCATCTGTCGCCTCGCCTGAACTTGGGCGGCGGTGACAAACTCCGCTAATTCTCTTCCTCGCTCCCTTTCAGCCGCTTACACCCACTTTTTTGAACCCCAGGGCCGGCCCAGTGCTACGTTCAAGCCGCCCAGGAGGGCACTGCGAACCATGCTTCAGAACCCTGAACAGAGTGAGCGCCCATCGCCCGCGCAACTCGCCGCCAACCGCTCCAATTCCCAACTCTCTACCGGACCCAGAACTCCCGAAGGCAAGGCCGTATCCTGCCTCAACGCCGTGAAAACCGGCCTGACCGGCCGTACCGTCCTCCTTGCTGCGGAAGACGCCGAAGCCTACGAAAACCACCTTGCCGATTTCGAAAATGAATTCAGCCCCGTCGGTCCTCGCGAATGCGCCCTCGTGCAGTCCCTCGCGACAACGCTTGGCGTCTCGACCGCGTTCCCGGTCTCATCATGGCCATCTTCGCCCAGGGCCGCATCCAGTTCGTCAACGATTTCGGTCAGGAACCCCCCAGCGTCCGCCCCAGCCTCATCGAGTTCCGCACGTATGCCACTTACGAGAAGCAATTGCGCAACATCCAGCTTCAGGAAGGCCGTCTCCAGCGTCAGCGGGAAAAAATACCCACGAGCTGGAAAGGCTGCAAGAAGAGCGCGATAAGAAAAAAGCCAGCGACCTGGACGTTGCCTCAAAGCTCTACTTAGCCGCCATACACGACAACAAACCCTTCGATCCGGCGGAATTTGGCTTCGAAATTTCACTTGAAGATGTGGAGTGCTATCTCCGCGGCATGCATGCCGCTGAAGTCGCCCCCGGCATGTTAAAACGACTCCGCCTAAACGGAAAAATGCCCAAAATCGCCGCATAAACAGCCGCCAAACCCGATCGGACGCGAACGCGCACGCGACGGTTGTCTCTGGTGACTGGGTTAGCGCTCGTTAGATCCGCATACTCTCTTCAGCGGCGAGCCAATCTTCTTCAGGCGAACCTTCCGGACAACCACGCACTTGCCAAAGCGCATACGCAAGATGCGCGATGCTTTCATGGTTTAGCGCCTCGGAATGTCGTGATTGGGATGCGCTCGTCTGAGACATGGATTTTTCTGAATCTGCCTGAGATTCTTGTTGAACTGGACGCGAAGGCGCGACTGCTGCTGCACTCATATATTTCTCCTTGTCAAGCTGGATAAATCGAACTCCCGTGACAGGGTACGGATTCTGATCCTCCCGCCGGGCAGGATCGGCATTTCATGCGACAGAAATGGGCGATCACCGCTCCATTTGTCTGACCCAGTGTATCACCGCGCGGACGCGGCATTTTGAACCTGAAGTCGCCATTTTGAGGGTCTTGTAACAAGATGTAACAAAGATTCCTGGGTGTTTGCCCGCTGTGGTATTGCTTTAGGAAGGGTGTGCGCCCGTAGCTCAACTGGATAGAGCATCGGTCTTCGGAACCGAGGGTTGGGAGTTCAAGCCTCTCCGGGCGTACCATCATTCCGCCTTCCCGCAGTTAAAGGTATCTCACTTGGCCCCGGCGAACTTTTCCGTCCCGCACCTAACCGAATCCGGTACGGACATCGTCGATCCCGGCAGTGACTCGGTGCGGGAGCAATAAATGCCGGACAATCCTTTACTACGAAAACGACAACCCCTGCAACCGTTGCATTCAAACGCCACACTGAATGCGGTAGAGCTGGATGCGATCAACCGGCTCTCTACGGAAGCGATCCAACAATCCCTGGAACCAGGCCAGCGAGACTCTCTAAAGACTAGACCGGACGGAACAATACTTGATGGTCACCACCGAATTGAAGTTCTTCGAGGCCGTGGTGTCGATGTTGACGCACTTCCACGAGACGTAATTGCAAAGGAAGATACAAATTGACCGACCTATACACCGTGTCAGGCCCGTGGCCGGGAACATTAGCCATTGCGCCACGTCCACGCGGCGGGGATTGGCTTGAGGATGAGATGAGGGGCTGGCGTCGATCAGGCGTCGATACTGTACTGTCACTGCTGACTCTGGACGAACAGGCGGATCTGAATCTCACAACCGAAGCGCAAGAAGTGAAAGCGCAGGGAATGAAGTTTCTGTCACTGCCGATTCCAGATCGCCAAGCGCCAGACTCAACGGACGATGTAGCGGCGGTGCTTGAGACGTTGGAGAGCGATCTTTCTGCGGGTAAGAATGTGGTCATACACTGCCGACAGGGAATTGGCCGGGCTGGATTGATCGCGGCGTGCCTATTGATTTCTAAAGGCGCAACCCCAGGTGAAGCTACTGAGCGTTTAAGTACGGCCCGTCGAATTCCTGTACCGGAGACTGAAGAACAAAAGCGTTGGATTGAAGGCTACGCCGCAGCGGTAGCAGTGAAGGCATGATCGACCGAGTTATCGGGTTTCGGCAAGGCGATTACTGGCGTGCGGTAAAAGATCTGGAGCACATTCCATACGGTGAGGTCCTGCTACGGGTGAGAAAATCCACTCATGACCAATGGCAACGAAGTCGAAGTCAAAATTCGCCTTGCGAGCGTGCCGGCCATCATCGACCGCCTGCGGCATAGCGGATTCAGCGTATCGGTCCCCCGCCAATTCGAGGCCAATACGCTCTACGATACCCAGCATCACAGCCTTCGCAAACAGGAAATGCTCCTGCGTCTCAGGCAGATAGGCGAAAAGGGAGCCATCACTTGGAAGGGCCCCGGCGATCCTGGTCCTTACAAAAGCAGGCCCGAGCTTGAGACCACCGTCGGCTCCGTAGAAAAGCTCGCGCAGATACTCGCCCAGCTCGGGTTTCAGCCATCCTTCCGATACGAAAAATATCGAACCGAATTCCTTCAAGCTGAAAACGCCCGGGGAACTGTCACCCTGGACGAAACTCCTATCGGAGATTTCCTTGAGCTGGAAGGCCCGGGCGATTGGATTGACGCGGCCGCAAAGCAGCTCGGCTTTTCGCGCCAGGATTATGTTCTCGACAGCTATGCCAGACTTTATTTAGCTGATTGCGAGCGCCGCGGAGTGGAACCGTCCAACATGGTATTCCCGTCCCACTCTAAGTAGCGGCGGTTTTCTTTGAAAATTTGACATGGCGGAAACACTCATTGCCGACGCGGCGATCCTCGACCGTGCTACCAGCCAGATAGGCCGGGTGCGCGACGAGATCGCGAAAATTATCGTGGGCCAGACTGAAGTTGTCGATGGCGTCCTGATCTGCCTCATCAGCGGCGGTCATGTTTTGCTCGAAGGCGTTCCTGGATTAGGGAAGACCACCCTGTTGAGAACGCTGGCGCGCGTCTTGGACCTGCGCTACTCCCGCATCCAATTCACGCCTGATCTGATGCCCGGAGACATCGTCGGCAGCATGGTAATGGAAACCGACGAGCGCGGTCACAAAACCCTGCGCTTCCAACCCGGCCCGCTATTCGCAAATCTCGTCTTAGCCGACGAAATCAATCGCGCGACGCCCAAAACGCAATCCGCCCTGCTGGAGGCTATGCAGGAGCGTACCGTAACCAGTGGAACCGCGACTTATTCTCTCGATCCACCCTTCCTGGTCATGGCGACTCAAAATCCCATCGAAATGGAGGGTACCTACCCGCTCCCCGAGGCGCAGCTCGACCGTTTTCTAATGAAGATCCTGGTCAGCTATCCCTCCCGTGAAGACTTGAACCGCATCGTCGAAGTCACTACCAAGCAGGATGAGGCGGACGTCAGGCAAGTGATGGATGGCGACGACATTGCCGAATTGAAGACTATCTCGAAACAGGTCATCGTCGCTCCGCACGTCCAGGATTACGCGATTGAGCTCGTGATGGCTACTCAGCCTCGCACGCGGTATGCCGCCGAAATCACCAACCGCTATATCCGCTACGGAAGCTCTCCACGCGGCGCGCAGGGTCTTATCGAGTGCGGACGCGTTCTCGCGCTCATGCGCGGACGCCTCCACTTGAGCATCGACGATGTAACCGCCATGGCGCCCGCGGTCCTGCGTCACCGCATCATTCTAAATTTCGATGCTCACGCCGACGGTGAGACCGCCGAGACCATCTTGCAGAAGATTCTGAATGCCGTCGCTCCAGCCTGAGCCGCTCGTCGACCGCCATTTCCTCGAAAGGCTCGAACGCCTCACCCTTCATTGGCAAAAATCGTTCAACGGCCTTGTCGGCGGTCACAATATTTCGCGTTTCGCCGGCGCCGGCCAGGAATTCCTCGATCATCGCAACTTCCATGAAGGTGACGACTTGCGCGCGGTGAACTGGCGCGCCTACATGCGCTTCGAAAAGCTGTTCATGAAGATGTTCCAGATTGAGCCGCGCGTGCCGGTCCGTCTGCTGCTCGATATTAGCGGCTCCATGAGCTTGGGGAAATTTGACTATGCCCGAAAACTCGCCGCCGCGCTCGTCTATATTGGATTGGTCCGCCTGGACAGCATTCTTCTGCAGCCGTTTTCCTCGCGCCTATGCGACCCGTTTCTCTCAAGCGGCGGACGCCATCGCTTCCAGCCCGCCGAAAATTTTCTGCGCGCCTTGAAGACCCAAGGCAAGACCAATTACTTCGAGACCGCCCGCCAGTATCTAAGCGCGTACCCGCAGCGCGGATTGACCATCATCCTTTCGGATTTTCTGGACGATTCCGATTGCCTCGCTCCCTTGCAATACATGGCCGACTTCGGCCACGAGCTTCTCTTGATTCAACTTTGGAGTGAAGAGGACCGCCAGCCGTCCGGCAACGGAGAACTGGAACTGATCGACGCCGAATCGGGCGCTCAACTAAAAATTGCGCTCGATGACCACGCCCGTAATCTCTACACACGCGCTTTCGACAATCACGCCGAGGAAATCAAGAAATTAGCGCTCCGAAACGGCGGCCGTTACGCCGCCCTCTCGACCAACATGCCCATCGAAGACGTGCTTATGGGGCGGACCCCTGGGCTGACCCACTCGTCCGCGCCGGACGCCCTCGTCCGGATGGCATAACACCGTATGTCCTTCCTAAACCTCACCATCCCCGAATTCCTCACCCTCCTAACCGCCCTCGCGACCGTCATCACCGCGCTCTATCTCCTCGACCGCACAAAGCAAAAAAGAATGGTCTCCACCCTCCGTTTCTGGGCCCCCGCTCTAACCGCGCGCGATCGTCAAAGGCGCCGCCGCGTCCGAGAGCCATGGTCCCTCATCCTCCAGCTCATCAGCCTGGTTCTCTTATTACTCGCGATCGCCCAAATGCAGTGGGGAAGCCGTGCGCGTCAGGCCCGCGATCGCGTCCTGCTCCTCGACACCTCCGCATGGACAGCCGAAAGAGCCGCGGATGGAATCCTTCTGGACCGCGAGAAAACCGCGGCTCGCCAATATCTCTCGAGTCTGCCCTCCCGGGATCGCGTCCTATTGGCGCGAGTCGACGCGCTCGCAACGCCCGTCACTTCCTTTACCTCCAACCGCGCCGAGCTCTTTCAAGCGCTGGATGCCTCAGAACCCGGATTCTCCGCGCTCAACATCGAACAGGCGCTTTCTTTGGCGCGCCAGGCGAGGACCTGGTCCGGCGCGCGCCAAGGTGAAGTGGTCTACATCGGTCCGAAGCTGATTGCCGATCGCGACGGCGCCGCGCCCATTCTGCCCAATTTCCGTGCCATAACCGTCCAGCCCAATCGCCAGAATTGCGGCATTCGCCGTATCGGGGTCAGGAAGGGCGACGACGAGCCAAACTCCTGGCGCGCCACGGTGACCTTAAAAAATTACGGCTCAACCCGCCGTACCGTCCGTCTGAAAACACGCTTCGCCGGAACCGCCTTCACGCCACGTGCATTCACTTTGGCCCCGGAAGAAGAACTCGCAGCCGAATACAACTTCGTCACAAACACAGCCGGGCAATTGATTGCTGAAATTGAGCCTTCCGACAACCTGCCGAGCGACGATCGCGCGGTTTTACAGTTGCCCGCCCCGAGGATCCTCAATCTGGCCGTATATACAACCCGTCCCGAGGTGCTTCGCCCGTTGCTCGAAGCAAATCACCGCCTTCGCGTGAAGTTCTTCACTCCCTCTGAGTACGCAGCAAATCCGGCGGCGGACCTGATTCTGCTCGACCGAATGGCGCCGCAGCAAGCGCCTAAAATCGCCAGCCTGTGGATTGAGCCTGCAAAAGAAAAATCGCCGCTGCCGGTCAAGACCGTCGTCAGTGACGCTGTCATTAAGAACTGGCACACTGATTCCGCAATAGCTGCTGGACTGCGCGCGAAGGAGGCTCGCATCCAGAACGCAGAAATCTTCCAGACTTTTGAAGGTGACATCCCCGTTGCGAGCCTCTCTGAGGGCCCCGTAGTGGTTGCGCGCGACGCAGACGAGAGCCGTCCCAAAATCGCGGTGATCGGTTTCGACCCTCTCAGCGGCCCACTCAAATTCGAGGTCACCACCCCCCTGCTCTTCGCTGATTTGCTGCGATGGCTGTCGCCCGAGCCCTTTCAAATACTGGATTTCACAGCAGACCAAGTTGGCGTAGCGAGCCTCGCTCTCGATCCAAGCGAGCGGCCCGAGCGCATTCGCGTTCACGATGAGAGAGGCCTGTCGATACCTTTCACAATCCGCGGCCGCAGCCTCCAGTTATTTGTGAACCGTCCGAGTGTGGTGCACGTCGCCTCGAATGATCGCGAACGTATCCTTTCCCTAACCCTCCCCGATATTGCCGAGTTCGAATGGAGCCCGCCCTCCAAAGCCGCAGCCGGACTGCCTGCCGCAACAAGGTTCCTGCCGGAACCCCTCGATCTCTGGAAGTGGCTCGCCTTGCTAGGCGGCTCGACACTCTTCCTGGAATGGATGCTGTTCGGCCGCCGGAGAAAGTTCATGCGGCCGGAACGGGGGCCATCGCAAGTGCCTGCTCCGGAGCGCGAGCTGGTCTCGAAATGAAGCGGCTCTCGTTTACGTTAAAAGCGCTGAGCTTTGCGGCCATTCTGCTGGCCATCGCCGAACCCGTAATCACCCTGCCGGAAACGAAGACCGGCGCAGTAGTTCTCGTAGACACCTCCGCCAGCATCACTCGCGCGGACCTAGCCCGCGCGTCCTCGATCATCGCCCAGATCGAGCGCCACAAGCACGCGAACTGGATGAAGATCGTCCCCTTCGCGAGCTTTCCGCAAGATGTTCCCGGCGGCGCCCACCTGGTTCAAACCTCCGATGAATCGAGCAAGGGGACCAATCTGGAAGCAGCCTTGACCGGCAGCATGTCGGCCATTCCAAGCGGACACATACCCCGCCTGGTACTGATCAGTGACGGAAATGAAAATGAGGGAAGCGCCGCGCGCGCCATCGCCGAGCTTCAGCGTCTCGAAGTGCCCGTTGACACGATTCCGCTGGCGGGACGTCCCAACATCGGCCTTCGCCTGGAATCGCTTTCTATGCCGCGCGAAGCATATGCGGGCGAACAGATCCCCATTGACCTCACAGTGGATTCTCCACGTGACGCGCACGCGGCGATTGAGATTTCTGCAGAAGGCAAGAATTTAGGAAGCAATCCAATCGAGCTCGAACCCGGCACGAATGTTCTTCGCGTTCATGCTCGCGTGAAATCAACGGGAGCAACTTCTATTTCAGGCAGGATCACCGCCGGAGCTCTAGGTGAGCTGCCCTTCGAGCAGGCAATCGAGCTGAGGCGCGCCAAGATCCTGTATCTTTCGCAGGACCCTCCTGGAGCGGATACGAATCTCCTTCAGGCGTTCGCAGAAGCTGAGTTCGATCTCACTCGCGATCCGTCGCTGATCGACAGAGATCTGACCGCCGTCCAGCTGGTTGTGCTGAACAATCTGGATCTCGCCGCCTTCACAATCGCGCAAAAGACTCGCCTGGAAGAGTACGTCAAGAACGGCGGTGGTCTGCTGCTGATCGGCGGAGATCGCCAAGTCTACAAAGAGGACAAGCAGATGGACGCGCTCGATCGCGCCCTGCCGGCCAAACTTGCGCCGCCCAAGACTCCTCAAGGCACTTGTGTCGCGCTGATTATCGACAAATCCTCTTCCATGGAGGGAAGAAAGATCGAGCTGGCGCGGCTCTCCGCCGTCGGCGTTGTCGATCATCTACGGCCTGTCGATACCATCGGCGTTTTGATCTTCGATAACTCTTACCAATGGGCAGTCCCCATG
>JBAUUG010000521.1:0-10963 GCA_049582585.1 Bryobacteraceae bacterium | reverse complement strand
GGGAAGCCCGGCGGTGATCATAGCCTGCAACTTCACTGCCGATCCACAGACCGTGAGCTTCGACCTGACGCAAGCTGGAATCGGCAGCAAACAGGCGACTACTTTACTGAAGAGTCCCGGGGCGAGCAATCCTGCATCTTTGGATCAAGTGCAATTGCCGCCCTTCGGCGTGTATATCGGACAGTTGCAATAATCACTGCTGCGGCGGATTCGTTGGAACGCCCGGAGGGTTGCTCGGGGGTGGATTCGTGTTCCCCGTATTGCCCTGATTTTGCCCGGTAGAATTGAAGTTTCCCTGGCCATTCACTGTCCCGGAGGGACTCGCGTTCCCGGCGGAATTCGTGCTGAAGATGCCTTGGCCCTGCGCATTCGGATTTACTTGTCCTCCAGGTTGCGCTCCGGGAACGGACCCGGCGATTCCAGGACCCAAATTGTCCTTTCTCGGGTCGTAGTAAAACTCCCATAACGAGTAATCCGTCTGGTCATTGACCGTTTTGATGGTCTGGCCTGCCGCCTTGCTGGCGACGCCGGCAATCATGCCGCCGGTGACTGCGCCAATTCCGCCTGTGGCCGGGAATCCCTGCGACGCGCCGCCGTTCGGACTCGCGAACTGACCGCGCCCAGATTGCATACCGTTCGGTTGCACGCCGTTCTGTTGCGTCTGCCCGGCCTGATCGGTTCCGCCGACTGCGCGGGCTGGAGCGGGCTGCTCCATCTGTGGATTGCCAGAGGTGTCCCCAAACGTCTGCGCGCCTTGCCCCGGCTCCAAAGAAAGGGTCGGATCCTGATCCTGCCCAGGCACTCCCGCCTGCCCTTCGCCCGCTCCCCCGCCGTTTGCCGCGGCTGCCGGCGGCCGTTGCGGGAAAGAGCGTGAGACAACCACCTCTGGCGCGCTCGAGCTCGAGCCGAAACTCGATGAGTTGCCGCTGCTGCTGCCGAATCCAGAATTTACCGTGCCGTTCGGGCTCGCGCCGAAGCTTGAATTTCCCGCGGTGGGGCTCACCCCAAAACTAGAATTTGAGCTGTTGTTGTTCCCCGTGTTGAAACCCGAATTCTGTCCAAAACCCGATGTTGTCCCATTCTGACCGGGCGCAGTTATCGGGTTCACTTTCGAATCCAGAATTATGCCGCCCGGTCCTGCGTGAAGCAAGCGCCAGTCGTCCTTGCCCGTGAACGGGTCCTTGAACCTGTGCCTCAAAAAACGCATTTGATTCGTGTTTTCCAACGCATCCAGGGAGGGCGGATACGTCCCCAATTTCCTGACGAAAAGCTTCACCGCGTGCTTGTATTCATTGCCTCGGTCAATCAGAAGCTGTTCTTTCTGCCGCCTTGCCTCGAACATCGCAACCGGCATTTCCATGTAAAGCATGATCGCCACCATCGCGGCAAACACAAACACGATCAGCAGCGCAGAACCTTTCTCTCTCGACCGGCCACTGGTCATTGCGCCGTGGCCTCCGGAACCACTTGCAGCGTTTGTCCCTGCTTCAGCTGCACGTCTTCCATCCGCGCCGTGCTCGGGGTCAGCTCGACCACTAGATATCGCCGCTGAACCAAATCGCCTTCCGAAGCAACCAGCACGTTATCGCCGTCCATAAAAAACCCGCGGTTGCTCTCGCCTCTACCTAATGGCTTGGCAAATCCGTAATACTTCAAAGGAATATTAACTACGGGCGGAGCGGGCGGCGTAGCTGTGGGAGCTGACGGCCCACGCTGGTTCACGGGAATAATTGGCCCTTTGATGGGTGGTGAATTCGACGCCGTCTGAACGGCTGGCCCCGCTTCAAACAAACTGCGCGTGCCGACGGCCGGCTGCACGGAAGCTAGCCGCGCCAAAAGGTCGAGCCGTAGCGTCGGATCTACATCGCCGCGTGTCGCATCCACGGCCCGAAGCCGCAGGGTCCCGCTATCCCTGGGTGCAGCCGCTCGCCGCAGGGCCGAAAGGCGGGTTCTAGCCGGCAAGGCCGCTACGGGCGCAGTGGTTGCCTCGGGCCGCGCGGCCGCCGCCGTAGCGGGAGCGGAGGGTTCATCGTCGCCACGTGAGTTGTACCAGAACAATATCACCGCGAGGGCGATTAGAATTCCCACCAACAGCTTGGGATCAACGTTAACCCGAACGCCGAAAATCTTGGTTTGAGCGGCCGCGCTCAAGGTTGCCCTCCCGACGCGTATGGCTCCTCGCGGATGATGGCCTGGAATCGGACGGATGCATTAATTCGGCCGCCTTTCTGTTGAGGAGCAGCCTGCAACTGTTCCAGCATCAGCAGCATCGGCGAACGGTCCGACTCATACACAAAATGCATGAGGTTGTCATAGGAGCCTTCGAAATTCGCGGTCATGTTGAGAAGCGAGAGATCCGAACTGCCCTCGATGGGCTCTTCGCTCGAGACCCAATCCCGTTGCTGCAACCCGGAGGCGCTCGCCATTCTTTGTATTTCGGTAATCACGGTCGCGTAAGCCGTCCGCTTGGGCAGAAAATACTTCTCTTCGAAATCAGCGGATTGCGCGCTGCCCGTTTGCACATTCGCGGATACCAATTTCAACCGCGCCGTCTTGCTGCGCGTTGCCGCAATTTCATTGCGCACCTGGAGGCCTTCCAGCATCAGCTCGTTACGTGTACCCCCGGGCGGATCGAGATACAAGAACAGCGCGACGCCGTTCAATAGAGCGAGCACAGCGCCTCCGGTTTGAAGCCAAAAACGCGGAGTCCGGCGGTCTCCGTATGCGCCGAATGAAGACCAGCTAAAATTTCTGCGCATAGGCAACCGACACCCGATAACGGTAAAGTGGATCGTTTTGCGTGGGGGGCTGCTGGCTTTCCACCCTCGCCGCGCCGAATAAAACCGATTGTTGTAAGCGTTTCAGCAGGTCAATCACAGCTTCAGGCCGGTCAGTCCCGACAAACATGTCGAGCTCGACGCGGTTAGCGCCGCTTGCATCGTCAGCAGCCACTTGCGGCAGCCGGATGCCCACCAGCCGAACGTCGTTAGGTATCACCGTCTCCAGATCTTTGAATACCCGCGTCCAACTCACCGCGCGGCGCGCGATCAGTTCATTCAGGAACACGCTCCTCGAGAAGACATCCGCGTTCATCGGATTCGCCAGCACGCTCGAAAATCGCGCTTCATCAGCCTGCAATCGCTGCAGCTCGGCGCGTTCACTCGCAATGCCCCGCCGCAGGTGCGCGGCCCTGGACCGCGCGTGCAGAATCAGGCTGATCAGCACGATCAAGGAACAGGTCAGCACTAGGCAGATTACCGCATAGGCTGCGTTTAGCGCGCGCTCACGCCGGAAAGGGTGTGACGCTAGATTGATGCTTCTGCCCGACAACGAAATCATGCGGCGTACTGCTCCAGCAGGCCCAGCAAGCCGGCGTTCTCTTGTGAGGCGACTCCGAATTTGGAGTGCACCGTTGCGTACGGAATCCCGAATTCCTTCTCCGCGATTCTGCCCACTGAATCGGTATCGGGACCGAATCCACACAGTATCAGCCGGTTTACCGGATGCCCGATCTGATCTTCGGCGTACGCGAGCGTCTGCTGCAATAGCGGAAAAACGGTGAACTCTTCTCTTCTCGCTTCTTCACCCTCGTCTCCGGCAAGGTCGAGGCAACGCACCAGGCGGACGCGCCCATGCTCTATCAAGACCACCGAAAGAGTCGAACCCGCCGCCTTCGCCACCAGGGAAAGGCCCTTTTCCGCGCTCGAGCAAAGCCGCAAAGCCGCAATCGATGAGGGCGTCACCAGACCCACCCGATACCCTGCATCCGTGAAGATCCCCTCGTATTCATCGAGAATGGGGCGCGCCACTGCGACCGCGAGCACCTCGATGCGCTTCGGCTGTTCCACCTGGACCGAGTACGCTAGCTGTGCTTCGTCGATGTGGAACGGAACGCTCTTCCGCAGGCGAAAACGGAGCAGCGCCGTTCGTTCCTCTTCGCCGGAGGGAAATTGTTCGAAATCCAAAATCGCCATGCGCACCGCGTAGTCGGGGATGATCAGCGCCGCGCCCGCGCGTTTTCGGCCATTCGAGCCCGACACTCGCGGCAACGCCTCCCGATATAAGTGGGGCTTCAGCAAGTTGGGCGCGCTCGGGGAAGCAGTCAATGCGCGCTCGGCCAGAACCTCTTGCCTGGCTTGATTCGGATTCCGCGGGGACACTCCCGCCAGAGACGTTTCCGTAATCTCGAAAAGATGATCCGGCGGCGGCTCCGTGATCCAGCGCTGAATGCGATCGACAAGCGACAGACTTCAATACCTACCCTTCGATGAACGTTACTTTGTTGGCTTCGCGCAGCGTGGTTATCCCTTGCCGAACCCGGTCCAGAGCCGAGTGCCGGAGAAAAGTCATCCCGTCTTCACGTGCGGCTCGCTTGATCTCGGAGGTAGGCCTGCGCTCCAGAATCATCTCGCGAATCTTCTCGGTTAAATCCAGCAGCTCATGAATGGCCGTGCGTCCTCGAAAGCCAGTCCCGCTGCACTCCATGCAGCCCCGCCCTTCATGAAATGGAAATGACCGCCACTCATCCAGGTCGAGCGCGCTTTCCGCCAGATAAGCGTCGTCGTAGGTCACTCTCTGACGGCAGTGAGGACAGATAATGCGAACCAGGCGCTGGGCCAGAATGCAGTTGAGCGAGGAGACGAAATTGTACGGCTCCACTCCCATGTTCAAGAAGCGCCCCAGTACATCCAGCACATTGTTGGCGTGGACAGTGGTGAAGACGAGATGGCCTGTCAAAGCTGCGTTGATGGCGATTTGCGCAGTCTCCTGATCGCGAATTTCGCCAACCAGGATCTTATCCGGATCGTGACGCAGAATAGAACGCAACCCGCGCGCGAACGTCAGTCCCTTCTTCTCGTTCACTGGAATCTGCGTTATGCCTTTGATCTGATACTCGACCGGATCCTCAATGGTGATGATTTTGTCTTCGTCGTTTTTGATCTCGCTCAATGCCGCGTAAAGCGTGGTGGTTTTGCCGGACCCGGTGGGCCCGGTAACCAGCACCATTCCGTATGGCTCTTTGATATAGCGCCGGAATTTCGCGAGATCCTGCTCAAAAAAGCCGACGACATCCAACGTGAGCTTCGAGAATTTCTCGCTCATGGATTCTTTGTCCAGCACGCGAAGCACGGCGTCCTCGCCGTAAATCGTCGGCATAATTGAGACGCGGAAATCAATCAAGCGGCCCTTGTAACGGACCCGGAAGCGGCCGTCTTGGGGCACGCGGCGCTCCGCGATGTCCAATTCACTCATCACCTTGATGCGCGAGATGACAGCCGAATACCACTCCTTCGCGATGGGGCTCATTGCATACTGCAGTACGCCGTCTATGCGGTATTTGATCGCCAGCTCTTGATCTCTCGTCTCGATGTGAATATCGCTCGCGCGCCTCTCGAGCGCGTTGAAGATAGTGGTATCCACCAGCTTGATCACCGGCGCAATGTTGGCTTCATCCGAAGTCAGCCGGTCGATCGAGAGATTCTCGTCCGGGTTCTCTTCGCCTCCCAGCACGTCGAGCGTAAAGCCTTCCGTCACCTCTTCCAAAACGCGCTGGGATTGTTCGGTCTTCTTCAGCAGATCCGTAATCTGCGAATAGGTGGCGACTTTGACCTTCAGCTTCTTCGAGAGCAGAACCGACAGCTCGTCGATAAGCACGATCTGCCTGGGATCTGAAAGCGCGATCTCGAGCGACCCGTTCTGCGCTTGTAAAGGCACGAAGTGATACCGGAACATCAGATCCACGGGGACGGTGCGGAACAGCTCGTGATCGATCTTCGCCGTTTTGAGATCTATGAAATCGCAGCAATAGCGCCGCGCCATGGCATGCGCTTGCTCCGCCTCTTCAACGGGGTCTTTAATCTTGATGGTCTCGGTTGCCATTTACCTGATCGAATCCGCGAGCGAGAAGATGGGCAAGTACAGCGCCACCAGGACGAACGCCACGAAGATACCCATGAAAATCATGATTGCCGGCTCTATTAGGGAAAGCAGCGCTGTCATGCGGTTTGCCACATCCTCTTCGTAAAACTCGGCCACGCTGCTTAACATCTGCGGTAATGCGCCGGTGGATTCGCCCACTTCCATCATGTCAATCGCTAAATCCGGAACGATGCCGGTTGTGTCGAGTGAAGCGGAGAGCGATTTGCCTTCACGGACCAGAACGGCGGTGCGGTCCAACGCCTTTTTCAAGAGCACCGTTCCTAAAGAGCGCCCGGAGGTTTCGAGTGCTTGCACCAGCGGAATGCCGCCCACCAGAAGAGTGCCCAGCACGCGCGCGAACTGCGCTACCTGGTACTTCGTCCAGATTTCGCCCAGCAGCGGGATGCGCATTTTGATGGAATCGAGGGTCTCTTGCGAGCTTTCGCGGCGTCCCCAGAAATAAGCGCCGATAGCCGCGAAGATAAGCGCCACGACACCGGCCAGCACATAACTCCGCGCGGTGGTTCCAACTGCAATGAGTATCCGTGTCGCTGCCGGAAGTTTCGCTTCCATGCTGTTGTAGAGGCTGGCGAAGTTCGGCACCACATACGTCACCAGAAATACGATCAACCCAATCACCAGGCAGATCAACACGGACGGATAAAGCAGCGAGACGAGCAGTTTTTTCCGCAGCGTCAAGGTGAGCCGCTGGTAAGTGATATACCGCTCGAGGACCTCTACCAGCGAGCCGCTCTTCTCACCCGCTAAGACAGAGGTCACGTAGATGGGCGGAAAAACATTCTGACGGGCGAAGGCATCCGACAACACGGTCCCTGTCTTGACTTCATCGCGGACTGACCGGATGTGCCGGCCCAGTTTTTCATCGGTAAGCCGGTCGGCAAGCAGATCCAGGCCTTTTAGAATGGGAAGTCCGGCCTTTACCAGCGTGACGAACTGCTGATTGAAAATCAGGAACTTTTCGAGGTTGATCGTCTTTCGCCGCTTGCTGACGCCGCCGCTCAGGCGCGCGCCCAAGTCTTTCGCCCGAACTGAGTAGACTAAATATCCCTGCTGCGCGAGGCGCTCGCGGGCTTCGCGCTCGCTCGGCGCGTCGGACACCTGCTCATGCATTTGCCCGCGTGGATCGGCGTACCGCAGAAGAAACTCAGCCACTTATTCCTACTTCTCCTGCGATCCAAGATCCAGCGAATCGACCACTTCGGCTCCCGGAGGAATCCTGAAACGAAACGCCTGATCGTTCACCGGCGGGTTTAACTTCTCATTGGCGAAAGAAAAAGACAACAGCGAATCGTCGCGTCCAACCACTTTCAGCTGCCGAATAGAACCATCCGAAGCTACCAGCATCTCGACCCTTTTATACGGGACCCGGTCATTTTTCGCCGATGCGTCCAGCCACGCTCCGCCATCGCCTTGCTTCACTTCGAAATCGCGGAACTCTTTTTTCATATCTAACCGCCCCAATAGGAAAGCGAGCGGCGCCCTTACATCCTCAGTGTCCTTTAAAGGGACTTTTTCTACTCTATTGTCCTTTGCGGTATATAGGAATACGGTCTTCCCGTCTGAGAGGAAAAGCTTCCCCTGCGGCTGGGTATAATCCCAACGCATTTTCCCTTGTTTCCGCAAGGTCAATGTTCCGCTTTCCGGCGGGCGCGGGTGCCCCTGAACGCTGTAACTTTCGATGAAATCGACTGAAAGCGTTTGTGCTCCGTTGTACTTGGCTTGAACCTGCTGGATTAACCCGTCCGCACTCGCGTTCGCCCAAAGCGTAGACGCACTCAGTACGGTAAGCCAAGCGAGACGGGACACACTGAAGAGACGCACGGGCATAGGCCTGCGTTGAATCAAGGCGACAGGCGCTCTACAACCCAGGTGTTTTCGCCCTTCCTTCGATACTGCAGCCGGTCGTGTAAGCGATTGGTCCGGCCCTGCCAAAATTCCATCGTCTCTGGAATTAGGCAGTAGCCGCCCCAGAACTCGGGAACCGGCACGTCGTCCGTCTCGGCGTACTTCGCTTCCACTGCCCGCAATTTCACATCCAGCGAAGCACGATCGGGCAGCACTTCGCTCTGCTTGGAGGCCCAAGCCCCCAAACGGCTACCCTTTGGACGGCTCTGGAAGTACGCCTCCGACTGCTGTCTCGACACCCGCCGGACTTGCCCCTCCGCCCGTACTTGGCGTTCCAGCTCCGGCCAATAAAATGTCAGCGCGGCGAATGGGTTGGTTTCGAGTTCTCTACTCTTCCGGCTGTGATAGTTGGTGTAAAAAACGAACCCGATATCACTGACCTCCTTCAGCAAAACCACTCGGCCTGAAGGTCGCCCGTCACTGGTGGCCGTCGAGAGAGTCATGGCGTTCGGCTCTTTCAAATCAGCAGCTTGCGCGTCCTTCATCCAGCGTTCGAACTGGACGATCGGGTTCGTTTCGCAATTTTGCTCAGTCAAGCCTCCCAGGCGGTACTCCTCACGCAGATCGGTCAAAAACATGCGATGAGCGGGGTTGGGGGAATTTATCATTGCTTCAGTTCTGTGCTCTTCAGTTTTGCAGCTGGCTTGGCGGCGCATTGGATTTGCGGAACGAAGCCAATTTTCTCCTCTGTGCGATTGTTTTACCAAACGAACTGGCTGCCTTCCCATGACAGGAACGGTCAATGAAGGCACTTGGACGCCGTAGTAAGTCGTCTTAAGTCGTCAAGGGATTGTATTTTGTTTTTACTGGGGTACGGCGGCGAAGCTCGCGAAGGTTTGTCCGTTTTCGGCCAAGCGCCTCAACAGTGGCGCCGGAGACCATAGCTCGGGACCGTGCTGCTTTTCGAATTCCTCGATGCGGTCGAGGATATTCTTGAGGCCTACTGTGTCGGCGTAGAACATTGGGCCGCCTCGCCAGGAGGGGAACCCATAGCCGTAAAGATAAGTAATGTCGATATCGACGGCCCGGATTGCGATGCCTTCTTCCAATACCCGCGCGCCTTCATTCACCAGCGCGTAAATGCAGCGCTCAATAATCGCTTCCCTAGTAATATGGCGGCGCTTAATGCCCGCTTCACGCGCGGTTTTCTCGATGAGCGCAGCGGTTTCGGGATCAGCCAAAGGCTTACGGTTCTCGTCATACCTCGACCAGCCTCTCCCCGTCTTCTGACCGAAGCGGCCGAGCTCGCAGAGGAGATCGGGAACTAATGGCTTGCGCACTCCCGGCGTTTCGAATCGCGCAAACTCTTTGCGAATGGCCCAAGACACATCGAGGCCCGTGAGATCGTCCATGACCAGCGGACCCATGGCCATCCCGAAGTCGGTGAGAGCCTGATTGACGTCTTCCACGCAGGCGCCTTCCTCGACCAGGAAATGAGCTTCCCGAAGATAAGGCGCGATCATGCGGTTTCCAATAAATCCGCGGCAATTTCTCGCCAGCACGGCAACTTTGTTCAGTTTCTTTCCGAGCGCCATCGCAGTAGCGATCACCTCGTAACTGGTCGCCTTCCCGCGCACCACTTCGAGCAGCCGCATTACATTCGCGGGACTGAAAAAGTGAGTGCCTGCCACCTTTTCAGGACGGCTGGTTGCAGAAGCGATTTCATCGATATCGAGACTGGAGGTATTAGACGCGAGGATGCAATCGTGCTTGGCGATGGTGTCAATCTCTGAAAAAACCTGCTTCTTCACTGCCATGTTCTCGAACACCGCCTCGATGATGATGTCAGCCTCGTTGAAGCCGTCGTAGCCTAGTTGGGCCGTGATGAGCGCGAGCCGCTGATCCATCAGAGCTTGTGATAGGCGACCCTTCTGCACCGTTTTGGCATAGTTGCCGCGGATGGTAGCCATCCCTCGATCCAGCGCGCCTTGCGCGGTCTCTTTCACGATCACCGGGATGCCGGCATTCGCGAAATTCATAGCGATTCCGCCGCCCATGGTCCCCGCGCCGATTACGGCAGCGCGGAGGATGTCATAAGTTTTCGTATTCTTTGGAATGTCGGGGATCTTCGAGACGGTGCGCTCGCCGAAGAACGCATAGATCAGCGCCTTCGACTCCGTCGAATAGAGACACTCATTGAAAAGCTCGGCTTCGCGCTGGCATCCCTCATCAAACGAAAGCTTGGTGGCTGCTTCCACGGCATCGATGGCTGCGAGCGGCGCTTTCTGGCCGCGCTTCAGCTTCTGAGCCTGATCGCGAGCATAGCCGAAAATAGCCGGATTCGCCTCACGGAGCTTATCGTTTCGCTCTCGCGTTCTCGGCACCGGCTTGCCGCTTACTTCGCGCGCGAATGCAACGGCGCCCTCGAGCAGATCGCCCTCAATGATGCGATCGGCTAAGCCTAGCGCAACAGCTTCCTGCGCTCTGATGGGCTCACCGAAGGCGCACATTTCCGCCGCTTTGGCTACTCCTACGAGACGAGGCAATCGTTGTGTGCCGCCCGCGCCGGGAATGAGGCCGAGCTTCACTTCGGGCTGGCCCACCTGCGCTGACGGCGCGATCACTCGATAGTGCCCGGACATGGCCGTTTCCAATCCGCCGCCGAATGCCGTACCCTGAATTGCGACGACGACAGGCTTTGGAGAATCTTCGATGGTCTGCAGAAAGGGCAACAGAGTGAGGCGCGGTTTCTCACCTGAAACGATCTTGCCGAATTCCCGGATGTCCGCGCCGGCGATGAAAGTTTGTCCAGCACCGATCATCACGGCCGCGCGCACCTCAGGATCTTCGGCTACTGCTCGAATTGAATCTTGAATACCTTCGGGAACTCCCGGGCTGAGCGCGTTCACGGGAGGATTGTCAATCGTTATCACCGCTATATCGCCCTGACGGCTCAGTTTCACGAGTTGGTTCATGAGTGCTCCTTGTAGGTATATAACTGAAGATGCAAATGAGAGAAGCTGTTATCGCAGCGAGTTCGCGAACCGGACTTGCAAAATCGTTTCGCGGCTCATTCAATATGACACGTCCGGAGGATCTGGCAGCTCATTGCCTGAAGGATGTGATCCGAAAAGCGCCGCAGCTTGATTCCGCCGAAATCGAGGACGTCATTCTCGGC
>JBAUUG010000520.1:0-14668 GCA_049582585.1 Bryobacteraceae bacterium | reverse complement strand
GTGCAATGCTTCCATCGTTTCTTCGATAGGAGTCGTATAGTCCCAACGATGGATCTGATACAGGTCGACATAATCGGTCCCGAGGCGCCGAAGGCTATGATCGATTTCGGTCATGATCGCCTTGCGCGAAAGGCCTCGTCCATTCGGGTCCTTCCGCATGGGGTTGAAAACCTTGGTTGCCAGCACGATTTCATCGCGTTGCGCGAAATCGCGTAGCGCTCGACCCACAACCTCTTCACTTGCGCCGTCGGAGTACATGTTCGCGGTGTCGAAAAAGTTGATCCCGGCTTCTAGAGCCCGCTGGATGTAGGGGCGGCTCTCTTCCTCATCCAGAACCCAATCGCGCCACTTACTCGAGCCGTAAGTCATGCAGCCCAGGCACAAGCGCGAAACCTTGAGACCTGTTTTGCCTAAATTGATATATTCCAAGAAAAATTCTCCGAGACAATCACGGATGCGGGAAAATGCGTAAATCGATTCCTTCGGCGGCGCGGATCAGACGGTCCAAGTCGCTCCCAAAAGCGCGTTCCCACCACTTGTCGCGGCTTTTATGGCTGACATACATTTGAGTGATTCCCCGCTGGCGAGCAAAGCGGAGAAGCGTATCCACAGCATCCTCGCCATCCAGCTCGACGATTTCAGCGCCCTTCTGCTTGGCGAGCTCGACGCTCTGCTCGACTCTCTGGCGCTCTTCCGGTGACCAATCGGGACGATTTAAATGCGCGGCGAACAACTCGCCATGGAAGCGGTCTCGGTTACGGGCGCCGCTATCGAGCATGCGCCTGGCATCCGCGCTTGGCGAGAGGCAGACCAGGATGCGCTCCTGCGTGCCCCACAACTGCTCAATGCCGTGGCGCGAGAGATATCGCTCGAGCTGGTTATCCACAACATCGGCTGCGAGGAGGAGGGCGATTTCGCGCAATTCCGCCAGCTGGTGATGGCTGAGTTTCTGGATTGCGGTGCCTTCCTCGGAGACCGTCATACAGCTTTCCGGCGGAGCATCGACGACCACGATCTCATCCGCTGTCTGCAGAAAACTCAAAGGCACGGTCTGGGTGACGTGCTTGCCGGTTATGGCTTGAACCTGCTCGCGCTTCTCTTCGATGTGCTGCAGGTTCACGGAGGTGATAACAGAGATTCCGGCATCGAGCAGCTGCGCTACATCCAGCCAGCGCTTCTCATGCGCCGAGCCGGGAGGATTGTCGTAGGCGAGACCGTCCACGAGGCAGACCTTCGGATGCCGCTGAAGAATGGCAGGGACATCCATCACCGGAGCGTCATTCACCCGCTGGAGAGGTATCACTTCGAGAGTTGAGGCAGCGTGTTGCACATCCGGAGAAAGCCTGGGTTGGATGGCTCCCACAACTACGTCCTGCCCCCGCTCATAACGGCGACGGCCTTCGTCCAGCATGCGAAAGCTCTTGCCGACGCCGGACGCATAGCCCAAGAAGACCTTCAGCCGGCCACGGGATTGATGTTCTTCTTCGGATTCCAGTTGCTGAAGCAGTTGTTCGGGCGTGGGCTTCCGTTCAGTTAACGCTGGCACAATTCCATTATCCGATTAGAATGCCCGCAGGCTGGCTCCCCGCGCCTGAATTTACTGCTTCTTATTAATTAGATTATTGCCAACGATGAAGCCGATTTCGGCCATGGCGCGCGGCTGGTTTTCGTTCATGCCCGTTCTGCCGAAGCCATCACCCGGCGTGAAGCTGCTCGCATGGACCCAGGAAAGATCTCCACGAACGAAAAAGCCTCCGTGTTGAAAAGTGGGGGTCGCAGTGACGGTCGTTCCCGCGCTGCCGGGACCGAAGATGAGATTGACGGACTGCTGGGCAGCGCTCCCCGTGCTCGTGAGATATTCCCAGCGGCCCGCAAGCGAGAAGCCGTGCGTGAAGGCGTGACTCAGCAGGATTGCGCCACCTTGGGTTGACGCTCCGTTTGTAATGCCGATCTTCAGGTTCGTCGGAACATCGGTGTATTGGAAGTAGGGCTGAATGATCCAAGGCCCCTTCGTATATGTGTAGATGAGATTGTAAATGCTGCCGTTGTTTTGGACTGGCGTGGCCAGAGTTTCAAACTTCGTTTGCCCCAGATTTCCACCCGCGACAAACTCCAACGCGTGCGCTCCGTTGGTGTAGGTCAACGAACCCGAGAGCCACGAGTAGCGGTTGGAATAGAAGCCATCGTTCCAGCTCACCGAAGCAGTGAATTTGCCCATAGTCTGATTCACTTGAATTCCGCGGTTAACGGAGCTTTCCTGGTTCCACAAAATGCCGCGTTCAATGTTCATGTTTTCGAAAGTGAAGGTATACTCTGCGCCGATCAGCGAGGTCAAGGAGCCGATGAGAATGGAGGTGTTCTTCCCTGCTTGCAGCCTCAAAAAGGCAACTGGCAGGGGCCCGAAGAAGTCAGTCAGAGTTTTGTCAGTGGCGAGAAACGGCGTTGCCAGAGCGGGAAGCGTGTACGCGCCTGCCTGGATATAAAACTGGAACCAGCCGTCGGTCTTTTGAATCCACACCTGCCCGTTACTGACAGCCGCTTCCGTGGGGTTATCGCCCGGGACATGATTCCCCTGCCAAAGACCCGTGCCGCTGAGGACGCCGTTCACCGAGAGCTGGCCGAAAGGTCCGGCGTCGAAAGTCGCCGGGGGCAGCGCCTGGAGCGGGCCCGTAATGGCAGGTGTGGGGAGAGGCGCCGGAGCCGGATTGTTCGCCGGTGCTGGCGCTTGAGCGAAACACACGGGCAGAATCGCGCAAAAGAGGACAATGTATCTCAGCACTTAATGTTTGGGAAATTGCCGGTCCAACTCGAGATTGAGCTTTAATACATTTACGCGAGGCTCGCCTAGAAATCCAAGATCGCGACCTTCCGTTAACGAGCCGATGAGGTTTTCAATAGCCGGCCCGCCGGCACCTCGCGCTTTCGCAACGCGCGCCGCTTGCGCCTCGGCATTCGCGATGCTGATATGCGGATCCAGACCGCTTCCCGAAGCAGTGAGCGCATCCGCCGGGATGGCGGCAGTATAATCAGGATTTTCCTTTCGGAACTGAGCGGCTGACGCTTTCATTCGATCGTACAGCTTTTGGTTCGTCGGGCCAAAGTTTGAACCCGAGGATGCTGTGGGGTCGTAGCCGTCATTACCAGCGGCCGAGGGGCGCGGATGAAAATATTCCGGTTTCGCAAAGTTTTGGCCAATCAGCTCGGAGCCGATTACCTGCCTCTTCTGCTCGATCAGGCTCCCGTTGGCCTGCCGGGAAAACAAGAGCTGGCAAATGCCGGTCACGGCTCCCGGATAAACCAGGCCCGTGAGGACCGTGAAAAGTACAACCATTCGAAGCGCGGGGACCAGTTGCTGTAACATGCATGATTCCTTTCAAGCCAAATGCAGTAATACAAGGATCTGATCGAGCAGCCAGATGCCGGGGAACGGCACGATGATGCCGCCGATTCCGTAGATCAGCACATTGCGGCGCAAAAGCGAGGCAGCGCCGACGGGCCGGTACTTGACTCCGCGAAGCGCGAGCGGAACTAACGCGATGATGATTAAGGCGTTGAAGATTACCGCCGCGAGGACGGCGCTTTGCGGCGTATGAAGACCCATGATGTTGAATCGCGCGAGCGCGGGATAAGTCGCCATAAACATCGCGGGGATGATCGCAAAGTATTTCGCCACGTCGTTCGCGATAGAGAAAGTAGTTAGCGCGCCACGAGTAATCAGTAACTGCTTGCCGATAGCAACCACTTCGATTAACTTAGTCGGGTTACTGTCAAGATCCACCATATTGCCGGCCTCTTTAGCTGCCATGGTGCCGGTATTCATCGCCAGGCCCACATCGGCTTGCGCCAAAGCGGGCGCGTCATTCGTGCCATCGCCGGTCATAGCGACCAACCGGCCTTCTGTCTGCTCGCGTTTAATATAGGCGAGCTTATCCGCCGGTGTGGCCTGTGAGAGAAAGTCGTCGACACCGGCTTCGTTTGCGATAGCGGCCGCGGTCAGAGGATTATCGCCGGTAATCATGACCGACCGAATGCCCATTGCGCGGAGCTGGCCGATACGCTCCTTCATGCCGCCTTTTACGATGTCCTTGAGATGCACGATGCCAAGGGCGCGAGGACCGTCGGCGACGGCGAGCGGCGTACCGCCGGTCCGCGAGATGCGATCGGAAGTCTCTTCGAAGGCCGGCGGGAGCGAGCCGCCAAGATCTTTCACGAAGTTCGCGATCGCACTGCTGGCGCCTTTGCGCAGCATTCTGCCGTCGATATCGACACCGCTCATTCGCGTATAGGCGGAAAACGGGATGAAATGCGGCTCGCGATCGGCAACTTCACGCCCGCGCAAGCCGTAGTTTTCCTTAGCAAGCACTACGATGGAGCGCCCCTCCGGCGTCTCGTCCGCCAAGCTCGATAGTTGCGCTGCGTCGGCCAGCTCTTCCTCTGAAACACTCTCGAAGGCGATGAACTCCACCGCTTGACGATTGCCCAGCGTGATCGTGCCGGTCTTATCGAGCAACAACGTATTCACGTCTCCGGAGGCTTCTACAGCCTTTCCGCTCATAGCGAGTACGTTGTGCTGCATCACTCGATCCATGCCTGCAATACCGATGGCTGACAACAAGCCGCCGATGGTGGTCGGGATCAAGCAGACCAGCAATGAAACCAAAACAGCAATAGTGGGTACCGTGCCCGCGCCCGCGGAAGAGACTGCGTAGATAGCGAAAGGATGGAGCGTGGCGACAGCCAGCAGGAAGATCAGCGTAAGTCCCGCGATCAAGATATTAAGAGCGATTTCGTTTGGCGTTTTCTGGCGTTCGGCGCCCTCGACAAGCGCGATCATTTTATCGAGGAATGTCTCGCCGGGGTTCGAGGTAATTCGAATGGTCACTTTGTCGGAAAGAATTCTGGTGCCTCCGGTAACGGCGCTGCGGTCGCCGCCGGATTCGCGAATGACAGGCGCGCTTTCACCCGTGATTACAGACTCGTCCACGGTAGCGATGCCTTCGATCACTTCGCCGTCGCCGGGGATCAGGTCTCCCGTCTCGGCGGTCACGATATCTTCAGCGCGAAGCTTCGAAGCGGGGACCGTTTCAATCTTGCCGCTGCCCAAAACGCGCTTGGCCATGGAATCGGTTTTGGTCTTGCGAAGAGTGTCGGCCTGGGCTTTGCCGCGCGCTTCGGCCATGGCTTCCGCAAAATTGGCGAAGAGCACCGTGAACCACAACCAGAGCGCTATCTGAAGCTCGAAGCCTTCCTTCCCCGCATGGCCCGTGAAGAGATCGCGAAGCAGGAACACCGTAACCAAAGCGGCGCCGACTTCAACCACGAACATCACGGGATTCTTGAGCAGCGTGAATGGGTTCAGTTTTACAAAAGAATCCTTGGTGGCGCGCCGTACGATTTCGGGGTCAAAGAGCGGCCGCGCGCGTACCAGCCTGCTGGGTAGAAGAGAGGCCGGCTCGGACGACTTGAGAGTGGGGGGAGCATCAATTACGGTGGGCATGAGTTAGCTCCAAAGAGGAAACAGCAGCATCGAAAACAGCTTGCCGTCCAGCATCAGGTAATGTTCGACGATAGGCCCCAGCGCCAGCGCCGGGAAAAATGTGAGCGCGCCGACGAGGATCACCGTGCCCACTAACAAGCTGACAAAGAGGGGACCGTGCGTGGGCAACGTGCCGAGCGTCTCCACGACTCGTTTCTTTCTGGCAAGGCTTCCCGCCGCGGCAAGCAGCGGGATAAGAAACAAGAACCGCCCGATCAGCATCGCCAGGCCCATTGTGAGGTTGTACCAGGGGGTATTCGTGTTCAGACCCGCGAAGGCGCTTCCATTGTTGCCTGTGGCGCTCGTGTAGGCATACAAGATCTCGCTGAAACCGTGGGAACCCGAGTTAGTCGTGTTAGCAGTTGCTGGGCCGGGCGGATTCCAGTAGCTCTGGGCCACCGGTTGTCCCTTCGCATCCTTAGCAGGAGCTCGGAACTGAATGACTGATGAGATAGCAGCAAACACAAGGATGCTGAAGGCCGTCGCAATCAGCGCAATCATGGCCATCTTTACCTCCTTGCCCTCGATTTTCTTTCCGACGTATTCGGGCGTGCGTCCCACCATCAGGCCGGCGATGAAGACTGCGACGATGGCATAGAGGAGAATTCCATACAGCCCCGCGCCAACGCCTCCAAAGATTACTTCTCCAGTCTGGATGTTGAATAGAGGAACCAATCCGCCGAGCGGCGTAAAGCTATCGTGCACGCCGTTGATCGCGCCGCAGCTTGCGTCGGTGGTAACGGTGGCGAAGAGAGCCGAAGCGGCGATGCCGAAGCGCGCCTCTTTGCCTTCCATATTCCCGCCGGTTTGCGCGGCGGTCGCACGTGTTTCCACCCCCAGCTTGGCAAAATTTGGATTGCCCTTCTGTTCAGCCCAATAGCAGACGAATACGCCGCACAAGAACATGGCCGCGCAGGCTGAGAAAAGCGTCCAGCCCTGCCTTCGATCGCCGACCATGACACCGAACATGTAAGTCAATCCCGCCGGGATCAGGAAAATCAATATCATCTGCAGAAGGTTCATAAGCGGCGTCGGGTTCTCAAAGGGGTGCGATGAGTTGGCGCTAAAAAAACCGCCTCCATTGGTGCCCAACATCTTGATCGCTTCCTGAGACGCGGCCGGCCCTTGCGCAATCACCTGTTTCGCGCCCTCGAGAGTCTTAGCCACCGTGTAGGGATGAAAATTTTGAATCACGCCTTGAGAGCAGAAGATCAGGGCAGCGAGCAGCGAGATGGGCAGAAGAATATAAATGGTTGCGCGCGTAAGATCAACCCAGAAGTTACCCAGGCTATTCACTTGTTGCCGGGCGAATCCGCGCGTGACGGCAATTGCGACTGCTATTCCGGCGGCGGCGGACGCAAAATTCTGGACCGTCAACGCAGCCATCTGGACAAGATAACTGAGTGTTGACTCTCCCGAGTAAGACTGCCAGTTTGTATTCGTTATAAAGCTGGCGGCCGTGTTGAACGCGAGATCGGGCGAGACCGCGCCAGCCCCAAAATGCTGTGGGTTGAACGGCAGAACGCCTTGCAAGCGCTGCAGCAGGTATACAAACAGGAAGCTGAAGATGCTGAAAGCCAAGAGCGAGGCTGTGTATTGCGTCCAGCGCTGCTCGGTACCCTCCTTGACGCCCACCAATCTGTACACCACCACCTCGACTGGGCGAAACACAGAGTGAAGGAAGGTCTTCTTGCCTTCAAACAGCTTCGCCATGAAGCTGCCCATCGGCTTAGCGAGCGCGAGAATAATCAGGAAATAGATTGCAATCTGCAGGATGCCATTGGTTGTCATAATTCGAGGCCCTCCGGCTAGAACTTCTCCGGCTTCAGCAACGCGTAAACGAGATAGACGAACAGTAGAACAGTAGTAACCCCGCCGATGATGTAATCCATTCGAGTAACTCCAGTTGGCCCGCTTAGTTACAGCCGGTCGCAGCCCTTTGTGAACGCCCAGCAAACGACAAAAAACAGAAGGCCGATGAACACGTAGGAAATGTCAAGCATGTCTGTTCCTTCGATTTTTACTCTAATGGCGCGGGCATAAAGAAGTCGTAAAGGCGGCCCGTCCTTTAGGCGATCCTTACGAAACGTTTACGACTTCCTTAGCTCTTGCGCTTTACGGTAGGGATGGTGCTGCCGATAACGGATACACAGGCAAGGCCTCCGGAGATCGACGAGAATCACCGGGAGCTGGCGATCCGTGTGGTGTTCACCACTGTGAGTGGAACTCTCGCCGCTTTGCAGCGCGCCGAGCAATTGGCTTCGCTACTCGGCGCGCGCATTCGAGTCCTGGTGCCGGAAGTGGTGCCTTATCCGTTGGCTCTCGATCAGCCGCGCGTCGCTCCCTTTTTGAGAGTGAGGCCGCTTTGTTCTCTCGCCGCCCAATACACGCTCGAGGTACATATCGACGTGCGGCTCTGCCGAGACGCCTTGGTGTGTGTGAAAGATTCGTTGCCTCGTGGGAGATCGACTATTGTGATCGGAGGCCGAACCGGCTGGTTCAGGCGCGAGACCCGGCTGGCGCGAAAGCTGCGCGGCTGGGGTCACGACGTCATTTTTGTGTCTCAGAAGTAAGGCGGAGGCCTTCCCGCCGGCTATGTTATCCTGCGGGTGTCCGACGCTTACCCTCAAACGGGGACGTAGTTCAGTTGGTTAGAACGCCGGCCTGTCACGTCGGAGGTCGCGGGTTCGAGCCCCGTCGTCCCCGCCAATTTTCCTCAAGCCATCCCCAGCATTGATCCTTGCGAAGCTCTGAAAGTAATCACAACTTGACAATAATGTGGACGAGTTTTGCCACATTCGGCAGAGTGTCTGCGAATGCATTTGAATCGCAATCCTCGATGTTGTTTGCTGCGCATTATTTTTATGTACGGGACGTCTTCACAGCGCAGTATCCCGACGCCGCCGCTGCTCACTTGCCTTCATGACTTCGTTCATGTCCCCCGCTGGCCGAATCTCGAAAATGTTGCCATACGTCAGCGCCGGATGCTGGCCCATGAGCTGTACAGCATGATTCATGTCTCGCGCCTCTAGGATGAGAATGCCGCCGAGTTGTTCCTTGGTTTCCGCATAGGGACCGTCTGTGGTTGCCACTTTGCCGTTCTTCCTAGACACGGTTAAGGCGGTTTCCGGACCCGGGCGATCACGCGCAACCCGGACTTAATGTGCGGATCGATGACGGCTTGGGCAACAACTTGGCCTGAGAAAGGCGGCCGTTGTAGAGCAGTATCAGATCCTTGAAGCCAACTAGCGCGTCAGCGTAATGCTGGGAGTTGAATGCTTGCGAGGCGAGGTCAAACTGCTGCTTCTGCTGTGGTGTGAGCCGCTCGATTAAATCCTGGGAAGATTCGATTTGCGCGACTCGCGCGATTACGCAGTATAGGGCGGCGATGACGCAGCGGGACCTCACTGTAACTCCACCTTATCTCGGCGACTCAGCCCTTGGTGGGCGGATCACTCTGGTCGGAAATATCGACGGAGTAGTAGATCCTCCGAGCTCTTCGGATTAAAATGACGTGCGGTGAAACGCAAAGTGGCGTCATCGGGTCTGAGATTCTGATTCCGTCAGAACTCTGATTACCTCCGAATTGCTCCTGGTTCGCCGTAAGCGTCAAAGGAGCCTGAGTCTGGATCATTCGGACTTGGCTTGTCATGCTTCGGATCTCGAGGTAGATCCTGCAGCGGTATGATTCGGAAGGGCAGGATGGCTGACGACCACTTGAGGCGGCGCCCGCTGCAGATCAGACAGAGGAACAGTCGCTGATCCGAACAGACGCTAAGGCCGCGCGGCGTTCGCACTGATCGAGCACAAGGAGCACACGAATATGAAGTCAAAGAATACGATCTGCCTCTGGTTCGACAAGGACGCGCATGAGGCGGCGAGCTTTTACGCCGTCACCTTTCCGGATAGCGAAGTAACTGCCGTTCACAAGGCCCCGGGTGACTATCCAGGCGGTAAGAAGGGCGATGTGCTGACGGTGGAGTTCACCGTCCTGGGCATTCCCTGTCTCGGTCTCAACGGCGGCCCGACGTTCAGACATACCGAGGCCTTTTCTTTCCAGATCGCGACGGAGGATCAGGAAGAAACGGACCGTTACTGGAACGCGATCGTCGGCAATGGCGGCACGGAAAGCCAGTGCGGTTGGTGCAAGGACCGCTGGGGTCTCTCCTGGCAGATCACGCCGCGCGCACTGTCTGATGCGCTTGCGGCTGGCGGCGGCCAGGCAAAGCATGCCTTCGAGGCGATGATGACGATGAAGAAGATCGACGTCGCCGCCATCGAGGCAGCGCGGCGAGGCTGACGTGAACACGCCGACGTCCTTGTTAGCCCTGGATCACGGGCGACTTCGGGAAGTGGCCAGGCGGCCCCGATGCGGATGGGTTGGCAAACCGACATGAATCCTAAGTAGTTGACTTGGCCATAGAATCCTTAGCTGCTGTGCAAGCACAGCCGAGGATATTCCATGTCACACGATGAACGCGGCTTGGCCGCGCAACTGAGCGAGATCCTGACGCACCAGCGATATAACCCGGTAGTCGTCCACAACCTACGCGGCGATTATTTTCCGACTGGCCCCACTCGGAAATCAACCATGCCATCTAGTTCGAGCCGCTGCAGAGCAGGATAGAGCGACCCCTCTTCAACCCGCAGAACGTCATTGGAGATTTGCTGAATTGATTGCGCGATGCCGTAGCCATGCACTGGCTCCCTCGCGAGCGTTTTCAGATTCCATTTAGTCACGGAGCACTCCTCTTCGCGGGTTCATACCCGTTCGTCACCGCTTCGGCGCGTCATCGCATACTAAGAAGATGACCCCCGGACAGCCGCAGCCGAAACTTCAACTCACGACCACGCCGGATTACCGCGAGACCTACGCCAACAGCGTGCAGATGCGCGTGAACCTGTGGGACTTCTTCCTAATGTTCGGCACCATAAATCAGACCGCGCCCGATGCGGTGACTATCCAGAATTTTCAGGGAATTTACTTGAGCCCGCCGCAAGCAAAGGCTTTGTACAACGTCTTGCAGCAAAATTTGAAACAGTACGAAGCGGCTTTCGGAGAGATTCGTTTAGAAGCGCAGATACAGGGCGACGTCATCCAATAGGTTTGGGGATGCCGGTGCCGCAGCGTCCGCCGATGCCGAAGCTGCCTCCGTTTGCATTAGCGGGGCCGCAACCGGCTCGAAAGCGCCCGTATTACCTCCTGATCTTCTTCTTTCTTTTCGCGGCGCCGCTCTTCGCCATCCATCTGTCCCTGTTGAACCTGCCGTTCTTCTGGGATGAGTTGGGACAATTCATTCCCACAGCTCTCGACTTGCTCCGCACGGGCGCTTGGGTAGCCCATTCGACAATTCCGAACGTTCATCCACCAGGCGTCGAAGCTTACCTGGTTCTTTGGTACAAGTTCTTCGGCTTCTCGATTTCTGTAACTCGCTTGGCGATGTTACTCATTGCCGCCTTCGGGCTTCTGATCACCTTCCTGCTGGCGATCGAGTTGAGCCGCGGTACCGAGGGAGCGCCCGCATTTCTGCCGCCCCTCTTTCTCCTCGCCTCGCCCCTCTTCTATACACAGAGCATGATGGCGCAACTAGATATGCCCGCGATGGCGCTGACGTTGACGGCGCTCCTGCTCTTCATTCGGAAGAACTACGCGGCCGCTGCCGCAGCAAGCATGCTGCTCGTCCTGGTGAAAGAGACCGGGATTGTCGTGCCGCTGGTCTTCTTTGCAGTCTTAGTGTTTCGAAAAGATTGGAAGCGCGCGGGGTTCTTTATCGCACCAGGGGTGGCGCTGATCGCGTGGCTCATCGTACTGCATCAAGCGACCGGATATTGGCTCGGCAATCCCGGATTCGCGCATTATAACGTTGGGTACGCGCTGCATCCAGTGCGCGTGGCGTTTTCCTTCGTCCGTCGTATTTACTATCTGTTCTTCGCGGATTTCCGGTGGATTGGAACGCTCCTCATTTTATTCACGGCGAGGAAACACCGGCACTTTACCACGCCTGAATGGCGAATAGCCATCGCGGTTGGAGCAGCGACTTTGGTGACGGTCTCAGTCTTCGGAGGCGCTGAATTGGAGCGGTATCTTTTGCCTGTGCTCCCAATTTTCTATATAGCGGTCTCTGTCGCGCTGACTTACACGGGAAGGAGAGTAGCCATTGCGGCTACGGCGGCTCTATTAACAGGCCTGATTGTGAGCTTATTCTGGAATCCGCCGTATCCGTTTCCTTATGAGAACAATTACGCGATGGTGGATTTCATCCGGCTTCAGCAGCTCGGGGCCGGATTCGCTGAACGCAATCTCAAAGGCCGCACGATTGCTACAGCCTGGCCGTATACTGCAGCGCTTCAAAATCCCGACTACGGATTTGTTCACCACCCATTGAAAGTGCTGGAAACGGGCGATTTTCACGTGTCGTCTATCCGCTCCCTCCCGCCGCGCAGTTACGATGCTCTAATCACTTACGTGCGCACCTGGGCTCCCGGCGACAGCGTGATTTCAATCCCGTTGATCCGGCGCTTTTTAACGCATTTCTATGAGTGGCAGCCGGACATCGCGCCGGAAGAGTGCATGCAACTCGGGTTGAAAGAAGCAGTGTCTTGGAGCCTGCACGGGCAGGAAATTACGATTTACATACGGCCTGCGCGAGCGGAAGGAACTGAAGTGGCGCTCAGGGCCACAATTCGGTGAGCGGAAGCTCAATACTCTCGACGCGCAGCACTCCATCGCGCACAACAGGATGGAGACCCTCTGCATCGTAGAACCACGCTTTCTTCTCGATAGGGTCGAAGATCCAACAAGCCGGAACGCCCCATGCGATATACTCGCCGCACTTTTTAACCGTGTAGGAAAACCGATCCGAGGGCGAGAGCACTTCAATGCACAGCAGGGCCGGCTCCCGAACGACACCATGTTCGCCAGAACCCGGCCGTAGTAGACATACGTCGGGAATCAGGACGACGGTGCCCCGGACTTGCACCGATAACTCGGTCGCGACCTCACAGAGGCCCTGCTGCTCGTAGCGATACAAGAGACGGCCGATGTGAAATTGAAGCCTCGCGTGATCTTTCGCGCCCATTGCCTTAGGAATCAGCTCTCCGTCGACGTATTCGCATTCCGGCTCGTAAGAAGTTTCGAGGTACTCTTGCAGCGGGAGTTGCGCAGAAGTCACCATAGCTCATAGGTTAGCTTGTCGAAGTCAACGCGGAAAATGGATCGAAGCGTGAAAGGGGCGTGGTGGGGGACAGTGGTGCTGTTCCTGGTGCACGGGTTCATCGTCGGCACTTGGGTGTCGCGAATACCGGCCGTGCAAAGTGGGTTCCATCTCAGCAACGGCATTCTCGGCCTGACGCTGCTGAGCAGCGCGTTAGGCGCGATTTGCAGTATTCCGATCACCGGGCGCCTCATCGACCGTTTAGGAAGCAAGAAGGTAACCAGCGTCAGCAGCATCGTCTTCTGCCTTGGTCTGACCCTGCCGGGTTTGGCGTTCAACACAATCAGCCTTGCCGGAGCGCTGTTCGTCCTTGGCGCAATAGGAGCCGCGATGGACGTTTCCATGAACGCTCAGGGAGTGGAAGTCGAGAAGGCGCTCGGGAAGCCGACGATGTCTCGCTTTCACGCGATGTTCAGCTCAGGAGCCATGGCGGGAGCGGGAGCGGGCGGCTGGGTTGCGGCGCGCGGCATCGGTCTGCTGCCGCACTTCAGTGCAAGCGCTATGCTCAACTTGATCGCGATCCTCGCCATTTTGCCTCTGCTCCTCGAGAGACATGCGGGCGCTTCAAGACCACGCGCCAGCCTCTCGCTCAGAAAAATTCCGCGGGTGCTACTGGCGCTGAGCGCCATCGGTTTTTGCATTCTGCTTTCTGAAGGCGCGATGGCTGATTGGACGGCCGTCTACTTGCGCCAGTCGCTCAACGCCGGACCCGGCATTGCGGCGGAAGGCTACGCCGTTTTCTCGGCTGCGATGGCGATATTCCGGTTTCTTGGAGATCTCATCACCGCGCGTCTGGGACCGCTTCGCACGCTGCGCGCCGGAAGCCTGGTGGCCGCCGCCGGGCTCGTCTGGGCCTTGTGCATGCATGTGCCGGCATGGACACTCCCCGGATTTGCCGTGACCGGCGCGGGTCTCTCCGTGATCGTCCCTTTAGTGTTCGGCGGCGGCGGTAAAGTGGAGTCGATCAATCCAGGAGCGGGCATCGCGGCAGTAACCGGTATTGGCTACACCGGCTTCATCATCGGGCCGCCCACCATCGGTTTTGCTTCGCAGCTGATCACGCTGCGTTATGCGCTCTTAATCGTGGTGGCCTGCTGCCTGATCGCAGCGTGGCTCTCACGGTTCACTGGATCATTGCACGCGCCACGCCAGAGCGAGCCTGTCCCCGAGTTCCACCTCTGACGCGGGAGCGCGGCCCGCTCGCTCGGCTCCAGCCTTTGATTCGAGCTTTCAGGACCCGTGCGCGTAGCCGGTCATCTCCAGATATCCGGCGCCGTGCGCGGGTTGGCCGTGGATGCGGCCTTCGTAAGTGACTGCGCCCTCCCAGTAATTAGGTGAAATGCCGCTTCGACTGAAGATTTCCTGATCCTTCAGCAACGTTTGTTCCGAAAGTTCAAGATCGAGCGACGGTATGGAAATCTTCCATGACAAGGGATACTCCGCACCGGAGGCCGGACTCCGCCACGCATCGCCGGGCGACAGAGAGAATTGCGCCGCGTTCAGAAAATGCGCGTCGCCCTGCGGATCCACATAGGTTCCGGACGAGTACGGGTCTGCTTCTCCCGATTTGGTTCTGAGGCGATACAGCATGATCTCTTCACGATTGTCCAGCTGAATCGCGAACCAATCCCATCCCGCCGGCTCGTCATCAGGCGGGCTGGTGAAGAATTCATGATCCATCCACGCCAGCCCATCGAGCGAAAAGAACGAATTGTTCCACTGGAGATCGCCTTGTGCTCGAAGGCGCGTGAACGAGAGGTAGTGCGAAGCATCGCCGGTTTTTGGTCCCTTTTTGCTGATGCCGTTTTCTCCGTGGATGACGAGAGGCTTCTCCCGCTTCAAGTCAAGCTGCAACGTGAACCGGTCACAGACGGCCTGCAACTTCTGTTCTCCGGTCTGGATCGAGACCCAGTGAACC
>JBAUUG010000519.1:0-3648 GCA_049582585.1 Bryobacteraceae bacterium | reverse complement strand
TCGATACCGGGATCGATCAATTCGGCTAAGAAGCCGCCTCCAATTCCGAGCTTTCCCAGCAGTTCGGTCGCAAAGCACTTCCTCGCAGGATCATAGAACTGCGAGGTGCTTGCGACCGTTCGTTCAGAGGCGAAGGCACCGGTGAGGAAATAGTTGAACAGATCGGGCATGAACAACAGTTTCGAGGCGTTATCCAGAACCTGCGGGGAATCTCGCTTGATCGCATAGAGCTGATAAAGCGAATTGATTTCCATGAATTGGATACCGGTGTGGCGAAAAATTTCAGAGCGCGGGATAACTCTAAAGACTTGGTCCGGCACGCCGTAGGTGCGCGCGTCACGATAATGTCTGGGGTTCTCGAGCAGCGCGCCATCGGCTCCCAGCAGACCAAAATCCACGCCCCAGGTATCGATGGCAATTCCGTCCAGGCGCTGGGACGCTTTCGCCGCGCTGCGAATGCCCTCGCAGATCTCATGAAACAGGCGCAGAGTGTCCCAATACAGCCCAGTAGGAAGCTGCACGGGCGTGTTTGGGAAACGGTGCAATTCGGTTAGCGCGACGCGATCGTCGGCAAGTTGCGCCAGCATCGCGCGCCCGCTTTCCGCGCCTAAGTCCAGGGCCAGATAGCGGCGGATCATCGTCCGCGAGTATATCTATTCAACTCTTTCCAGCCGCAGCCGCGCTCGCTTTCGGCTCGATGCGGCTTTTGCTCCCACCCATCAAATGCGCCTCGAGCATAATCAGCAAAGTGAGAATAAGAACCGCGATTGAACCAAGCGCGGGAAGCAGCATCACGTATTGGATGCCAAGGTAAGCGTCGACATATCCGAGCAGCCAAGGAGCGCTCATGCCTCCAGTGATCGCTATTGAAAAAATCCCGTTGTAAAAACCTGGGTGATAGGAGAAGCGATCGTCAAGACTTTCCTCCACCAGCGGATAAATAGGAGCGAAGCCCGCTCCAATCACGACGCTCGCCAGCCATGCCCCTGGCATGGAACGTGTGAAGCTGAGCAGAAGATAACCGGCCATCGCCACGACAATGCTCCCCACCAGCAGCTTTTTGTGGCTCACGCGCGGAAGGAGCCTGCGTGCCAGCAAGCGCCCAACCATGATCGATAAGAAATAAAGGGCAAGCGCGAAGATGGCCCAAACCGGATTTGCGCCCAGCTTGTGAATGAGGAAAAGCGGCAACCATCCGGCTATCGCCCATTCACTCCCAAATTGAAAGAAGAGCAAAAGGCTGAACAAGACTGCGGCGACGCTGCGGAGATCCCGCAAAGTTTCACGGATGGCCGCCTGTTCGCTCGCGTGCCGGACGACGCCCAGTGCACCGGGATACTTGTTAAGCGCATATAGAACGAAAAAAATCAGTGGAATCAGCGCCAGCAGCGCGGTTTCTCTCTGAACTGATCCGGCGAAGTACGTGAAGCCTCCCATGAGAGTAGAAATCAGGCAGCCGAAACCAAAGAGTGCGCCGGCCAAGTTCGCGACCGAGGCCGGCGACTCCTCGAAGCGAGGTTCTAGTACGTACAGGAGGGCGGTAACCAATGCGCCACCCGCCCAGCCCACGAATCCTAAACCTAGAATTCGCCACAGCGGCGAGGCCGGCGGCGCGGCGAACGATAGTGCGAGGAGGCTCGCGAACCCGATTCCGCATCCGAGCAATGCAACGAATCGGATAGAAACGTGGCCCAACAGCCGTTGTGTTATCGCGACTGCAATTACATAGCCCAGATTCAAGGCTAGGAAATGCAGCCCTACGATGCGCGGGTCAGTGTCGATGTGATATTGCCAAGCGATCAGCAGTGATCCCAGAAGACCTACCAGAACGCCGACGACCAGAAACCCGCCCGCCCAGACGCGCGCGCGCGGGTCGTTCGCAATTTTTTGCGGAATTTTTGGGATTGCCTCAGCCGTATTCGTTGACACGTTCAGAAGGAAATTTATACAATCAAAGCATCACTGAGGAAGGAGGTGGTCCAGTCAAAATGAATTCTGGTAGTGACTGTAGCATACAAAGCACGCGCGAGGTGGCCGACTCTTAAAGTCGCCGTTCGTACGTTCAGGTTTCGTTCAGTGACGAGGCCGAAGTTCCCTGTGGACCGGCCGCCCCGTCGCGCGTAACGTAGCTAGAGTATAAGCCGCAAGGCTTCTCTGTAAAGCCCCGCCTCAGCACGCCTTTATGGGTGCTGGCGGGGCTTTGCGCTCATAGCTTAGGCTTGCGTGTTAGACTGGTGTTAACCCACCGCTTTTCGAAAGGATTCCTAAGGTAATGAAAGCAGGCATTCATCCGGCCTACGATGAGGTAAACGTGATTTGCGCGTGCGGCTCGACGTTCCACACCCGCTCAACTCATAAAGGCGACCTGCGCGTTGAAATCTGCTCGAGCTGTCATCCGTTCTTCACCGGCCGTCAGAAGCTGGTAGATACTGAGGGACGCGTCGACCGGTTCCAAAAGAAGGCAGCCAAAGCGAAAGAAATGCAGGCCCAAAAGAAGGCCGCCACCGAAGCTAAGAACGCAAGAAAAGTTCATTAAGAAGCGCGCGTTCCCGCGGTTCTGCTGCAATTGCGTCTCGCCAAATAATTTGAGCCTGTGGGCGGAATGGGACCATACTCTCTGTTTCGCGCGTTGAATAACAAGAGCTGGATCAACAGGGAACCACCCCCTACAATCAAATTCACAGCGTTCTTGCGGAAGGAGAAGGATACGGATGGATTGTCCCTGTTCGATGCAGAAGATAGTTGTTATGGCCTGAATATTGCTGGCGTAGGCGAACTCTCAAGGCAGGAAGTGCTGCAGCTAAAAAATCCTGTGAACGGAGAAAATCTGAAAGTCTGCTACGACAGCCCCACCGACCCTCATCACATGATCATCGACAATGTTCCATACCAACACGAACACCCCTCGGCAGCCGAGGCACTGGCCGGCAACATTGCGCGTCACGCAGTGCTGCGCCCGCTCAGGGCTGAATTGCAAAGGAAAAGAAGCTAACGCGTGGCACTGCTGCCCGGAGATTCTAGAGCGTTTAGCCAATAGGCCAGATTGGAAGGCGTAGGCTCAACCTTTTCATAGTTTGCGGCGTGACCGTCTTTGACGTCTTCGTGATAGAGGTAACTAGGGCGGTCATCGCGAGAAGCGATAACTAATCGAAGATTCTTATGGGGCTTCATCCAAATGAGCCGTATTGAGCCCTCAAAGAACTCAATCTGCGGATGAGCAATCGGACTCGCAAGTATATTCTGCGTTTCCGTAATTACGCGCTTTAGCGTCAAAACAGCTTGGGAGGATGGGAGAGGATCTCCCTGATCGATCATCTCCGGATCACCCAGGGCCTGCTCCACTTTCAGCCAAATCTCTGGATCGGCCTGGATGCGCGCTGTCGCCGAACCTGGATCCACGTTGTTGTTTCCTCTGCTTTTAGACGCTGCCATACGGAAACCGCTGCTACACACAATCGAATATCGGCTATTGGCACTCTTTTCTTGATCGACTGACCGCCCAGTAGCGCTTCCGAACCCGGTCTAAGTCTTTGATTCCGGTGGCATTGATCAAAATATCGCGATTTTTAGTTGAGCCGTGACTGGCTCTAGACAAGAGCATCGATTGTTCCGTTTTAAGGCGATCCGTCAATCGCACGTCTCTCTACT
>JBAUUG010000518.1:0-3376 GCA_049582585.1 Bryobacteraceae bacterium | reverse complement strand
CGATAACGGTTTGATCGAGGAGCTCCCGTTTGAGTTCGACCTGAGAGGCGGTGATTGTGGCGCTCATAATTTCTCCGATCAATGGCGTAACCCGGAATGCACGCAACCCGAAATGGGTGCCCGTTTTCATTGCGCTGGACAGCGCACCGAGCGCTCATCTCTGGGAAACGCCATAAACCCTTTCACCAAGGCAGCGATCTCATCGGCAGCCGTGTCCAGCGCGAAATGGCCACCGTCGACAATGTGGATTTCGGCGTTCGGGACATCCTTCCGGTAGCTCTCCGGCTCGCTCGGGTCGAACGATGCTTCGTATCTGCCCCAGATCACGAGCAGCCGCGGTTGTTTTTCCCGCATCCAGGCCTGCCATTTCGGATAGGACTCCACATTGGTTCGGTAGTCGTAGAAAAGATCGCTCTGGATCTCGGGCTGGCCAGGCCGATTCAGAAAATAAAACTCATCGGTCCAGAGGTCTGGATCGTGGCGCTCCGGTTCGGGATCGTTTCCGACGTGTCGCGCACGCGCGGCCTCGAGCGATAGGAGATTGGTGCGCAATGCGCTCTCATTGGCAGCGCGATCAGCCCAAAACGCCCGGCGCGTTTTCCAATTTGCTCCCAGGCCTTCGTTGTGGGCGACGGCGTCCTGCACGATCAGCGCCTCCACTCGCTCTGGATGCGCCAGTATCATGCGAAAGCCGATGGGGCCGCCATAGTCCTGCATATATAGGGTGTAGCGCGACAGTCCCATCGCCTCAGTGAAATGGTTCATGATCTCGGCGCAATGATCGAACGTGTACGCGAACCTCTTCGGGTCCGGCCAATCACTGTGTCCGAAGCCGAGATAATCCGGCGCGATCAGATGGTAGTGGTCGGATAGCCGCGCGAGAAACGGTTCAAACATGCGCGACGACGATGGAAGCCCGTGCAGTAGGACAAGCGTTTCCGCGTTCTTCGGACCAGCTTCCCGGTAGAAAATTGAGAGGCCGTCGATTTGGACAGTGCGATAAACCATGCGATTCACGGGCAATTCCTTCCCTTGTAGTTCGGCTACTGAGAGGTGTAGCAAAGAATCTTATAAACGATATTAGGGAGCGCCAAGCGCTGACCCCACGCAGCATATCTGAACCTATTCACCGTTGTCTCCGCGACCCCGGCCATTCGCTTGCGTGGGGACGCTCATCTAGACGGGCGACACACGGTCATGGCTGCGGGAACCCGAACATCAACCACGACTGATTGGCTACCCAATGCGGATATAGCTCCGTCATCTGATCGAACAACTCCTGCTCAGATTTCGCGGTTTTCTGCACCCGATCGAAGTCCTGCAGGTAGCGCTTCGTGTCCGTGATCGCCGAGGGAGAGTCGGGCGCGCCAGGCTTCTTATGACCGGCGACAACGATCGCCGGGTTCAGCGCCGCTAACTTGTCTAGCGCTGCGATCCAGTTCTTTCGGCTCTCGGGGGTGGTGTCGCCGACGTACATGCGGCATTGATTGTACACAACGTCGCCAGCGACGATCAGGCCGATCGATGGGACATACAGCGACGTCGAATCTGGACTATCGGTGCGGCCCTGCTTGATGATGCGCAATTCCTGGCCCTCGAGAGTGAACGTGTCGTGCTCGTAGGGCTCAGGTGGAACCAACTTGGTGGCCACTTGTCCAGGAAACAACCGGCGGGCCAGCCGCTCCACTGGGGGGGTGAAATACATCTGCATGGCGTTCACCGCCTCGGGCGTTGCGATCGCCCGAGCGCCCGGAAAACGGTCGAGCAAAATCCCCAGACCGTAGAAGTGGTCGAAATGGGCGTGCGTTATATAGATGGTCTCCAGGTTGCGGTTGTGCAGAGCAACCCAAGCCGCGAGAGCCTCGGCCTCAGCCACCGTGCACATTGCGTCGACCAGCACCGCGTCGTACTCGCCGAAGATTAAAGTCGACGTGATCGGGTCAAAGCCGAGCGCTTCGCCGAAGGGCTTTGGCCGCTCGCCGACCATAGCTTTTCCCGGGGCGGTAAAAACGTTCACACTTAGTGTGTTCGACTCATGCGTATTCGACGCGACAGGCGCGGTCACGCGCGTGGTCTCTTTCGGCCCATTTTTGCCGTCCATTTGGTACTCCTTTCGAGGTCAGAGCGAGTGACTGTTCAAGGCGAGATTAGCAGAAGGGCGACGGTGAATCTATTGGACGAACGTATCAATCGCTCCCGAAGCATTGGCCAGCAAAATTAACTGTGGTTGTGGAACCAGTCGAGGGTGACTTGAGGATATTGACCGACCTCGATGAGGTAGCCGTCGGGATCACGCATGTAGCAGCGCCACTCCCAGCCGTGATTGTCTAATGGCTCGGTAAGAAAGAACGCTCCTTTGTCGCCCCATTGTTTGTAGCAGGCCCAGATATCGGCGACGCGCAAATTAAGGAAGGTGTTTACTCGGTTCAGGTCGGACGGTGTTTCAAGAAGGACCTCTGGCTTGTCAGGTGTAGGGCCACCGTCGGAATTGAGAAGGATCCACGTATTCGCCAGCTTGATGTTGCAGGGATTGTCTGGCTTGATTACTTTCCCGCCAAGAATTCGGACATAGAAGTCTTTCGATTTGTCCAGGTCGCTCACGGTGAAGAAGTGACTCGCGAAGAAGCCTTCGTGTGCGATCGGAGCGTCAGGTAGATTCATGCGCTGCCCCCGATTGTCGATGAATTAGGATGCGCCCGGAAACGCCTACAATCCAAAGGATGCGTTTCATCTGCCGACTACCCTACAACGGGCAGCTAGTTCAGGAGCGATTCCCAGTTGGCTGGCACCCTTCCTGCTGGTCCAGGAGCAGGCTGATTTTTTGGATGCGAATGCGGCGGAAGCAGCTCCACACCCTTGATCATCCCCTGCTTCTCGTAATCGAAGAACCAATCCTCACCCGGCTCGAAGCTGGCAATGATCGGATGCCCTGTCGCAGCCGCATGCTTGGATGCATGCTGGCTCGGAGAACTGTCGCAGCAACCGATGTGCCCACACTCCGCACACCGACGGAGATGAAACCACCAACCTTTCGGTGACGCCAGGCATTCTACACATCCGTCGCCACTTGGTTTCGAAGCGGGGTTGATTCCGCGCAGACCCTTTTTCATCTCCGATTTTCCTTTCGCGTCCTCTGTTCGCCAAAAATGTCAAGCCACTAGCAAGATCTTCCCGATCCCACCCTTTTCTGCGGCTGCTTGAGCCTCAGCTGCTTCACTGAGTGGCAGTTTCTGGCTAATCGGGATAACCAGCTTGCCATCTCGCACCGCTTCGGCCATGAACTCGAGCGTTTTCCTGTCGAACTTCGAGAATACTGCCACCACCTTCACAGATGAGTACTCTGCGGCATTCTGCGGTGCCCCCACAACCGATGCAT
>JBAUUG010000517.1:0-12407 GCA_049582585.1 Bryobacteraceae bacterium | reverse complement strand
GACTCGCCCGATACGGAAATATTCGCCGAGCGATAGCGCACATATTTGAACCGGCGAGCGAACACGGCCAGCGCGGGATTTCGGAACTGCACCACCAAACCGCCAGTCTGCTGTCGTTCAAGCCGCTCGAGAAGAATGTCTTCGATGCTCAATTGAGTTTTAACCTGTTGTCCCGTTATGGGGAGGAAGCGCCCGGAAAGCTTTCAGAAGTGGAACAGCGCATCGAGAAGCATGTCGCGACGATTTTGAGCCGGCAAAACACGGTCTCTCCAATTCCGATCCCTTCTCTGCGGCTTATCCAAGCACCCGTTTTCCACGGATACAGCATCTCGGCATGGGTGGAGTTCGATTCGGATGTGGACCCGCTCGCGGCGGGTGAAGCATTGGCGTCCGCGCAAATCGAGATTCGAGGGCCCAACCAGGACGCCCCGGACAACGCCGGAGCGGCGGGCCAAAGCGGCTTGATCGCGGGCGATATTCGCACCGACCGGAACAATCCGCGCGCTGCCTGGCTCTGGGTGGTGGGAGACAACTTGCGTCTGACCGCGGACGCTGCTGCCGAGGTAGTAGCCGCGCTCAGAACGGAGCAGCCGTGACCAGGCGCGCGATGCTGTTGGCATTTGCGAGCGGAGGATACACGCTTTCCTGCGGCTATCACGTGGGCGGAAAGGCGGATCTGCTGCCGAAGAGCATCCAGACGATTTGCATACCATCGTTCCCGACCGTCGCCACTCGCTACAAACTGGGCGATTTGCTTCCGCAGCAGATTGGACGTGAGTTCATGCAAAGGACACGTTTTCGCATTGTTAACGACCCAAGCATCGCGGATGCAGTCTTGAACGGGACCATCAATAACGCCCAGACGGTCCCGGCCTTGTTCGATCCAACCAGCGGGAAGGTAACCAGCGTTCAGGTAATTGTCGTGGTGAGCATCACTTTGATAGAACGATCGACCGGGCGGGTGCTTTACCGTCGCCCTAATTACGGGATTCGGCAAAACTATGACGTCGCGGTTGATCCGCATCAATACTTTGATGAGAGCGGTCCGGCGCTCGATCGATTGAGCCGCGATCTCGCGCACGATATCGTGAGCGCCGTCGTCGAGAACTTTTGATCGCTGGCCTTCGCCCATGCTGCCCGAACAATTTCTCGCTCGGATTCAGAAAGAGCCGCCTGCCGCTGCCTACCTGTTTTTGGGACAAGAGGGCTATCAACGCCGCATTTGTAAGCATGCGCTTATTGAGTGGCTTTTGCCCGGCGATCAAAGAGCCGGCGGGCTGACGCAAATCGATCTCGAGAACACCGGTCTCTCGGAAGTCCTCGATGATGCGTGCTCACTGTCTCTTTTCTCTTCCGATCGGCTGATTTGGGTTTGCAGCGCCGAATTGGCGCTTCCACGGCGACTGGCGGCTCCCACAGAGGAAGGAGGAGACTCCGAGCCCTCATCGGAATCGACGCTGTCCGCGTACTTGAAGGCTCCGACACCTGGGACGGTGTTGGTTTTTGAATGCAGCCGCTACGAGTTCATAGGTGAAGACAAGCCTAAGCTCGAGCGCGTTCAGAAATTCTATTCGGCTGTGCCGGGGGTGGTCGAATTCCGTCAGTTCACGCCGGAATCAATCCGATTCCTTGCGCGCGAGCTCGCAAAAGAATTCCGGGTCAAACTGGGCGGAGCGGAACTTGCGATTTTGCTCGACGCGGTGGGAGGGGATGCGAACCGGTTGGCGGCGGAAATGGAAAAGTTATCGCTGTTTGTTGGCGCGGAGCGAAGCGTCACGAGCGCGGATTTGCGCGCGCTGGTTCCAAACGCGGCGCAAAGCACGATTTTCGCCCTGGTAGAAGCGCTGGGGAGGTCCGACCGGGCGGGCGCCTTGCAATCTTTAGATGTTCTGATCCGGGAGGGAGAGTATCTGCCGCTTGCGCTTACATTCTTGAGCACGCAGTTCCGGCTTGCGCTGGCGGCAAAGGAGGCGCGGGCGGGAACGGTTCAGCAGGCGCTGAACTTTTTCGCAAAAATCGGCGTGCGAATGTGGCGCATGCGCGCGGAACAAGTGGTCGCGACCGCGAATGTTTTTTCCAAGCAACACCTCGCCGAGGCAGTCGCCTTGATTTACGAGACGGACAAGAAGTTTCGCGAGGGGTACAAAGACGACCGGATCGTGATGGAATCACTGGTGCTCGCTTTGACAGTTGTTAGGCCGTAAAGGTGCTTCGGCGAGAACTCATAGCTGAGCTGCTGAAGGCTGCCGCAATCGGAGCTGTCGATTGCGGAGCCACGGAAATGCCGTCCCATGGCTTGCGCGATCTCGGCGCAGAAAAGAATCTGCTGGTGGGAAGCGCTGTTTCTTACGCTGAGCTGCAATGGCCCGATTTCACCAATCTACTCGCGGCGCAGGCGAGCATTGTCGTCTCGGAAAACGACATGAAGTGGCAGAGGATTCATCCGGAACCCGATCGCTTCGATTTCCAGAAAGCGGACGCGCTGGCGGATTTTGCGGCCGCACATCGGCAGCGTCTTAGGGGTCACAATCTGTGTTGGCACAATCAACTTCCCGCTTGGTTTAAGCAAGCAGCAACTCCTGACAATGCAGCGGACTTGCTCCGCCGGCATATTGCGGAAGTTGCGGGACGCTTCGCCGGCCGGATTCACTCCTGGGATGTAGTAAACGAAGCGGTCGCGGTGGAGGACGGCAGATCGGACGGCCTCCGAAATTCTATCTGGCTGCAGCTGCTTGGCCCGCGCTACATCGAGATTGCGTTCCGCGCGGCTGCTGAAGCGGACCCCAACGCCTTGCTGACCTACAATGATTACGATCTTGAGCAGAACACCCCGAGGCACGATGCAAAGCGCAAGGCTGTTCTCCAACTCCTTACCTCATTACGCGACCGTAAGGTTCCGATAAACGCCATCGGCCTTCAATCGCATTTGCGGGCCGGCGTCCAGCCTTCAGATTGGACGGGACTGCACAGCTTTATAGAGCGCATTGAGGGCCTGGATCTGCAGGTTTTCGTGACTGAACTGGATGTAGATGACAGTAACTTGCCCGCAGAAAACGCGGAAAGGGATAGTGCCGTGGCGAGACTATATCGCGACTACCTTACAAATGTTCTGCAACACCGCTCCGTGAAGGCGGTGCTCACTTGGGGCCTCACGGACCGGGATACTTGGCTGAACGCCTTCAACCCACGGAAAGACGGACTCGTTCGGCGGCCATTGCCTTTTGATTCCGGGTTGAAGCCGACCCCGGCGTTCTTCGCGATGGGCGATGCGATCACCGGATGCAGGCCGCGTTGACCAGCAAAGGCGTCTCGTTTTTGTAATCAAGTGTCAAGAGCACTCATCGCGGTATGCGGACGCAAAACCAGCGTGACTGCCCACTCGAATTGATACTATGTGCCAAAACAAACATGCGAAGACGAGAGATTCTAAAAACCATCGGCGCAATGCCATTCGCAGTCGCCGCAGCTTTGCGCGCGCAAGCGCAGCAACCGCGCCGTTACGAAGCAAATTGGGATTCCATTGACAGCCGCCCCACTCCCGCCTGGTACACCGACGCCAAGTTCGGCATTTTCATCCACTGGGGCGTGTACTCGGTGCCCTCGTTTGCCGCCGTGAATGTCAAGGATGAGAATCCGTACGCGGAATGGTATTGGAATTCATTGACGAACGGCATGAAAGCGAAAGAGCCCACCGGCAATGGCGCGCTGACCTGGGCGTTTCACAAGCGGGTCTACGGAGCGGGTTTTCCGTATTTCGATTTTGCTCCGATGTTCCGCGCTGAGCTGTTTGATCCTGACCGCTGGGCGGATGTCATCGTGCGCTCCGGCGCAAAATATGTTGCTCTGACTTCAAAACATCACGAGGGGTTCACGCTCTGGAAAAGCGCGGAGGCCAATCGCTCATGGGGACGCCCATGGAACAGCGTCGACATTGGTCCGAAGCGCGATCTGGTGTTCGATCTATGCGAGGCGGGGCGGCGCAAGGGACTGCGTATGGGTATTTACTATTCGCTCTACGAGTGGTACAACCCGCTCTGGCTTTCTGACAAGCCGCGCTACGTGACCGAACACATGATGCCGCAATTCAAAGACGTGGTCTCACACGTTAAGCCGTCCATCATCTTCTCCGATGGCGAATGGGAAGCGACCAGCGCCGAATGGCATTCGACGGAATTGCTGTCGTGGCTCTTCAACGATTCGCCGGTAGCGGACGAGGTCGTAATTGACGATCGTTGGGGCAAAGAAACCAAGCACAAGCACGGCGGCTATTACACCACCGAATACACCTCGGGCATGCAGGAATCGAATCATCCGTGGGAAGAGAGCCGCGGCATGGCCTATTCATACGGCTACAACCGCATGGAGACGTTGAAGGATTACCACACCGGCCGCGAGCTGTTGCTGATGCTCATCGATATCGTGGCCCGGGGCGGCAACCTGCTGCTCGACATCGGCCCGACGGCGGACGGGCGCATTCCGGTTGTTATGGAGGAGCGGCTGACGGAAATGGGAGATTGGCTGCATGTGAACGGCGAAGCGATTTATGGCACGCACGCCTGGCAGCGATCGCGGCAATGGAGCAGCGGGAATGTGCCGCGAATGCAGGAAAAAGAATTTCGGACCGACTATGACATCACGAAGCTCGTGGATAATCCCGCGGCGGGATTCGCGCGCGTAGATGCGTTCTTTACGGTGAAAGACGATTCGATGTACGCGATTCTTCCGCGCTGGCCGGAGCGCGGCATCACGATCGCAGGAATAAGCGCCCGCGGCGAAGCTCAGATCAGGCTGCTCGAAACGGGCGATAATTTGCCCTGGCATTCGCAAGGCGGAGGGATTCACATCGAGGTTCCCGATTCCTTGCGCGCTAAGCTTCCCTACCGGCAGGCCTATGTTTTTAAAATGACCGGCGTCAAGAGCGCTTAGCTTTCAGCAGCTTCCGGAACTCTTCGACGACCAGGAGCTCGATATCAAATTTACCGCGCCCGAGGTCGTGACCGGCGCGCTCGATTATCACGAGCTTGGTTGGAGCGGGTATTAGTTGGACAGCCGCGGTCATTTCGTCGATTGATCCAAAAGGGTCGCTCGTCCCATGGACAAAAAGCGCGGGTGCCCGCAAGGCTGGAAAATGATCCGTGCGTTTTTGATTCGGCTTGTCAGGGGGATGCAAAGGATAAGACATGAGGAGGAGAGCGGCTGCGCATTGAGGGTCCTCCGCGGCGAGCATGCTGGCCTGGCGCCCACCGTACGAGTGGCCACCCACAGCGACTAGATTGCATCCCAACTTCTGCATCGTGGCGATCGCATCTTTTATTCCATGTCGATCGTCAACTGCTGTTTTGGGCGAAGGCGGACCAAACGGGCGCCGCTGTCGAAAGGGGAGATCGCAACGCAGCACCGAAAATCCCGCCGAAGAGAAGGCTGCCGCGACCGCGAACAACAGGGGGGCCTGACAATTGCTGCCCGCGCCATGAGTCAAAACCAGGCCAGCGCCACTCGATTCCGCAGGCGTATGCAGGAAGCCGCGAATGGAACCTTCGTGAAACTCAGTGATGCCGGCGGGGTCCACGTCTGATTATGATTTATCCTACGGGCGTGCATGAGGAGTTTGAAACGCGAATAGCCGTGTTGAGTCTTAATTCAAGATTCGAGAGGTTCCATTCACGCCGTGATATACTCCGGCGCTAGGTAGACGTAATGAAAACAGCTAGATGGGCATTAACTGCGGCGATCATTCCAGCCGCCTTTCTTCTGACGACAAGCTGCACGACGAACCCGCATGCTCCAGCCGAAAAATATTTCCTGGTATCGACCAACACCAAGCTGCCGTATTGGCAAAGCGCCTCGGCAGGCCTGATCCACGCTACCAATGAAATGAAGGTGCATGGCGAGATGATCGGCCCCGACACGTACGATCCGAAGGCCGAGCATGACGATTTTCAAAGAGCGGTAGCGCAGAAGCCGGCGGGCATTCTCATATCGGCGGCGGATGCCAGTGTGATGACACCGGATATCGATGCTGCCATGTCGCAGGGTATTCCGGTCGTTACCATGGATTCCGATGCCCCCGATAGCAAGCGCCTGTTTTTCGTCGGTACGGACAACTACAATGCTGGAACGTTGGGTGGGCACCTGACTTCCAAGCTGATCGGCGGCAAAGGTAACGTTGTCATCTTCACGATGCCGAATCAAGCCAATCTTCAAGACCGGCTGCATGGTTACCAAGCCGCATTTGCCGAGCATTCGGATATCAAGGTTATGCAAGTGGTGGACATCCATGGGGATCCCACTGCGGCGTTTGACGCGGCTCGGAAACTGATCGATAGCAAGGCGAAAGTCGATGCCTTCGTCTGTCTCGAGGCAATTGCCTGCCCCGAGGTGGGAGAGGTGATCAGCAGAGCGAATATGAGCGGCAAAATAACGGTGGTCGCGATGGACACCGACCAGCGGACCATGGACTGGATTCAGAAGGGCGTCATTTCGGCGACTATCGCGCAGAAACCGTTTACGATGGCGTATTATGGGGCCAAAATGTTGGGTGACATCCACCTGAATCCCCCAAAGCCGCTCACGGGCAATTGGGCGAATAATCCTACCTCGCCTATACCCACGTTTATCGACACAGGAACGTTTATCGTCGACAAGAGCAGCGTCAACGCGTTCATGGACGCGAATAAAGCTGCGACGTCGACCAGCGGGCAATAGCCTTCCAGCGTTCAGCGCTCCGAACGACTGTCGCGTTGCTCCGCTTGCATCAGCCGGGAGTAAGCGGAATCGATGCGCTGCACGTAGGCTTCGCTGAGCGTGTTCAGCTCTTCGCGGCTAAGGCCGCTCATGCGGCCATCGCGAATCATGCACGCGTGTTCCTTCACAAACCGCTGCCAGTCTTTATACAAAGTATTTACGCTGGATTCTGCCATGCTCCCATTCTGAATTCCAGTAATAGGGTGTTCAAGCGCTGAGAGTGCGTTCCGGTTCTAATTTCGTTACCGGTACCTCATCTGCCGACGTAAGGGCTAAGGCCTATTGGCCTACGACAGCGCTGGGATTCGAGTAAAGCTTGGCTGTGCCGAAACGTTCCTTTGAGCGCTGACTGCGGCGGTTGACCATCGCCGGCCCAGAACGCTCAGCAGTTCGTCACAGACTTCTTCCGGTGTACGGTTCGCCGCGATGCGGTAATAGTCTCGCGTTCGGTAATAGCGGATCAGCTCAACAGCGTTCTCGTTGTAGACGCGCAGGCGCTCACGAATTGTAGCGGGTTGATCGTCGGCTCGTTTGCGGTTCTCCAGGCGGCCCACGACCTCTTCGAGAGATATCTCAAAATGAAATGCAACCGGCCCACCCATATTCAGTTTGTTGAGCAACGCGCCAAGATAGCGGGCTTGCGCGACAGTCCGCGGATAGCCGTCGAGTATGCAACCGGTTCTGCAATCGCCCTGCGCCAGGCGGCTGGCGACCACTTGGTTGATCAAATCGTCGCTGACCAACTGACCCGCGTCAAGGATGTCTTGAACTGCCTTTCCTAGAGCCGATCCGGAATTGCATTCGCGGCGCAGCATTTCTCCCGTCGAGATCGCCGGAATGTCGAGCGCTGACCCGACCCGCGACGCTTGCGTCCCCTTGCCCGACCCCGGCGGCCCGAGAAAGAGAATCACCTCGCAACCTGTGAACATACCGGAACTCATCACGATCCTAGTGTCTACTCGGGATGGACTATTTCAAAATCGAGTAGTCCAGACTGGACTAGTTGTCCGTTCCGGCTCGGCCCAGCGCGTCGGGTCAAAGCGTAGAATTGGGAAAGTCGCTGTCCACCATGCCCTCTCCTGAGCTACTGCAGGAACTCCGCCAAATGCTTCAGGATCGGCGAATCGGAGATGGCATATGCCTGCTGGAACGGTACCGGAAGGATTTTGCGGACACTACTCCGGGAACATGCCATTCGGGTTTGGCGATTGGCTGCCTGGCGCAATGGGTGGACGTTGGCTTTGAAGATCGAGGGCTGATTGCGCAATTGCTCTCACGTTTCCCAAAGAACGCCCGCCAGACGCTTCCGCTCGCCGAGTACGTTCATTTGCGGCTGGCCGAAGCGCTGATGGCTATGCGGTCGGAGTACCTGGACGAGGCGTTGCGCCATCTCGATACAGCGTTGACCCTGAGCGATGAGCTGGAAGACCGGAAAATTGCGGCGGTGGCGAGCCTGTGGAAAGCGCGTTGCCTGCGAAAAGCAGGTGAATACGATCAGGCGCTAGAGATCACACGCGGCGGAATCGAAATAGCCGCGTCGATCAATCTGCCGTATGTTGCGGCCGTGATGCGGACCCTCGAGAGCTGGCTCCTGTTTCAGAAAGGCAAGACGAAGGAGGCGATCCGGATACTGCAGGAATCGGAAGCCGTTCTTCGTGACACCGACGATTTCATCACGCTGGGAAATATTCAATCCACGTATGGGCGAATCGCCCTTCGCGAGGGACGGTATGACCATGCGATGCGATATTTCGAGGCTTCCATTGATCTCTTCAAGCGGCGCCCGTCTCTGGAGGGATATTTGGCGAGATCTCTCACCAACATCGCGCAGGCGAAACGCTTCGTGGCTTTGCAGCTGCGCCGCAGCATCGACGCGAAATGGGAGCGCCAAAGAAACGCGAAGCCGACTCATCTTGGCCCTGAGCGGCACGATAAAGCCGGGCAGTTGGAGCGCATGCACGATCTGCTTCGGGAGGCTCAGGCAGATCTGGCTGAGGCGGATGCGATTCACAAACGCGCCGGGAATCATCATGGCGCTGGGAATGTGGACGTCAACTTGGCGCAGATTTATCTCGATCTCGGCAATTTGGATCAAGCCGCAGAGAGAGCCGCCGAGGCTTTTGACCTGGGCGCCACGCGCGCAGACCACCTGGTTATGTGCCGCGCGCGGATTGTGCAAGCTATGGTGGCGAACGCCCGGTTTGAAGAGCAGATCGGCGAAGGCGACGATCCGAGCCGGTTCGCGCAGCTGGCGCATGATTGCGCGAAAGAGGCGGTGGATTTAGGAGAGCACACGGAAAGCCGAAGGTTGTTGGCCCAGGCCTACATTTGCCAAGGCGCGACGCTGGTCAATGGCTTCTTCAACAACACGGAATCGGCGCGCGCTTGCTGCGACAGGGCGGAAGCCTTTCTCGATCACGACCGTCACGACGCGCTCTGGCAGGAGATCGAAATCCTGAGGGCTCGAATTTTGCACTCGGGTATTGAGGATCCCAATCTGAGGGCGTGGTCGCAGGGAGCTGTTGGAGACAAATCGCTCCAGGACGTGGTTGGGGAGTTTGAAGAATTGCTGATCAGAAGAGTATGGGAGCATGAGGGCCGGAAAGTTTCGAGAGTCGCGCAAAGGCTAGCGGTATCGCCGAAAAAAGTTCGGCGTGCATTAAGGCGCTTAGGTTTGCTGGTTGAGCAAGGGTGAAGGCGTTTAGTACAAGCGGACGCCGCGAGGTCCGGGCTTGCGATGCATGTGAACGGTGTCGATGAATTGGACGGTATTATTGCTGGAGGTCATAAGCAAAGTGTGAGTGCGATAGCCTTCGCCGAAGAAGCGAACGCCGCGCAGCAGCGCTCCGTCCGTGACGCCGCATGCGACGAATACGATGTGGCTGCCCATCGCCAGATCGCCCGCGGTATAGATGCGATGAGGGTTTTTGATGCCCATTCGCGAGACGCGTTCTTCCAGCTCCGGTGTATTGATCACCAGCCGGCCCACCATCTCGCCGTGCAGGCAGCGCATGGCAGCGGCCGCGAGAACGCCTTCCGGAGCGCCGCCGATTCCCATTACCGCGTGCACTCCGTTTCCGCGAACGGCGACCGCAATCGCAGCTGACAAATCGCCGTCGCCGATCAGGCGAATGCGCGCCCCTTCGCGGCGGATGTCCTCGATCAACTGCTCATGTCGCGGGCGATCTAGAACGATGACCGTAAGATCCTTCACGTCGCGATCGAGACGCCGGGCAATCGATTTCAGGTTCTGCGAGACGGGTGCGTCCAAATCAAGCGCACCGCGGCAGGCTGGGCCCGCGACGATCTTTTCCATATAGCAATCCGGCGCGTGCAGCAAACCGCCCGGCTCGGAGGCCGCCAGCACTGCTACGGCATTGGGCGCGCCCGTCGCGCATAAATTCGTCCCCTCGAGCGGATCCACTGCGATATCCACGCCCGGATGATCCCTGCCGTTCGGCGGCGGGGCGCCAACCCGCTCTCCGATGTAAAGCATCGGCGCCTCATCGCGCTCTCCTTCGCCAATCACGATGTTGCCGGCGATCGGTACGGTCTCAAATGCCTGCCGCATCGCTTGCACGGCCGCGTGATCTGAATGTTTGCGGTCGCCTTGCCCCATGGTGCGGGCGCTCGCGACCGCCGCTTCTTCCACCACCCGCACGAAGTGCGAAGCAAGATCGCGCTCGATATTAGCTTCCGTTGAAGCCGCCGGGTGGACTAAAGCCGAAGGAGTCATAATCTGCAGTCCCATGATAGTCTCGTGAGCGAATGCCCTTAAGCTCGAACAAGCATTTGATTCGATGGGTTGAAAAAATGGCGGCGCTGACCAGGCCGGCGGCCATACATTGGGTGGACGGATCGCAGGAGGAAAATGACGCGATCTGCGCCAAGATGGTGGCTTCCGGCACCTTCATCAAATTGAACGATGATCTCTGGCCGGGCTGCTATTACGCGCGATCTGACGCGAGCGACGTCGCCCGCGTTGAGAACCGCACGTTCATCTGCTCGCTTTCCAAAGACGCTGCAGGCCCTACGAACAATTGGGTTGACCCGTTCGAGATGCGCAGAAAATTGAAGGAGCTGTTCAACGGCTGCATGCGCGGGCGGACCATGTATGTGCTGCCGTTCAGCATGGGTCCCATCGATTCGCCGATGTCACGAATCGGCGTGGAGCTGACCGACTCGCCTTACGTGGTCGTCAACATGCGCATCATGGCGCGAATCGGCTTGCCGATATTCAGAGAGATCGATAAGGATGTGAAACGTGTTGTCCCTTGCCTTCACAGCGTGGGTGCTCCGCTCGCGCCCGGTGAAACGGACGTGCCGTGGCCTTGCAATAACGAGAAATACATCGTTCACTTTCCGGAGACGCGCGAGATCTGGTCGTATGGCTCCGGTTATGGCGGGAACGCGCTGCTCGGGAAAAAGTGCTTCGCATTGCGCATCGCTTCCAACCTCGCGCGCGATGAAGGCTGGATGGCGGAGCACATGCTGATTCTCGGAATCGAAGATCCGCAAGGCGAAAAAACCTACGTTGCCGCCGCATTCCCGAGCGCTTGCGGGAAGACTAACTTCGCGATGATGATTCCGCCGAAAGGCTTCGAAGGCTGGAAAGTGTGGACGGTGGGCGATGATATCGCCTGGATCAAGCCGGATGAAAATGGAGAGCTGCGCGCTATCAATCCCGAAGCTGGATTCTTCGGCGTCGCGCCGGGCACTTCAGCCAAAACGAATCGCAATGCCATTGCCACGCTTTCAAAAAACACCATATTTACGAACGTCGCTTTAACGCCGGAGGGCGGCGTGTGGTGGGAAGGCTTGACAGACCAGCCGCCGGCCGAGTGCCTGGACTGGGAGGGCAACCGTTGGACTCCGCAGATCGGAGAAGAGACGGGCAGCAAGGCCGCTCACCCGAATGCGCGGTTCACTTCTCCCGCTTCGCAATGCCCGTCTATCGATCCGAACTGGGAAGATCCAAACGGGGTGCCGATCAGCGCTTTTATATTCGGCGGCCGGCGCGCCACGACGGCCCCGCTGGTCTATCAGGCTTTTAACTGGAGCGCCGGAGTATACCTTGGGGCGACGATGGGTTCGGAAACGACTGCGGCAGCCACCGGCGCGCTTGGCAAAGTGCGCCGCGATCCCATGGCGATGCTGCCCTTCTGCGGCTATCACATGGGTGACTATTTTCGCCACTGGCTGACCATGCAGCGTTCTCTAAGCGTGACGCCGAAGATATTTCACGTGAATTGGTTCCGCAAAGACGCTGAGGGCAACTTCATCTGGCCCGGCTTCAGCCAGAACATGCGAGTGCTGAAGTGGATTGCGGATCGAGCTCGGAGCCGCGCGGTGGCCAAAGAGACCCCCATCGGCTGGATGCCGCGCTATGAGGATATCGAGTGGAAAGGGCTCGATTTCTCAAAGGAAAAATTCGAGCAATTGCAGGCCTTCGATGAAACCGCGTGGCGCTCAGAGGTAATCGGGCATGAGGAGCTGTTTATCGATTTGCATGACCGACTGCCGCCGGAGATGGTTTATGAGCGGGAATTGCTGATTTGCCGGCTGTAGGGCCGGGCATGCCGGCCCACTACCCGGGATTGACCACTAGGCCCACTTCGTCCTGGAAACCGAATCTCCCGGTGGTACCTCTGACGACATCGAGC
>JBAUUG010000516.1:0-12991 GCA_049582585.1 Bryobacteraceae bacterium | reverse complement strand
GCGGGAAGCCGGTCAACGACGCAAATGTTCTCGCGCAGATCAACACCGGGGGCAACGGGATGCCCGCTTACGCAGACATGCTGTCGGCAGACGAGAAAGCCAACGTCATGGCGTATCTCCACACGCTTTAGGCCGCATGCAGGGTCCGCGGTAGTGGGTCAGTTTCCGGGTCGCCCGTCATCCGAACGGAGCCTCGTTGCATCCGGCATTCCTCCCGTTTGGCGTCTTCTCGTTCAGATGACTGCGGATACGAACATCCACATCCTTCCCGGCAACGGCATTGCGCAGAAGTGGGGTGGCCGAATTCCCGGCTGGCGGTTACCGCACACGCCGCTCGCTCTGGTAGAATCGACGTTCTCCGCCGTTCTAGTGACGCCGTTGTGACCGCACACGACCTATTTATCAGCCACGCAAGCGAAGACAAAGAGTCCGTCGCTACACCGCTGGCACAACTTCTTACACAGGCAGGTTTTCGTGTCTGGATCGATGATGGTGAATTGACCATCGGCGACAGTTTGCGGCGAGCAATACACGCCGGGCTGTCTCAGGGCCGATTCGGTGTAGTCGTCCTGAGTCGGAGCTTCTTTCAAAAAGAGTGGCCGCAACGGGAACTCGACGGGCTGTTGGCTCGCGAGGACGGACAGAGCAAACTCATCTTGCCTATTTTGCACGGTCTTGCACCGCACGAAGTTGCGAGGTATTCGCCCATTCTCGGGGCTCGGCTCGCGATCTCAACTTCGAAAGGACTTTCTGTTGTTGCCCGTGCGATTCGGATGGCAATCCGACGTGAGGACCAGAGGCAAGGGGTTATACGGGACAACCTCTCAATGCCGGAAGTACCGATGTCGGATTTTGACTATCAGGAGCCAGAACAGGTGCGCCGATGGGGCGGAATTAAGGAGACGCAGTTCCCGTTCAGCAGAGGTCGCTGTGTTCTCGAGTCTGCGATTCGGCTGGACGATGCAGAAGCAGCGAGAAATCTTCTCGAAGCGGCTGTCGCTAAACTAGATAGTACTTCGTATCCGCCGAGTGTACGTGATTCCTTTCGAATCGTGTTCCTGGAACTGACCCGAAATGCTTTTGGAACACGGTTGTAGGAAGGGTGGCGATGCGGTTAATATCACGGAGTGGGCCTGTAGTATCACAGTCGCAAACCCTGCGGGGGCCACCTTCGATGTGGATTCAATTCTTCGGCGTCAGCGAATGAACCTTGCTCGAAGTGAGATGCGTGTCCCCGGACGTGGCCTTGTGCTTGTCGATGAACTGTCAGACGACCTTAGGTCAGTCCAGGATGGCCTCGCAGTCAAGGCAGTTCTTGAGAGAAGTCCGGTCTCTTTGGAAATCACGACAGAAGAAAACATACTAGTCATATATGTAAGAAGCGGCGCCAACAACGATTCGCTAGAGCGGCGTGTTTTTCAGGTCGCCTATGAGCACTTGAGTTTTCATATCGTATTGGATCTGTCAGGTGCCGAAAGCGGAATTGGAACTAGCCCGATCTCCGTTATCATACGCCTCGCCGCCCTGTGTAGGAAGTCTGGCCACAAGGTTGTTGCAATCGTTCCTTATAACTGCGGCACTCACGTACCTGGTGCGCTACGCGCTTCGTCGAGAAGAGAAGCAGTTGAGCGGCTGAGAGCACTGCCGAGCATCGGCGGCTGACCTGCTCAGGCCGCGCGCAGAATTCTGCGACCTGCGACCAACGAAATTGAGCGGAAGTTGCGAATACCTTTAGGGCCAGGATAGCAGCAAGGTGATCTGATTCGCACTGCGGTAAACGGATGGAATCTACCTCTCAAAAGATCGCCTCCGGGGTCTGTCGGCGTTCCGGAGTGCGCCGGGATAAACCGGCATGTTGTTGGGAATGAAAGAGTCCTACAAGAAAGGAGAAAGCGACTCCATCTTGGCCTTGAGTCTTGCGGTGAGCATCGCGAGGTGCTAGTCGAAGCATAGACAGAGGTATCGGTGGGCCGGGCTATTGAGCTTCGAAAAGCCGATGTATTAGGACGCCGACTCCGTTCCGTAGAGGAGGAAGGCAACACGGCAACCGCGTTATCGCGAGCGGTTGTTCGGTCCTACGTAGTCTAAGAACCTGCGCACGCTGAGAAACAACATGCACGAGAACCGGGAGATCTCCTGTGCGTCTTGGTCAACACATCAAGACCGGTCCGCGAAGGCCATAAACCGAACGGCGGACGTGCACGTGCAGGAGAAGTCGGACTGTGCCGTAGTACCTGTGAGTCAGCCGAACAAAGAAGGGCAACCTTCGGCGGAGGTTGGGGAGGGAAGGGCACAGATTGAGGAGAACATCGTACGATCTCACATGTCCCCGACGCAGAGCGGGAAACGCATGTCCCAGGGATTGCGCGGTGTGCGAAAAGCAGCAACAGAAAGGAAGCAGGAAAAGTTCACCGCTTTGTTCCACCATGTTACTGTCGATCTGCTGCGGGACAGCTTCTACGCGCTACAGCGGCGAGCTGCACCCGGAGTAGACGGTGTGACGTGGCGAGAGTATGAGACCGGATTGGAAGATCGGCTTGCTGATCTGCACAACCGGGTGCACCGGAGAGCCTACCGGGCGCGGCCGTCAAGGCGAGTCTATATACCGAAAGCTGACGGGCGACAGCGTCCGTTGGGCATTACGGCGCTGGAGGACAAACTCGTTCAACAGGCCGTGGTGACGATCCTCAACCAGATCTATGAGGTCGATTTCAAGGGCTTCTCTTATGGCTTTCGTCCCGGCCGCAGTCCGCATCAAGCGCTGGACGCGCTGAATGTGGGCATTTTCCGGAAGCGAGTGAATTGGGTGCTCGATGCGGACATTCGCGGGTTCTTTGACTACATGAGCCACGAATGGACCATGACGTTCATCGAGCATCGCGTGACTGATCGCCGAATGCTCGGGCTGATCCAGAAATGGTTGAAAGCTGGAGTATCGGAGGACGGTCAATGGGCGGAAACGAATGTAGGAACGCCACAGGGAGCGGTGATTTCACCGTTGCTTGCGAACGTATACCTGCATTATGTTTTCGATCTATGGGTCGAAGCCTGGCGCAAGAAAGCGGCAAACGGCGACGTGGTCGTCGTCCGCTACGCCGACGATCTTGTAGTGGGCTTTCAGCACCGGACTGATGCCGAGCGGTTCCTGCGTGAGTTTCAGGATCGCTTGGCAAAGTTCGGTTTGGAATTACATTCGGACAAGACTAGGCTGATCGAGTTCGGGCGCTTCGCCGCTCGAAACCGAAAGCAGCGTGGCGAGGGAAAGCCGGAAACCTTCATCTTTCTTGGTTTCACCCATTTCTGTGGGCAGCTCACCACCGGAACATTCACCGTCTGGCGGATCACGGCTCAGAAGCGGATGGTCGCGAAGTTGAAAGCCATCAAGGCTGAACTTCAACGCCGGAAGCATCACCGTACTTCCGAAGTCGGTGCGTGGCTTCGACAGGTTGTGTTGGGTTCCTACCGATACCATGCCGTTCCAGGTAACACGACTCAGCTGCGCATCTTCTGCCGGCGTGTCGCCTGGTTGTGGCGGAATGTGTTAATTCGCCGCAGCCAGCGTGCGCGCATGGGTTGGGATCGGCTTACTCCTATCTTGACTCGATGGATTCCTCAACCTCGCACTCTGCATCCCTATCCTGACGCTCGCTTCAACGCCACTCATCCTCAGTAGGAGCCGTATGCGTAAATGCGCACGTACGGATCTGTGCGGGGGGCGATCAGTAATGGTCGTCCCTACCGCGACAGTTGAGCCTCCGCACCCCGACGCCGCTATACAGAGCGCGATCTATGCGTCAAGCGTCGTCTACTCGCTCACGTCATCTTCCTCCGCTGTTTATCGCTGCAACCGGAGTGAAGAATTTTGCAGAAAGCGCCCCGGGCTGTATAATCTTTGCCAATAGGAGGATCAATGAAGGGATTTGGTTCCTTGTTTGCTGTCGCAGGCTTTGCTGTGCTCACGATGCTGTATGCGGGCCGTGTTCGTGCATCTGCCGATGATAAAGCCGAGATCGCCGCTGTTGAGCAACGCGTGATCGAGGCCTTCAAGGCAAAGGACGTTGACAAGATTATGTCGTGCTACGTGCCCGACGAAACGTTATTCGTGTTCGATGTTGTGCCGCCTCGCGAGTATGTTGGAGCCAAGGCGTATCGCAAAGACTGGGAGGAATTGTTCGCGGAGTTTTCTGGTCCGGCTGAAGCTGACATGAGTGATTTGAAAGTCTTCGTTCAAGGCACGATGGGATACGCACACCTGATCAGCCACTCAGTGCTAACTGGCAAGGATGGAAAGAAAACGGAAAGTAACGTCCGCACCACCGACGTGTTTCGAAAAGCGGGAGGCAAATGGCTGATCGTGCATGAGCACAACTCAGTCCCCGTCGATCTCGCGACTGGTAAGGCCGATATGATGGCGAAGCCCTGAGCGCCATTTGAAATAGTCCGGCACGGTTCGTAAACTGCTCGGGGATTTTCAGCGGGACAGTACTCGCAGGAATCATACGCGGCTGACCAGGCCAGCCCGGAGCCCGCTCAGGGAAAGTGTCGTAGGCCAGACGGCAACTCAAAATCACTCTCACGGGCGCTGCTTCACTTACAAGCCGATCTTCAGGAGCACTTGGCCAGTTGCACGGTTACGGTTTGCTAACACGTGACCGCACATGTATGTGCGCTGCGGTCCCAATCTGCTGAGGGCCGTAAAAGCAGAAAGAGAAGGCGGAAAACGGCGCTCCTCGCGGTCTTGGAAATGTCGCGTAAACCGTGCGAAGATTCCCACTTTGTCCACCGTCCCGCGACGATTTCCAGCACCTTCAAGAACAGAGTCGGCATCAGGTCCTCTTTCGCCGGCCATCCGGTAATTGGCCACGCGTTAGGCAGACAGGGATCAGCGCTTTAGCCGAATCAGATGACGGGGAGAAGCTTGCGGCCGGCTCACCTTAGAAAAAATCGTCGAGAAAAGCTGCCGTCTTATCGGATACACCGGCGATCTTGTTCGTTGCTTGGCGATAAAACTTGAAATTGAGCTCGGTTTCGGGCCGACCGTCCTCCCAATTGCTGAAGCGCTTAAAGTCGCTCCGCCCCAAAGGCCGCTTTGCGGTCTCGATGCATTTCACGGTGACGCTGACGCGGGGTGTTTGGCGGGCAAGGCCCGCTTTCTTCGCGATCGATTCCGCGGCAGAGACTACGCCGCGCGCTATGAGGCCTCGCCCGCCCTCGTTCTCACTCGCGAAAATGAAAACCGCGTCACCCTTGGTGATGTTCTTACCGCCGTACATCGTCTTTTGCGCAGTGAACTTTAAGGTCTTTGTGCTCAGGTCCCGAACTTCGGCTTTTATCACGAACACCATTCCATTGAGTATCGCCGTTCTGAAACGGTAGGGCTCAGCCGATTGCAGGCCGTTCCATAATGCCTACTGTTTGAGAAGCTCTGGATCGCACTGTCGTTTGGCAGTAGCGAAAAATGCTTTCTCAAGATTGCTGACCGCACGGCGAATTTTCGGCTCTAAAGCCGTTAGACCGAAGTTGCGGGTGGGTGGTCGGCAATCCGGACAATGGACCCAAGACCTTCAGCGTTCGGCCAACCTCCGTTCCTCGCCACCCACAACAAAAGAAACGGAGATTTCTTTTACCGGCTGACCACCGATCTCGTGGTCTTTGAGGCGATCATGTTCAACCAATCCGCCCCAACGTTCGTAAGCCGCAATTGCTCGATCATTTGTGTCGAGCACCCAAAGATACGCTCTGCTAAAGGCGTTGTGCTGAAGCTCGGCACACGCATGCTTGAATAGCTGATAGCCTAATCCACCGCCCCAATAGGACTTGAGCACATAAATCGCATAGATCTCTCCCCATTCCTGTCTGTCTTGGTCACGAGCGCGGCCGAAGCAGATGAACCCTGCCGTTTTCTTATTCACGTTCGCGACAAGTAGTCCCGAGACTACCCGATCCGAGAATTGTTCCTGCCATCGTCGTAGCCGTTGCGCAACATCCAGGCGATCCAGATGGGCTTGCGGCACCTGACCAACGTAGGCCTGCTTCCAAGCCGCGACGTGAATCCGGGCGACTTCGGGCAAATCCTCATACGAGGCCGATGAAATCCGTACTTCAGCTAGCATAGTTGTCGCCTATTCTAGGCGTCGGTGCACGGAATGCGCGAACAATGCCGGAACGATTGTTGAAACGCCCGGGCGGTTGGTCGGCCAACCGACAACTGTCCGCCAGACACGCACCGGGAAGTTGACCCCCAGCATCCGCTGATCTGCCGATGGGAAGCCTACGTTGAGCGGAGCCAGGGAGTTTGTCCGCACTAATTCGAGGAATCTGCGGAACCAAGGATTAAACTGTCTCACCTAGAGTGGCTGAGTTTCGGTGATTCCAACGGTCCTGTGGGTAGGCAACGGTTCCGACGGTTGGTTCAGGAATCTCAAAATTCGTTCGGCGACGCCAGCAAAGGTGTCAAAACGGGGGCGAATAATTTGGTAAACCTGCGCGCCATCACTTGAAGGATCACTTGGTTCACTCCTTGGCAAGGCGGGTTATCGGAAACTGAAAAACCCGCTGCTATTCCGGATCACTTCGAGGATTGTCGACCGTCCGGAACTGACCCGCTACAGGATCCCCAGATCGGTCTGCTAAATTATTAGAAGCCCTTAGCTTACCTAAAGTCCCCATCGTCTAGCCCGGCCTAGGACACCGCCCTTTCACGGCGATAACAGGGGTTCGAATCCCCTTGGGGACGCCAATCAATTCAATAAAGTAGAGGCAGTCGCCTCCGCGCCGGGAATCTGGTGATGCTATGGTGACATACCCGAAGGCTGCTGCCTCCTCGGTACTCAGAGGGGTTTCAATACTCTGTGCCGTTCTTTTCGTTTTCGGGCTTGCGCGCGGGCGCTTAAACGGGGTTGTTAAGATTTTCACCATCCCCGGTGAGCGTGGGAAACCGTTGCCTGCTTCGCATCATAGCCTTGAAGTGCTCGAACGGATGAAAATCTCAGATTCGCGTGGTTCTTCTATTGCTGTTATGATGTCACGAAACTTGCCAGCGCATGCCAGATGCAGAAGATCGCGGAAACGTACCCGAGGGAGAACGCGCCAATCCGCCGATTGAGTCCCCAGCCGATCCGACGCGAAGTCACAACAAACCAACTGGCTCCACCGATTACACGGGCCAGGAAGCCGGACCTTTACTTGCTTTTTTTCTTGCTCTGCTGTGCGCTGGCCTGCTGAAAGCTGCGCATCATCTGCTCCAAGACAGAGGGCAACCTGTCGGGGTGGCGTTCCACGTCAACGGCAAATGTACGGAGATCGAAGGGCGTTCCCCACATTATTCTTCGCTTGGCGGGCAACGGCGGACCACCTGGTGAGCCGGCGGGGGGAATCGGCTGCGGAAGTTTGAAGGCATACATTGCGCCGCCCGCAAGCGCCTGATGCGGATACTGCAGCAGATAGCCGCAGTTGTGGTTCTCGATGATCGAGACCGCCGTGACGGCCACCCATTGACCTGCATCGGCGTCGGTGGGTGATTGGCAATCCCAAACGAGAGCCTGGGGCACTATCAGTACCGGATCCGAAAGCGATGCCCAGTCCAGTTCGATTTGCGCAAGCCTGTGCTCCTGAACGAAACGTTCAACGGCGGGTAAAGCCTCATTCCACGTCACGTTCGAATCGTTTACTAAGGTGTAGACCGGGCGGTCGAAAGCCAGACTGTTCACGAAGGGAAAGAAATAGGGATAGGCGGCAACGCAGACGATAAAGCAAGCCGCAACGAGCGCGGCGGAAGTCGCTTCGAGGATCCTGCGGCCCGGCATGGAATGAATCATGTTCGGCAACGGGCCCAGCATCAGGATAAGCAGCACGATGGGACTCGTGAAGTGCCGGATACTGATATCCAGGCGGCTGAGCAAACACACCGCGAGGAATAAGAAGAAGCCGACCATCAACACGCGCCAGTGAGGACGGAACGCTTCGGGAATCGCGCTCGGGCGAGGGGCGACTTTCTTGGAAGCCCGGCGGAATACAATTCCGGCCACGGCACCCAACACAAGAAGCATCAGGAACCCAAGCGTCGATTTCAGCGCGAACACTACAGGGAAGTAGAACGGGACACCGTGAGAATAGGCATGTCCGAGGATGAAGGTGGGACGCGAGCCCGTAATCAGCACGAACAAAAAGCCCCGGATGTAGAGCCAGATTGGCATTAGAGGGCGGCGAACAATTCCTGTCCAGGCGCCACTTCCAATACGGTTGAGAGCGCTATCGGGTTGATTCAACGAGAAAACAAAATAAACAACGTAGACCGTCAGCGCGGCCCACAAGACGCCGCGTAGTATGGTGCGCCAGCGGGCGCGCCGCCAAGCTTTGCGTTCGGCGTTATCCCGCGGTTCGGCATCGGTTGGCCAGAAACGAGTTTGCACCAACAGCGCAACGATCACGAGGACGAGCAGCATCCCGGTGAACTTCGACAGGAGAGCTCCAGCAAGTGCAAGCCCGAAGAGCAACGCATTCCGTCGCGAAGGTACGTTCCAAATCTCGCCGAGTTGCCAGAGCGTGATCAGTGAGAACAACGTAACTGGAACGTCCGTGATCACTAAAGGACCGAAAACCAGAAAGGCCGGGGTGGTGACGTACAAGGCCAGACAAAGCAGTCCGCCCCACGGACCGCCCAAGCGCATTCCGTAAACGAAGACGATCCAACCCAGCACCAGCGTCAGCATCAGCATGGGGACCCGAGCCCACAGGAGCGTCGGTCTCCAACTGTTCCAGCGCCCGAGCACAGAGTCACCGAACATCCATTGCGCCATGTAAGCGGGGAAGAATGTGTCGGAGACTTTCCAGGCATTGCTCGTGTAATCGGCACGCGTTCCGCGCAAGACAAGCGGCACCGCCGCCAACATCTTGGCAAGCGGCGGATGCTCAGGGTTCAGGCGAAGGTCGAAACGCTGCAGGTAGCTCAATCCGGCGCCGACGTGCGCCACTTCGTCCACGGTAGCGGATTCGCGGAGAGCCGCGCCCCCGGCCAGAACAAGCATGATTAGCAACAGCAACAAAGCGAGTACATCGTGATATTTTCGGCCCATTGCGATTCCAACAATTCTACTGTGAGTGCTATGGTGGTTGACCAGATATCGCAAACTCGGGAATGAGTGCGCTGCATCAGCAACGGTTCAATTGGATGAGGTTTTGCGCTGCGCGTTGGAGATCGTGGTTCAGGAGCTTAAAATCGACGATGCTTTTTTCGTCGGCTTCCCTTTCGGAACGCCGCATCCCTCCTCGTTTTCTAATTGCGAACAGCTGCTCCAAGCAGAGCAAACGGCCGGAAAACCCTCTTTCACGGCGATAGCAGGGTTCGAATCCCCTTGGGGACGCCACATAGCCGCTTGCTGCAGGCAGTCTGCCGCCGGCTGAACAAATTTGTTCGGCGCCATCCGTCTCGGCTAGGATCGTCCCATGAACCATCTTCGCTTCCTTGCTGGACCTCTTCTAGCGGTGATGCTAGGGACCTCGCCGCTCTCCGCACAAGCTGATTCCAAGCGGACTCCCGAGCAGCTCAAGGCGTCCTACGCAGCGCACAAGTCCGACTTCGATTACCTGCTCGGCGATTGGGAGTTTTCCTCCGAGAGCCGCGAATACGGAAAATTCGGCGGACTTTGGAGCGCGGTGCGATTGGAGACGGGGCAGATCCTCGACGAATACCGAGTGGTTGGCGATCACGCAGAGACTTACTACGTGAGTTCGACCCTCCGCGCCTACAATGCGGCGGCTGACCGCTGGGAATTGATCTCGATGGATGCCGGGGGCGGCTTGCAAGACTTCGGCACAGGCCAGCGCGTCAATTCGGAGATGCACATTGAACAGAAATTCGGCGTCGCGGGCGGCAAGCCCGCGATTCTGCGGATCGGTATTACGATATTCAGCCGGATCGCTTTTCCTGGAGTGCGGATCGTTCTAACGACGGCGGGCAGACCTGGGTAAAAGATTTTCAGCGGATCGAGGCCCGCCGGATCGGGCCGCCTCGCGCCATGGGTCCGCTTGCACCGGCGAAGAAGCCTTAAGGAGGATAGCAATGGCCACGACTGACGCCACCAAATCGCCCTCCAATACCTTCGACAGCGCCACTCCGATCTTCTGCGTAGCGAGTGTGGGTGCCAGCGTCGAATACTACGTGAACGCACTTGGTTTCAAGGTCGATTGGGATGGGCCGGGTTTCGCTTCCGTCTCCCGCGGCCGGTGCCACATCTTCCTGTGCGAGGAGGGCCAAGGGCATCCAGGCGCCTGGACCTGGATCGGCGTAAGCGACACTGACTCCCTTGCCAGAGAATATGGCGAAAGGGGGGCTAAGATCCGCCATCCACCCACGAACTACCCCTGGGCGTACGAGATGCAGGTGGAAGATCCCGATGGAAACGTGCTGCGGTTTGGCGCGGACCCGAAGAAAGGTGAACCATTCGGCCCATTTCTGGATATGCACGGCCGCTCATGGCCGACGCCCGAAGGGAGCACAATCGTGGGCGAGTAAGAGAGGATGGCTTCTCACCAAAGGCCGTCGAACGCCGCGTATCCAGCGGCGCACGCAGAGGGACTACTCCCAACCCGAAAGCTCGTCCGGCGGAAGGGGCTCGAAAAACTCGGGTTCAACGTGCAACTCGCCCTTCAAAGACCCTGGCTGGCGCAAGTAGTCGTCCGTCTTATCGATCCAATCGGTGCGGGGCGGCGTGAAGATATCGATGTCCACCGTGTCTTCGAGCGCGATGGCCGTATGCGGTACATTTGGCGGTATGCAGAGAAATTCGCCCGCCCGCACTGTGATTTCCCGGCCGTCAATCGTGAAATGGAGCGCGCCCGACTGGACGTGCGTGATCTGCTCGTTGAAATGGCTATGCAATGGGACAACGCAATCTTTCTTGAGCAAAACGCGCGCCACCATGACTTGATCGCCGACCACGATTTGGCGGTCGAGCAATGGATTCAAAGACTCCATCGGCAGTTCCTGCCATCGAATGTGCTTGACCTCGCTCATTTCTCCCCTCTGTTCAGAGTCCTTTATACATTCCACCATCGACAAGAATGGTCTGTCCTGTAACGAACGAGGCACGCTCGGAGGCTAGCCAGACAATAGCGTCGGCGACTTCCTCCGGCTTGCCAAGACGGCCAATCGGGATCTGATCGACCCAGGCTTTTTCGATCTGCTCTTCAGTCTGGCCCAAAGCTGATGCGCGGGTTGCGGAGAGCTCCTTGAGGCGTTCCGTTGCCGTATAGCCCGGCGCAATGTTATTGACCAGAATCCCATCTTTTCCGAATTCATTCGCGAGAGTTCGAACCAAACCCATCACGCCGGCACGAATGGCATTAGAAAGGATTAACTGGGGCTGCGGCTGCCGGACCGTGATGGAACTGATGGTAATGATACGTCCCCAGCGTTGCCGCTGCATGTAGGGGATAACAGCGCGTGCAAGCGAAGCAGCACTGCGAAGATTCAGAAAAAAGGCCTCATCCCAATCTTCATCCGTGGTGGCGAGAAAGTCCTTGGCGGGAGGGCCGCCCGCATTCGTGACGCATACGTCGATGCGCCCGAAAACTTCGGCGGCATTGCTGACGAACTGTTGGATGGCCGGACTGCTGCGCACGTCGAGAGCGTGAATGTTCGTTTGGACGCCGTAACGTTCCCGAATTTTTGCAGCGACATCTTCGAGCGCCTGGGCGTTGCGCGCGCAAAGAGCGATATGTGCCCCCTCCGCCGCCAGCGCAAATGCTGCGGCGCGGCCCAAACCGTGAGTGGATCCGGCAACTACAGCAACGCGATCACGAAGTCCCGTCTCCATGGTTTAGCGAGGGCCTGGCGATGGGCCTGTGGCCCTCGCGGCTTTCAGGATCTCTTTCGCATCTTTCTGAAGAGCCGCTGCGCGGTCATCCCTTTGTGACGGGCAATTCAGATCCGGCGACCGATTGCCGTCATGCTCGATGAACAGGGACGAGCCGAACGAAACGCTCTTCATGCAATGCACCGCCGGCAGAGCGCTAAGTGGCTCAGCGGCCGCGATGTCGTGCATCAATTGTTTGCAAAGGTCCTCCGGTAATTTCATGCGAACGACGTCTGCATTGCGAGGCTCCACGATCGCATTTCCTTCAACGTCTACAGTTACCCGCGAGCCGGGCCGGTTCGTGGACCCGGTGTCAATAATCGTCGCTTGTGGACCTGCGGCGGACAGCAGCATCGAAACCAGAATACCTGCAATTGTCCTGCCCATGTTTAACCTTTATGCCAACGGTCGGAGACCGCCTTAATCCGCCGCACCGCCTCCATCAGGTTCTCCATGGAATTCGCGTAGCTGAACCGTATGTATCCTTGCCCGTATTCGCCAAATGCTCCGCCATCGAGGCACGAGACACCGGCTTCTTCGAGGAGAAAGTCCGCCAGCTCCTTAGAGCGCATGCCAGTGCCCTGAATATTTGCAAACATATAGAAAGCTCCGCCAGGAACAGCGCAACTGAACTGTGGGACTTGGCTCAACGCGGGGCAAAAAGCATCGCGCCGCCGTCGAAATTCCTCGATCATCTTCTCGACCTCCGCCTGCGGGCCATTCAGCGCGGCAATTGCCGCCCGTTGAGTAAAGCTGGCGGTGCAGGAGTTCGAATTGACCATCAGCTTATTGACGGCGTCGACCAGCCATTCAGGCATAACTCCGAAGCCGATACGCCAACCGGTCATCGCATACGTCTTCGAAAAGCCATCGAGGATGATTGTCTTTTCCAACATCCCGGGAATGCTCGCTATGGAAAAAGGCGGCTCGTCCGTGTAATAGATGCGTGAATAGATCTCGTCAGAGAGGATAATCAAGTCGCGGTCTTGAACCAATTTCGCTATTTCGCGCACGTCATCTTCTGGAATCACGCCGCCCGTGGGATTCTGCGGCGAGTTGAGGATCAGCAATTTCGTGCGATCGGTGAGGCTGTCGCGCAAAAGATCGAGGTCCAAAGAGAAACCACGATCCTCAAC
>JBAUUG010000515.1:0-9402 GCA_049582585.1 Bryobacteraceae bacterium | reverse complement strand
CTTCACGGCTTTTGGCTTGGCGCTCGTCATGCTCTATGAGCCCATCAAGCGTCTCACCAACATTCACAACATCTTCCAACAGGGAATCGGCGCGGCGCAAAAAGTGTTCGAATACCTCGATACCCGCCAGGATGTAATCGATCGGCCCAACGCGGCGCGAATCTCAAAGTTTGAAAAGAGCATCCGTTTCCGAGATGTTCGTTTCAGTTACCCCGCGGTCTCGGACCGTATCGTGCTCGATGGAATCGATCTGGAAATCAAAGTGGGCGAAGTGGTTGCTGTTGTCGGCCCGAGCGGCGCAGGCAAGACCACCCTGGCGAACTTGGTCCCGCGTTTCTACGATGTAACCGGAGGCGCGGTGCTGATCGATGGCCGGGATGTGCGCGACATTCGCCTAAGCAGCTTGCGTGAAAACATCAGCATCGTCGCTCAAGAAACATTTCTATTCAATGACACGGTCTTCGATAACATCGCCTACGGACGCCCGGACGCCAAAGAAGAGGAAGTATTTGCCGCGGCTGAAACCGCGCTCGCGCATGACTTCATTCGGCAGTTGCCCGCCGGATATCAGACCCATGTCGGCGAACGAGGCGTAAAGCTCAGCGGCGGCCAGCGCCAGCGGCTCGCTATAGCCCGCGCCTTATTAAAGGATGCCCCGATTTTGATTTTGGACGAAGCCACGTCTCATCTGGATACCGAGTCCGAGCGCCTCGTCCAGCAAGCGTTGACCGCCCTCATGAAACGCCGTACCGTGTTAGTCATCGCGCACCGGCTTTCCACCATTCGGCAAGCTAATAAAATCGTGGTTCTCGACGCTCACAAAATAGTTGAAATGGGCACTCACGATCAATTGATCGCCGCTAGAGGTGTCTATCATCGCTTGCACGAGTTGCAGCACGCGGACGTAAATGCCGCCGTCTGAGAGCACCCGTCCAGTCCGCAGCATGACCGGTTACGCCCTCGTGCGCAACCAAACCAGCGCGGGCGAGCTGACCATCAGCTTGCGTTCCGTCAATCACCGCGCCCTCGACCTGCATTTCCACCACCCTGGCGAGCTCGGCGTCTTCGAGAACGCAACCCGCGCGCTCTTGAAACAGCACATAGCTAGAGGCCACATCGAAATACGAATGTCGCTGGCGCGCGAGACTTCAATCCACGCCGGGGTTTATAATCGCGATCTCCTAGGCCGCTATCTCGCCGTGTTCCGCCAGGCCTGCGAGGACTTCCATCTCGAAAGCCGGCCCGATCTCAACATCTTCCTCAGCATGCCGGGCGTGCTTGAAAGTGCTCGAGACGGCCAGCCTCTCGAGAATGACTTCGAAGCGCAGCTCCTAGAGAGTTTGAGAGAATGCATCGAAAATCTCAACGCTTATCGTGAGCGGGAGGCTTCCGAGCTATCCTCCTGCTTCATCATGGAAGTCATATCAATCGAAGAAGCGGCCCGTAAAATCGCAGCCATTCGTACCGAAGCTCTTCCCCATTTCTCCCAAAAATTGCGCTCCCGCCTGAACGAATTGCTCGGCGATTCAACCATTTCTGAAAGCCGCTTGGCCGAAGAAGCCGCTTTGCTCGCTGACAAGTCCGATGTCGAGGAGGAGCTCACCCGTTTAACCGTGCACGCACAGGAATTGCGCCGCATACTCGAAGAAGGCGGAGAGATCGGCAAGCGCCTCGATTTCCTTCTCCAGGAAATGAACCGCGAAACGAACACGATTTTATCCAAAACGTCGGGTATCGGCGACGCCGGCCTCACCCTCACTAGCCTGGGCTTAGCCATAAAAGCTAACATCGAGAGAATACGCGAGCAGGCCTTGAATCTTGAGTAGCTCCGCGACGCGCATGACTACAGTTTTCATCATTTCTGCCCCCTCCGGTTCGGGAAAATCGACACTGGTCGCGCGTCTGTTAGCGAGCGATCCGGGCTTGCGATTCTCCGTCTCCTATACGACACGCACTGTCCGCGGCAATGAGAAGCCTGGAGAGAGCTACATCTATATCTCGCGCCAGGAATTTGGAGATCGTATTCAAAGGCGCGAATTCCTCGAGCACGCGGAGGTTTTTGGGAACTATTACGGCACTCACCGGGAAGTACTCGAGCAGGCCAGGAGAGAGGGCAAAGACCTGGTACTCGACATTGACGTGCAAGGTGCGAGACAATTGAAGAGAGCGCTTCCCGAGGCCGTCAGCATTTTCATTCTTGCTCCCTCGCGTGACATTCTGGAGCAGCGGTTGCGAGCGCGGTCCGAAGATTCGGAAGAAGTCATCCAGCGCCGGCTGAGAGATGCGGCCGAGGAGATTCGCAATTACATCCAGTACGATTATGTGCTGGTCAACCATCAGGTCGAGGAGTCGGTCGGCACCCTGATGGCCATCATCAAAGCCGAGCGGGTACGACGGGTCCGCATGGAAGAACAGATTCAGCCTATCCTCACCAGCTTTGAGGAGCGGGCGCCGTCACTGTTTTGATTGGAGAGAGAAATGTCAGATACACCAAGAAGCAATGCGATGTTCGCGATACCGGATGATGAGGCGTCCAGCACTTACCGGTTCATCATTGTGGCCGCCAAGCGCGCTCGTCAGCTGCAAGGCGGCCAGCGCAGTGTGCTCCCTGCGGCGAACAAGAAAGCGACCATACTCGCCATGGAAGAGGTTCGACGTGGCATGGTTCCCTATTCGGATCAGCCCGCTGAAGAACCGCAGCCTGTAACCGAGTAGTTTTCGTCTTGCCTCATGCGCGTCGTATTGGGGGTCGGCGGCGGCATTGCAGCGTACAAGTCGGCTGAGCTCGTGCGCGCGCTCCAGGAACGCGGCCATGAAGTCCAGGTGGTGATGACCAGGGCCGCGCAGCAGTTTGTTCAGCCTCTTACTTTTGCGGCGCTCACCGGCCGCAAGGTCATCACGGGCTTGTTCTCACAGGCAGGCGCGATCGAACATATCGCGGTCGCCCAGCAGAACGAAGTTCTTGTAATCGCTCCCGCAACCGCCGATCTCCTCGCTAAATTCGCCTGCGGATTAGCGGATGATTTTCTCTCCACACTCTATCTGGCCTTCACCGAACCCGTTGTTCTTGCACCCGCCATGAACACGGCAATGTGGGAACACCCGGCGACGCAGACCAATCTCGAGACGCTCCGCAAGCGCGGATGCTCCATTGTAGAACCCGATGAAGGCTGGCTGGCCTGCGGAACCATCGGAGCGGGACGGCTCACCGATCCGCAAAAGATCGCGGACCACGTTGGTTCATTCACTCGTCAAAAGAAGGATCTCGAAGGAGAGTTTATCCTCGTAACCGCCGGTCCCACGCAAGAACCGATCGATCCCGTTCGATACATCGGTAATCGTTCCAGCGGAAAAATGGGCTACGCTCTCGCTGAAGCTTCCGCCAGACGGGGCGCTCGCGTCGTCTTGATTTCCGGCCCTGTGAGTATTCCCCCACCGCCGAACGCCGAAGTAATTCCGGTCCGCACGGCAGAGGAAATGCGCAAGGCAGTAATGGAGAATCTTTCCGCAGCCACCATCATCGTCAAGAGCGCCGCCGTTGCAGATTATTACGTTCCTGATGTTCCGCCTCAAAAAATGAAGAAGACCGCGGCCCGGCTCTCTTTGCAGCTTGACCCGACTCCTGACATCTTGGCGGAAATAGGGGAGCGCAAGGGCGATCGATTGCTGGTAGGGTTCGCTGCCGAAACCCAGAATCTAATTGAAGAAGCGCGGCGCAAGATGATTTCGAAGAAATGCGACATGATAGTCGCTAATCTCGTGGATCGGGACGGACTCGGTTTCGAGTCTGACCGAAACGAAGTCGAAATCATCACGCGCTCAGGCCAAACCGTACACGCCGGTCCAGCCGACAAGAAAGAAATCGCCGAGCGCATTCTGGATCAAGTCGCCACCCTTCGTCTAAGTGTCCGAAATGACCGTTGAACAGATCCGCTCTTATCTTGAGTTTTATCGAGATCTAGGCGTCGAGTCCATCTATAAGCATTCTCAGGTGAGCAAGCATCAACCGGTGAGCCCGCCCGTCGACACCCTCGCATCCATCCGGGCCGATATCGGCGATTGCCGCCGTTGCCGGTTATGTGAGGCTCGCCACAGCATCGTATTCGGATCGGGTAACGAAACATCGGCGCTCGTCTTCGTGGGAGAAGGACCGGGCGCAGATGAAGACGAGCAGGGCCTACCCTTCGTCGGCCGCGCCGGCCAGTTGCTGACCCAGATGATCGACAACACTGCGTCCAAAGAAGGCATCCCTATCCGCCGGTCTGATGTTTACATCTGCAACGTCGTGAAGTGCCGTCCGCCGGAGAATCGAACGCCGCTTCCGGATGAAATAGAAATCTGCGGTCAGTTCCTGTCCCGCCAGCTCATGGCCATCAAGCCCAAGGCTATCTGCGTTCTCGGTTCCACCGCCATGAAGGCGCTGTTGAACACCAAAGACGGTATCACAAAATCGCGCGGCAGATGGCATAAGTGGCGGGGCATTCCGGTCATGATCACCTATCATCCTTCGTACCTGCTTCGTCAATACAATCAGGAAGCGCGGCGCGAGGCCTGGGAAGATCTGAAAACCCTCCTGCACTTCGTTTATGACTGAGAGGCCGTCCAGGCTTGTTCATCACCTTTGAAGGCACGGAAGGAAGCGGCAAAACGACTCAGATGCGGCTGCTCATCGGACGTTTGCGCAAGATGGGCCTAACCGTGACCGAAAATCAGGAGCCTGGCGCGACCACCATCGGCCGTCAAATCCGCCGCATTCTCTTAGATCCCGCGCACCAGGAGATGGCCCCCATGACGGAGCTTCTGTTGATGTTCGCCTCTCGCGCGCAGGCCGCTTCTGAGATCATCCTGCCGGCATTGAACCGGGGAGAAATCGTGGTCAGCGATCGCTTTACCGATTCCACCCTCGCCTATCAAGGCGAAGCCCGCGGCCTCGGGTTTGAAACAGTGCTCCAGGCGCATCGTCTCGCACTGGGATCTCTTTTGCCCGATATGACGATTTGCGTAAATATCGACGTGGGCACAGGCTTAGCCCGTGCCGCCCGCCGCAACCGGAACAGCCCCGAAGACGCAAGCGAAGCGCGGCTCGACCGGCAATCTCTCGATTTTCACTTGCGCGTCCGAAAAGGCTACGAAAGAATCGCCGCTCTCGAGCCTCGCCGTTTTCGCATGGTAGATGGTAATGGCGAACCCGACGCCGTAGCCGAAAGAGTCTGGGTCGAAGTCAGCCCTTTCCTGAGGAGCCATTAATGTCCTCCTTCCCGGATTTTTACGGCAACGCCGCCGTCGCGCAAACTCTAGCTCAGATGATCGGCCATGACCGCATCTCCCAAACCATCCTTCTGAGCGGCCCTGAAGGCATCGGTAAGGCCACCTTGGCCAGGCGCTTTGCCGCGGCTCTGCTCGGTGACGCGGCCAAGATCGAGCGCGACGATTTGAGCCTGCCGTCGAACCTCGAAATCCTCGACCAGCGCGAGAAATGGCCCTCGGAAAAGCGCGGCGACGATCCGTTGTTCTTTTCCACCCATCCCGATTTCGTCACCTTCGCTCCCGACGGACCCTTGCGCCAGATCACCATTCAGCAGATGCGATTGCTGCGCGAGCGTGCACAGTTCAAGCCATTGCGCGGCTCGCATCGTGTGTTCTTAATCGATCATCTCGAGCGCGCAAACGAACAGTCGGCCAACTCCCTTTTGAAAGTGTTGGAAGAACCTCCGGACCACCTGGTCATCATTGCCACTACCGAAAATTTGTATGATCTTTTGCCAACCATTCGCTCGCGTTCCGTCGTCTTCCAGATGAGCAGGCTGTCAGAGGTGGAGATGTCGGCATTTTTCGAAGCGCGCAAGCTGCCCGATGCTGAAACTCGAATCGCTCTATCGGAAGGAAGCCCGGGCACAGCAGCGACCCTCGATTTAGATGAGTTCCGCAATCGGCGGGCACTCATGCTCACCGCGCTCGAGTGTGGCGCGGGCTTGACGCCTTTTTCCACCTGGGTTCAGAATTCGGAGCCTTTCAATTCGCGCAAATCGGAGAAGCTCGAGTTCTTTCTCAAGCTGGCCTACGGATTACTCGAAGATGTTTTGGCCGGTTTACACGGCCGGACGCCCATCCGGAATAGGGATGTCCACCAGCAAATCGGCAAGCTTTCTCGAGCCGTGAGCTTTTCTTGGATCGAGCGCGCGGTGCGGTGCATCGATGAGCTTGTACTCATGGCCCGCAGAAATATTCAAAAGACCTCCGCCCTCGACGCTATGATTGTTAGATTGCGGGAAGTGACACCGAGGCCCAAATGATAGACGATAGGCGCGTCGAATCGCTAATTAGAAAACCGAATCGCATTCCCTCTGCTGAAGGTAAGGATCCCAACAGGCGTCCGCCTGCCAAAAAGAACAGCCCCCCGGACCAGACCAATGCGGAGCAGTTCTACTACTCCAAGCAGATGCAGGGCAAGACTCACATGGTGGTGCTGCTCACCGACGGAGAGCAACTGGAGGGGGTCATCGAGTGGTACGATCGCGACTGCCTGAAGTTGAACCGCACCGGCGCGCCTAACCTGTTGCTCTTCAAACACTGCATCAAATACATGTACAAAGCCGGCCCGGAATAGATCGGGACTGGGGACATCTGTCCCCTTCAAGGTTGCTGACGTTTCGGCATTTTGCGACGGAAACGCGCGATCAGAGCAGCTACCGTAACGATGCCTCAGTTGTCTACAGATTTTCCGCCGTCCCGCCCCATTCGTCCGGATGTACATCTACCACGGATTGCGAAAACGTCCACGAGTGGCCCGCGAAGTCATCGGCGTTGTATTGCCGCTCGCCGTAGGGTTGAGTGACCGGGCTTGCTGTGATGCGCGCACCGTGACTCTTCGCCCGTTCGCAGTGCGCATCCGCATCCTCGACACGAACAGTGACCGAATGGCCTGTGCCCAACAGTGCATTTACCTCATTCGGGCGCATTTCCCTCACGATCACCGCTCCATCTCCCACATTCAATTGCACGCGGTGATTCCCGATTCGCATGCGCACGCTAAATCCGAATGCATCACACAACCAGCTTGCAGCTTGATTCACATCGGGGTACGCCAACACCGGAATTACAGCGGCGCGAGGTATCGACCGGTTCGACAGCATCCTGTTCCTTGCACCATTATGTTAATTGAAATTCTCCCCACCTGTTCCACCACTCGGGTTGTGGGACGATTGCGCGTGCCGGCCTTCCCACACGTCAGACCACGCATGGACGATGATGTTTGCGCGAGACTCCTGCGCGACGCGGCCAACGCGCTCCAGTATAACAACCAGCTGCGTGCACGCGGAATTCGGTCGAGCAATCGGCCATAGAAGGCGCGGTGTTGAGACTCCGGCCCATCATGATGACAATGCTGGTAGCGACTTTGGGATTGCTTCCGGCGGCGGTTTCGCACGGTATAGGATCGGATTCGCAGCGGCCGTTCGCGATCGTGATTGTGGGGGGATTGAGCACCTCCCTGGTCTCGAGTATCTTTTTGCTGCCGACGCTGTATGTGTGGGTAGCCGGGGAACATGACATCTTGCCTGCCGTTGACACTGCGGGAGGAGTGTGATTCCCGGACGGAAAGAGGCGGAAAATCCCCAAACGGGTGCCACCGCCACGAAAGACCCTCTCCAAAAAACGCATCCGGCCTGGCCAAGCGCCGAACTGTCAATTGACTTTCTGCCGTGCAATCCTTAGGGGGTGTTATGGAAATCCAACTGACAGCCGACCAAAAAGCGTTCGTCCAGCAAGCTATCGAAAGCGGCCGCATTCACCGTGCGGAAGACGCGGTGCAACAGGCGCTTTCCCTGTGGGAAGAACGCGAGCGCACGCGCGCGGAAATTTTGGCGGCCGTCGATGCGGCGGACGCCTCCCTTGCACGGGGCGAAGGCCGCATCATCACTGAGGAATCCATGCGCGAGCTGGCCGAAGACGTGCAGAAGCGCGGACGCGCCCGCCTCGCTGCTGAGCAACCCGCGGCTAGCTAGCGGCTCACCGTCTCGCACCGGATGCCGAAGCCGAGCTAGACGATATCTGGTTATACATCGCCAAAAAAAGCGGCAGCATGGACATTGCCGACCGATTGGTTGACTCGATCACGCAGCGGTTTTACCTTCTCTCTCGTAACCCGTTCATGGGCCGCAGCCGAGACGAAGATTTGCGCCCCGGCCTCCGGAGCTTTCCAATCGGCGAGTACGTCATCGTTTATCGGATCGAAGACGAGGATGTGGCGATTCTTCACGTCGTGCGCGGCAGCCGAAATATTCAGGCCCTCTTTAGCCAATAGGAAGCCGTACAGCAGCAAACACGTTTTTTGCAGGGAAAAGTCGCCATTTTTTCATCGCGAATAGTCCTCCACTTTCAGGATCACCGCCGCCGACACACGCGCGAGGCGTAGATCCTCGCGGCGATGATGCCGCGATTGCGCAGGCCCACTACATGCGAAACGTCCATGCTTTGCAGGAAGGCAATTGCTTCCTGGGAAGACATCACCGTAGTTACGCCCTTGATAACCGATTGGCGAGGCCTACACACTGCGTGGGCGGGATTAGGGGGATGATCTAGCTGGTTTACCTGCGAGTCAAACAACATGCGATGCAAGCTAAGTGCTGCCTGACGATCGGAGCCGAGCGCCGCTTGCCCAATTCCTCAATATAACCCGGCTGGACGGTCCTGCTATGACGGTTGCTGTCAAGGACTGTCACTCTGCTCATTTTGGTAGCGGCTACTCGCTATCTGTTGTTTGTGAACACGAGTGCGGCATTGAATAAACGAATCGCCAGGAGCCGAAATGGATCTATCCATTTGACACGTAAGCAGTGAAGTCTACGATGCCTTTGAAGTGGAAGTTTTCTCTCTGAGCCTTGGAGCAGGCGTGCACATCGTACCCGGCTTTGACGGGAGCCACGGAGATTAGGTCGAAGCTTTGCATCGCTGGGTGAGATCCGCTCCTCACGGCATTCTCCATCTCATCTATAAATTGCTTTTTCGTCAGAACAGGCGCGTTGCCAGAGACATCATCGTAATCGGCATTTACGGCGTAACCTGGAACCTTTAGCTCGAAGAGATCAGACCAGTTTCGCCGGATCTGATCTCGTGCGTAACGCTCTACACCTTTTTTGAGAGAAGGTCGATCAGAAGGCGCGACTTGTTGGTACGGGTCCGTCTTCGCAGTGAGCGAAAAGGTGACCAGAGGTAGTGGAAGTGCCCGTCGGATTCGCATCAATAGAAAGGTACCTCAGATGGCAGAAGTAACGATTGGACCCGCGGTTCCCGAACCTTTGTGAGGGGCGATTATGCCCAGGACGTTATAGAGAGTCACAGTGCGAAATTTAATCGACAGGAGTGCGCGAGCATGCACTTATGGTGCAGAACTTCATCAGGCCG
>JBAUUG010000514.1:0-2935 GCA_049582585.1 Bryobacteraceae bacterium | reverse complement strand
GGTCAATCCTGCACTCACGTTTCCCTTCGTGAGCCTAGGCACCCGGGCATTTATCGTACCTATCTACCCGGATTATCATACCAACCTGCTCCCCGACTCCATTCTGAAAACCGAGTCGCCAGCCAATTTTGTGGAGCAGTACCCACACCGAAATGCAATCCGGAAGGTGTACATCAGTCGCTCTATCAACCGGGATCTGCGGCGGGGCGACGCGATCGTCTTTTACCGAACGGGCGGCTACTACAAGAGCGTTTTAACCACAGTCGGCGTTCTGGAAAACGTTCACTTCAAGATCCGCGACGCCGCACATTTCGTCAGCCTTTGTCGCAAGCGCAGTGTCTTCAGTGACAAGGAACTATTTGAATGGTGGGACCACAAACGGTACAGCCGCCCGTTCATCGTCGAGTTTCTTTACGCTTATTCATTCAATAAACGGCCCAACATGAAGGAGTTGATCGATCATGGGGTTATCCGGGATACCGAATCTGCTCCGCGAGGCTTCGAGCCGATCACGAAAGACCAGTTCCGTACTATCCTCGGACTCGCCGAAGCCGACCCACGCGCTTTTGTCGCTTAAGCCGGTGTACGCAGAAGCGATCTTTTCAGGAAAAAAACGTTTTGAGTTCCGCCGCAACATTTTCCGGCATGAGGTCCAAGTCGTCGTCGTTTACATCACTAGCCCCGTTGGGCGGGTCGTCGGGGAATTCAGCGTGGAAGAGGTTATCACGGATGACGTGGACGCCTTATGGGAGCGCACCGAGGCACAGGCAGGGATCGGCCGCGACGTGTTCTTTGCCTACTTCGCTGGGCGAAACGTCGGCCATGCGATCGCGATCGGCAGTGTCCGCTTATATGCGGAGCCGCTCGATCTAGGAAAGACGTATGGCGTGCGCCCACCACAATCGTTCCTGTACCTATGATTCGTGCAGGCTATCCTCGGGCGCATGCTGGTGACTCCGAAGGGGGAACATGGCGTACTTTGCGGTCGTAAAAGACCGCGACAATAGAGCGCTTAGCGTGACCACTTGTCACCTCAACCTGTGGGTCCTTCCAGGATTTTGGGGGCACTACTGCCAGTTCGATGTGGGGCTGCGCGTCAAGGCGGAAGAAGATGGGCTTACTGCTTTTCTACTCGCACTTCCCTTTATTGTTCGCGAAAGCGGCGTCGAAGACCTGCATGATCTGCTACTCCGTAACGACACAGCGCCGCTCGTGTTCGGAGAGCCCGTCTTGGTCCAAGGAACGCAGATCTCCTACGGTGGCATCCAGAACCTAACGGTTGGCCGCATTCATACCCAGAAGTCAAAAGAAGTGGCAGAGTGGACAGATAGAGCCAACGCCTGTTCCGTTTGGAAACTCGAGCTGGCATCGGCGCTCATGCGCGACGATGAACAGTATCTCAGGCTTCGCTTCCCCATCGGACAACTCGGCCGCCGCTGGGTGCAGAAGCGAACGCTGTTCGCTGAGAACGGCGCCATCATGGATTTCCGCGTTGCGGACATACGCGAAGCCCAAGAGGCGAAGGACTGGGCGAGTCTCCAAGAGAAAATAGTCCCGATTGGGACGCTTAACGCGTTCGTGATCACACCCGTGTCGCTCCAAGCCCGATCAGCGAGCCCAGATCTGAGATACACCCGGCTGCTTGAGGGAAACGCGTGGGAACCCTACATTCGACGACGAACAGGACTCCTTCGTTCACAGCATCTGCTGATTTTCTACTGGAAGGCAAACGACATCTCGATTGAAAAGCCATTTCGGGGTTTCCTTGATCTAAGTCGGGAATTCGGAGTATCCTCGCTAGCAAACCATGTACGCACGGGCGTCGTTACGGTCATGGTCTTCGCGGCTGCAATCTACGCCCGCCACGGCTACGCAGCCGTTGACGCGCAGCATGTTAAGGCGCTGCTCATTAAGCTTGGATATCCCGCCGGCGGCCTCACCCTCGTCTCCGTTCTCGTCTGGCTCTCGCGCCATCGTGAACCAGCAAAGAAGATTTACAACGCGCTCCGCCGCCTCGTCGCTGCGACGGACAGACGATTTTATCGCCGAAGCTCATAAGAAAAGGGCTAAACGCAACCTTACCCCGCTGATCAGCACACGCGACCGATAAAAGCGTGACCTGACCTCGTGTGTTTCGACCCATGCGCGGGAGCTTGCCTCGCTGCTTGTCGGCGATTCAGCCACCAATGTAATCCAGGTGCGGTCAGTCCCCGCAAGCCCGCTTGCATCCCCCTATACGGTCACCTGGACGGATTACGTCGTACCTCGAGAAGTGTCCGCGTGGTCATTCGCCAAGTGCCAGACGCTAAACTTCTTTCGTCCCCGAATGCAGTTCCCAATAGCGCTCCAAGGATTGACAGCAGAAACCTAAACTTTCCCAGATGTCCGACAATCCTGCTAGAATGTCAGACAGAAATGGAAAACTGCCGAATTACCGTCCGGCTCACCGCTAAACTCCGGCGACGAATCAAGGCGGCTGCGCATCGAAGCGGTACGCGTGAGTCCGATATTATTCGAGGAGCAGTTGAACGGCAGTTTGCGGCCGAGGACGAGGGAATTACCGCATATGAGCGCGCCAGGAACGCCGGATTGATCGGAGCAGTGCGCGGAGCCGGTCCGGACCTCAGCACGAATCCAAAACATCTCGAAAGCTTCGGCCGCTCGTGACCAGTGTTTTAGTGGACACCGGCCCGATTGTAGCCATCCTCTCTGCATCGGACGAATATCATGACGCTTGCACGGAGCAGCTTCGACACATCAGAGGGCCGCTGATCACTTGTTGGCCGGTGATCACTGAAGCAGCCTGGCTGTTGCGGGCATCCTCTCGGGCAGTGGGATTGCTGCTATCCTCTTTCCGCGCTGGGCCATTTGAGCTTGCTTCCTTGGGTCCGGCGGATCTCCCCGGCATTGCCGCGATTCTGGTCCGGTATAAGGA
>JBAUUG010000513.1:0-10012 GCA_049582585.1 Bryobacteraceae bacterium | reverse complement strand
ATCTCGCAGGGGGCGGAGGCCATCGGCTCATCGCCTCCGAGAACGGCGCATTCGAATTCCCTGCCCTGAACGCCCCGCTCCACGATAATTTTCCGGTCATATCGGGCGGCAAGCTGGAGGGCTTCTTTCAATTCGCGACAGTTTTTAGATTTGCTAATCCCCACGGACGCGCCGAGATTCGCGGGCTTCACAAAAACCGGAAAATCGAAAGGCAGGGGAAGGCATTCAGGATCGAAGTGCCCTTTAGTGAGAACAACGTATTCAACCACCGGAAGGCCCGCTTGCATGCAGAGGCGTTTCGTTATGGCCTTGTCCATCGAAACCGCCGAAGCTAGAACGCCGGCGCCCACGTAAGGAATCTCGGCAAGCTCCAGCAGGCCTTGAATCGTGCCGTCCTCCCCGAACGTTCCGTGAAGCATAGGAATAGCGGCATCTATGCCGGGGTTTTCGTCCGGTTCGGGCAATAGAGGCGAAGGTAGCCATTTGCCTCGCTTGTCAATGAAATACTCAGAAACGTCGTACTTGGACGGGTTTAGTGCTTGTCTGACCGACTCGGCGGAGCGAACCGAGATCTCATGCTCGCCGGACCGGCCGCCATAAATCAAGGCTATCCTGAGTTTGCCGTCGGGGTTTTGGTGCAACTCCTATTGTCGCTCGAAGGAAGGAGCAGACATAGAAAAGCCACCTGGCGTGTTGAACCAGGTGGCTTGATTGACGATGTCAGAACAGCTACTTGCGGGAAGAAATCCGATCCAGGGTGTGGACGAATGTTCTGGCTGCAGCAGGAGTATGGGGCTCGCCATTGAGGATATCTTTGTTGCTCATGTCGCTGCCGTACAATTCGCGATTCGATTCCTTGTCCTCCGTCACCGCCGCGCCGCTTAGATCAAGTCCTCCAAAGAGGCCGCGCGACCGCGAGTAGGTCAAAATCTCTGCGTGCAATTCGGCATCTGTCATGGCCGACGAATCCCGCCCCACGGGACCGGCCGCAGCAGAGGCTTCGCCGCCCATCTGGAATTTATCGCTAATCAGATGGTTCATGCCGGTCTCATTCATGACCAGCATGATCACGTCAGTCTCAGCTCCTCCTATGAGAAGGCCGAACTTGCCGCCGGAAATTCGGATCGAGCCAGGCGCGCTCCAGCCCACGCCGCTCGGTTTGCGGCAGCTGAAGAAGCCCTTTCCGTACTCCGCGCCCACGATAAAGCCGCCCTTCTTCAAATTCGGAATCACGACCACGCAGGATGCCTTACCCAACAGGTCCTGCGGAATTCCTTTGTCCGACGCGTTCATCATCGCGTTCAAGTCTTCCGTTGCGTTCTGTAGTCGCTGGGCGGCATCGTCTTTCGCAAACGCCGGGATGGCGATAAGGGCAGCCAACATTGCCCCGACAAACAACTTCATAATTACTCTCCTCCTGCTATGTTCCTGTAGTTGAATTTGCAGATCTTGTCCCGCATTTATGAGACTCGCATCGGGGTTCATTCAAAACACAAATGTTTAGTGAAAATCTGTTCACGAAAACTGTTCGGCGCCGATTCCGCGCGCGACTTCTTTCGCCGTTTCTTTGGCCATCCGAATGCAATCGGGAATGCCGACGCCTTGGTAGGCGTTTCCTGTCAGATGCAGATCGGGACACTCAGCTGTCAGCTGAAATATCCTTTCGCACCGCTGCTGGTGCCCCACGTCGTACTGCGGCATCGATTGAGGCCAAGGTTGCACAGTTGAGAGCAGCGGCGATGCATCAATTCCCATGATTGTTGCGAATTCCGTACGAACGGCTCCTACCAGCGTTTCTTTCGGGGCCTTCAACAGCTCGGTGGCCTCGGGCTCGACGATGAACGCTCTCAGAGCAGCCAACCGCGGGGGCACGCGATTCGAGAATTTCGTGCTGCTCCAAGTAGCTGCCGCGACGGTGCGGCGCTCGCCGCGCGGGACCAGGAAACCGAACCCATTCAGCGGATGCTCTAATCTGCTTCGTTCATAAACCAGGTTGACGAGAATCGCGGAGGAGTAGCGAATTGCGCCTAGCTCCGTCGCGAGCGAGGGTGCGGTGTGTTCCAGCAGCCTCGCGCAGGCATACGCAGGACAAGCGAGGATAAGCCGATCCGCTTCGACGCGCTGGTCACCGGCGTCGATCAGCCAACCGGTTGCGGATCTCTCTACACGGCTCGCCTCGGCGTGGATTACCTGCATGTGAGGCGCGGCTGCGTGAGCCAGCGTGTCGGTAAGCGTTTGCATGCCATCCCGGAAGGACAAAAAAATGCTGCTATGGGGGGGTGTTCGCTGGATCTGATGACGGACGCCTCGAATCAAGCTTCCGTATTTCCGCTCGTACTCGATAAATCTGGGCAGCACGCTCTGCGCGCTCAAGTGAGCCGAATCGCCGCCGTACACGCCGGAAAGCAGCGGCTCGGCCACATACTGGAGCACTTCATTTCCAAAGTGATCTCTGACAAATTCAGCGACCGAAACATCGTTAAGCCGCTCAACAGGCTTAGAGAAGGTTTCCGTGAAGAAGCGCAGCTTGGTTTGAATGCTGAACAGCGGAGACCGCAGAGTGGGCATCCATTGACCAGGCGCCATCATGACCATTCCTCGCGGCATTGCGACAAGCTTTCCTCCACGAACCACAAAGATTCGCCGCCGCTCGTCATTTGAGCCAATGATTTGGTCGCGCAGATCGATGAGTTCTTGCGCCAGCTCCGTGACCGCCGGTTTGGCTGCGATGAAGCTGTCCGGGCCTGCCTCCAGCAGGCATTTCTCAATGACATCGGTCTTTATCAGGCCGCCGAGCCGGGGCGATTTTTCAATGAGCGTTGAGCGAATTCCGAGCTGGCTCAGAAAATAACCAGCGGAGAGGCCCGAGACACCGCCTCCGATGATAACTACGTTTGCGTCAGGCACTCTTCGCAGTATGGAAATCGCGCACGATTTTGACCACGGCCTTGACGTTCTCGACCGGCGTTTCCGGCAAAATCCCGTGCCCGAGATTCACAATATGGCCAGGACGAGTGCCTGTGCGCCTCAGCAGGTCAGTCACTTTGGTACGCAGCTCGGAAAGCGGGGCAAAGAGAGCCGCGGGATCCAGGTTTCCCTGAACCGCGGAACGGTAGCCGATATCCATCCAGACTTGATCGATATTGACGCGCCAATCCACTCCGAGCACGTCACCGCCGGCGGCATGCAATTCACGGAAAAAACCGCCGGTACCAGTTCCGAAGTGAATGACGGGCACACCCGGAACGCGAATGCGTTCGATCAGCGCGCGCGAATAAGGCTGCACATAGCGGACGTAGTCTTCGGGGCTCAGCGCGCCCACCCAGCTATCGAATACTTGAATGGCTCGTGCTCCGGCACCGATCTGCAACCCGGCGAAATCACCCAAGACGTCCACCAGTTTGCCCATCAGCCGGCGCCACATGCTTTCATTGCCGAACATCAGTTTCTTGGTCTTCAGGAAAGTTTTGGACGGGCCGCCTTCCACCATGTAGCTGGCGAGCGTGAACGGAGCTCCGACGAACCCGATTACGGGGACACGGCCCGCAAGAGCGCGCGTGACAAGTTGAATCGATTCGCCGACGTAGCCCAGATCGTCTGTCCGATCGGTGGATAAGGCGTCGATGTCTTCCGGCTCCGTGATTGGATTGTCGATGGATGGCCCTTCACCCGCTATGAATTCCAGCTTGAGTCCCATGGGCTCCAAGGGCAGGAGCAGATCGGCGAAAATTATCGCCGCATCTACATCAAGGATCTCGACCGGTTGCAGAGTGACCGTCGCGGCCAGCTCCGGGTTTTTGCAGATTTCGAGGATGCCGCGTTTCGCCCGAATGTCACGATAGGGCTTGAGATAGCGGCCCGCCTGGCGCATGAACCAGACTGGGCGAACATCAGTGGTCCGCCGGCGGCAGGCGTCGATGAACCTGCCGCCTACGGGCGCCAGGCGCATGAGGCTTTTGGTCTGTTCAGAGACATATAGAAGATTTATGGCGCCGAGTGTTCCTCATCGCGAGGACGGCCGCGGCGAGCGCGCTTGAGCAGATGCTCCATCCTACCAGTGACCGCTGAGGAGAGATCCGGCTCGAAGTGCAGCTCCGGCAGTCGATAGAGGCTAAGCCTCTCAGCGAGCCGGCGGCGCAGGAAGTGACGAGCGCCATCGAGTGCGCGGATACTCTGTTCCTGCTCGCTCGCGTCGCTGCTAAGGTGCAGCCGGACCTGCGCGTGCCTCATGTCCGGCGAAACTAAAACCTCGGTAACAACCGCGTCGCCGATGCGTGGATCGGAAAGCTCATAAGCGATCATTTCGCCGAGTTCTTCGCGCAATGCTTCCGAAACGCGCTGTGCTCGGTGATTATCCATTTTGGGCCTCCAATCTGAGTGTACGGCGGCGGAATCAGCAGATCCACTCGATGCTGGTTCCAGCGAGAGCCCCGCCCAGCACGCTGGCTGAATGGGCCTCGACCGCTTGCAAAACCTGTTCCGCGCGGACGCGATCTTTGGAGACAGTGACCGCCGCAATAACCGAATTCTGCCAGGAATCGAGATGATCGATCTCGGCCACCGAGACGTTGAAGCGGTCGCGCAGCCTGTCCTTCAGGCTTTTCACGACATGCCGCTTATCTTTAAGCGAATGCGAATCCTCGACGTGAATCTCAATCGTCAGAATTCCGATTACGGCCATAATGCAGCCGGGCCGCGCTACTGAACCGGCAATTCGGGGGCGATACGCTCCATGGTGAACGCCTCGAGCACGTCACCGGCCAGCACGTTATTAAAGTTTGCGAGTGAGATGCCGCACTCGAGGCCATTTTTCACCTCGCTGGCGTCATTCTTAAATCGCTTGAGAGCTTCTATGCGTCCGGTATGAACTACATCGCCATCGCGCACTACGCGTATCTGACTATCGCGGCGCATGACGCCATCGGCGACATAGCAACCGGCCACCGTGCCAACTTTGCTGATCTTGAAAGTCTCGCGGACTTCCGCGTGGCCTTGGATGGTCTGCTTGTAGACGGGTTCGAGCAAGCCTGTCATGGCGAGCCTGACTTCATCGATCAGCTCGTAGATGATGCTGTGAAGGCGAATGTCGACCTTCTGCTGCTCGGCTATGGCTTGCGCATTCCGCTCGGGCCGCGCATTGAAACCGATGATCATGGCGTCAGATGCCGATGCTAACAGCACGTCATCTTCGGTGATTGCCCCGATTGCCGCGCGAAGAACGCGGACACGAACCTTATCGGTTGACAATTGCTGCAACGTGTCAGACAAAACTTCCGCCGTTCCGCCCACATCCGCCTTGATGACGAGATTCAGATCCTTCAGCTCGCCTTCTTTGAACTGCTGACGGAGTGAATCGAGGGTAGCGACGCGAGCGCCCTTCGCCATAGCCAAGTCGCGCGCCTTGGCTTCACGATAGACGACGATCTGCTTGGCCTTCGAGGTATCGGAGACAACCTGGAAGGTATCGCCCACTTCCGGCAGAGCTTCCAATCCGATGACTTCGGCAGGCATGGATGGCTCGGCTTCTTTGACGGGATTGCCGCGATCGTCAAACATGGCGCGAACTTTGTTGAAAAGCGCACCGCAGATGAAGAAGTCACCCACCCGTAGAGTTCCGTTGCGGACCAGCATGGTAGCAACGGGACCGCGGCCTTTATCCAGCTTGGCCTCAAGCACCGTGCCGATGGCCGGCCTGCCGGGATTCGCTTTGAGGTCCTGGATGTCGGCGACCAGCAGGATCATTTCCAGTAGTAGATCAAGATTCTGGCCGGTTTTCGCGGAGACGGGAACCATGACAACGTCGCCGCCCCAATCTTCCGCTAAGAGGCCGCGATCGGCGAGCTGCTGCTTGACGCGCTCCGGCTGCGCATCCGGCTTATCGATCTTGTTGATTGCGACGACCATGGGAACGGCCGCAGCTCTCGCATGATCGATGGCTTCGAGCGTCTGAGGCATAACTCCATCGTCGGCTGAGACCACCAGCACGACAATGTCGGTGACCTTCGCGCCGCGAGCGCGCATGCGCGTGAACGCCTGGTGGCCCGGAGTGTCGATGAATACGATTTTTCGGCCGTTTTTCTCGACGTGGTAGGCGCCGATATGCTGCGTGATGCCCCCGGCTTCACGGCCAGCTACATTTGTCTGGCGGATTGAATCGAGCAGCGACGTCTTGCCGTGGTCCACGTGACCCATGATGGTCACCACAGGAGCGCGCCTCACGAAATCGGCCGTCTCTTCGGCAAGTACGATGTCCTGCGTACTCTCCTGCTCGTAGCTGACCTGATTTGTCGATGCGCCAAACTCGCGGGCGAGCTGCTCGGCCAATTTCACGTCCAGGGTCTGGTTGATAGTGGCGAAAATCTTTTTCTCAACCAGCTTCTTGACGACTAAATTCGCTTTGACGCCAAGTTTTTCGGAAAGCTCCTTGACGGTGATGCCCTCCGACACCATGATCTCGCGATCAATGGGCGGCGGTACCTGTTCCAGGGAGCGCTTGGAAACGCGCTGGCGGAGAATGCCTTCTTCGAGATCCTCGCGCTTGCGGATGGGCTGGCGCAGGCCGGGCTTGGCTTGGTGACGCCTCTGTTGTTCGCCGGGGAGCGGGGTAGCAGGCTCGGCGCGCAGAGGAGTGGTCGCGTGCATCGGTCGAAGACCTGGCCTGCGCAATCCTGTTTGTCCAGGTCCGCCGGGAGCGCCCGGTCCACGCATCAGTGGTTGCCCTGGACGCACCGGGCCGCGATAGAGCGGTTGACCGGGCGCGGGCGATGGACGGCCAGGGGCTCCGGGCCGAGGGGCTGCCGGAGCTGAGGGAGTAGGCCGGGGCTGGGTCTGTTGTTTGAGACGCTGCACTAAATCGGGACGCGGCGGAACTGTCGGCCTGGCCGCGGGCTGGCCAACCAAGGGGCGCGTGCTAGCGGGACGAGGAGCAATCGGCGTCCCCGGAGTGAGCCCCGGAGAAGAAGGCCGCGGCGGAATAGGACGCGCAGGCGCAGGCGTGCCGGGAGTTGCTGGACCTAACTGTGCGGATGACGGAGCAGAACCCGGAGCTACCATGTGCGTCGGCGCTTGCTGAGGGCGTGCTTGAGGAGTTTCCAACGTTGGCGTTTGGGCAGCCGGCGCAGTTTCAACGGGAGGCCGTGGGGCCTCGGCGGGCAAAGGCTGGTGGGGACCGATGGGGGGCGCGACCGGAGCGGACGAAGCGAGCCTTGGCGCAGGAGAAGGCACGGGGCGCGCGGGAATAGAGATGGTTCGATTTATGGGACCAGCCGAGGTTTGCGCCGTGGAATGCGCAAGCGGGGGATGGATCGCACCGCCCATGGGAGGGCGCAGGGGCTGGAACTTTGGAATTGGGCGTTCGGTTTCGGTGGGCGGAGCGGGTGGAGCTTCGCTCGGGGGCGCCGCGGCGGTAAGGGGTCGCTCACGCTCCCGGCTCGGTTCCGGCGGCGCGATTGTTTCGCGCGCCGGGGTTGTTTCGGATGGCGCAGGCGCGGCTTGGGCGGGCGCACGCAACGGGGGTTGAATGGGCGCGGCCTCAGGCACGGCAGCGGCGATGGGAGCTTCAGCTTCGTGATGGTGACCGTTCTCTGACATTTCGGGTGCACCCGAGCCAGTCAGGCGCTCTCTGAGGACGATCGCGACGTCTTCGTCAACCGAGCTGGAATGCGTCTTCTTCTCGTGTACCCCCAATTCGGGCAGCAGGTCGATGATCACGCCAGGTTTCACTTCAAGCTCGCGCGCCAACTCGTTAATTCTTATTTTCTTCATAGAACAGACTGCTGGATAACTCCTTACATTACGGGGACTTGTGGCCTACTACCGAGGTTTTTCCATGGTATCAGATTCATTGGCTTCCGGGGTTTCCCCCGAACCAACCACGTCCCTCAGCGTGGAGGGCGCAGCGGACAGGCCTTCCACTTTTCCCAAATCCAGAACATCACCTTCGTCAGTTTCATCGAGAAGCGCCGCTTCATGGGTCGCCAAGTCGCGTTCGAGCACTCCGGTCTCGATATTCTCGAACGCCGCCGGGATATCCGTTTCCGCGAAGCCGCTCGCCTCGCCAGCTTCGCCGCTCACATCAATCGCGGTCTCTACGCTTTCCGCATCCGCGGGCGCCGCTTCGCTCTGCTCATCCTCATATTGACTGTAGAACGATACCACCGACCCTTGAATTTCGCTGACCACGGCCTCATCGATATCCGGAATGGCTTCCAGCTCCTCCGGGGTCATGGAGCCGAGACGTTCCACCGTTCCGATGCCGGCGCCAACGAGTTTCTCAAGGATGGCCTCGCCCAAACCATGATCCATCAGCACCGAAACGGGCGCGCCCGAGATCACCATATCACCCATGCGGGATTCCAGCTCGCGACGCTTTTCTTCCTCGCTCTTGATATCAATCTTCCAGCCGATCAGCTTGGCGGCCAGTCTGACATTTTGACCGCGCTTGCCGATGGCGAGCGACAATTGCAGATCGTCGACGACCACTTCCATGTGTTTTTCAGCCCCCTCAACAATGGTGACGCGGGAAATTTTGGCGGGGCTGAGGGCCTTGGTTACATACTGAATGGGGTCGTCCGAGAACTCGATGATATCGATCTTTTCACCGCGAAGCTCGCGGATGATCGATTGCACGCGCATGCCCTTCATGCCCACGCATGCGCCCACGCAATCCACGTCGCGATCGCGGCTGAAGACTGCGATTTTGGTCCGCTCGCCGGCTTCACGGGCACACGCTTTGATGGAGACGGTGCCGTCATAGATCTCCGGAACCTCCTGCTCGAAGAGGCGCATCACCAATTCGGGCGCCGCACGCGACACGACCACGCCGGAGTTCTTGCCGCCGCGCTCGACTCCCTTGATTACGCAGCGAACGCGGTCGCCGACACTGAAAGTCTCGACGCGAGACTGCTCTTTTTTCGTTAGACGCGCCTCGGTTTTACCCATTTCGACGATGTAATCCTGAAGCTCGAGCCGTTTGATGACGCAGCTCACCATCTCGCCTTGACGGCCCTGAAACTCGGAGAAGACGCTATCGCGCTCAGCCTCGCGAACCTTCTGAAGAATGACCTGCTTCGCGGTCTGAGCGGAGATGCGCCCCAGCACGTCGGTCGGTTTCGGCTCGCGGACTTCGGATCCGATCTCGGCGCCTTCGTTGATCCTCTTGGCGGCTGGAAGGGTGATTTGCTTGGAAGGATCTTCGACTGCCTCGACGACCTGCTTAACGCTATAGATTTGTATGTTGCCGGTGCTCTCGTCCAGGTCGGCGATCAGGTCTTCCGTTGAACGGAAGTGCTTGCGAGCCGCCGCGAGCATCGCGTCCTTGACGGCGTCCAGAACGATTTGAGGATCAATGCCCTTTTCCTTGCTCAACATCTCAATAGACTGATAGATCGAAGCCACGTGAAAACCTCTTCAAAGTGAAAAACTGGATCTTTTAGCGTGCGCGAAAAGCCGGGCGGCTTACCACTCGAACTTCAACTTCGCCTTCTGCACCTGGCGCAAGGGAACCTCGACTGAATGGCCTGGCGCGATTTCCACTTGTAGGGTGTCATCGGCGATACGCCCTAGCTTCCCTTCGAAGTGCGTCTGGCCTTCGATGGGGTCCCGGACGGCCAGCCGAATTTTCTGGCCGATTACTCGCTCGAAATCTCTCGGCTTGGATAATTTCCGGTCGATGCCGGGAGAACTGACCTCCAGCGTGTAACTCTCGCCAGGGACAGCATCCTCCTCGTCCAGCAACTTGCTCAAATCTTGAGAGATGATCTCGCAATCGCCATGAGTAACTCCGCCGGGTTTGTCGATGTACACGCGCAGCAAACGAGCCCGCCCGGCGCCGCGCAACTGCACTTCCGCGATTTCCACGCCGGCTCCCATGGCCGCTTTCTCGGCTAACTCGGTGATTTTCGAGATAACTCCCGTTTCCTGTACGACAGGCATCTTTGTTCCAGCCCAATAAAAAAGTGGGCTTTCCGCCCACTTTCGGTTCGACGCTACACCTCTATTAAAGCATTTCGTG
>JBAUUG010000512.1:0-2739 GCA_049582585.1 Bryobacteraceae bacterium | reverse complement strand
ACGTTGGATAACGAGGAGGCTTTACGCCGCGCATACGGACCGCTAACGGCCACAGCCATCGAATATTGTTCGGCGTCAAGTATTTTTTCCGTTTGACGACAACTATTTTTCCCGACGCGCTGGCTCGCGGGTAAGCTGTAGTTGTTTTGGTTTAGAGAGAAAGAGAATCGGGGCGGTGGGAAAGTGGGAAACCTGCTTTTGGTTTTCCACTTTTCCATCCGCTCTCGCCGTCGGCCTGTGTGGAATGTGGGAATCGCGAAGCGATTTCCAAGGACTGTGGAAAGCGGGGTGTGCTTTCCATCAGGCCGTCATTTCCACAGGCAAAATTTTATTCGGTCGACGGTTCGGCTTTTGCTTTTTTGGCCTGCTCGACTCGGTAGCTGGGGATATTCAACTCAAGAATGACGCAATGATGCACGAGGCGATCAATCGCCGCAGCTGTCGTCATCGGATCTTTGAAGATGCCTTCCCACTTAGAGAACGGCAGATTGCTCGAGATCAGAACGCTGCCACGTTCGTATCGCTCGGCGAGCAGCGTGAACAGGACTTCCATTTCTTCACGGCTCTGCTGCACGTAGCCGAGATCATCGATGATCAGGCCTTCGAACGACGCCAGGCGTTTGATGAACCGGCTCAGCTTCAGATCGCGTTTGGCCACGAGCAGATCCTGAACAAGCAGGGCCGAAGTCGTAAAGTAGATGCGGCGCCCTCGCGCGATCAGCTCCTGGCCAATAGCACACAGCAAGTGAGTCTTGCCGCTGCCTGGATTGCCGAAAGCGAGCACGTTCTCTCGTCGGTCCAGAAACTCACCTTCTAATAAGGTTTTGGTTACTAACGCCACCTTGGGCGGCAAACGCTTCAGGCTGAAGTTCGCCAGTGCTTTCTCGGCGGGAATACGGGATTGGCTCAGCAGTCGTTGGATGCGCTTGCGCTGACGGTCTTCGCACTCGCGCGTTACCAACTGTAATAGGTAGCGTTCATAACTCAGAGTTTCGCGTTCCGCCAACCGAGCCGTTTCTTCATAACAATGCCGGACCGTGGGCAAGCGCAGTTCGGTCAGTCCTTCTGTGAGTGCCGCCTTCACATCGGTAACCGCTGTCGTCATGCTGCGGCCTCTTCGCCGCCGAGCAGTTCATCAAACACGGCCAGCGATACCGGATCAACTTCCACGGTGGTGAACAGCGGAGGAGCCCCTTGCTCCGTTAAGCTAGCGATGCTCTGCGCATTCAGCGGATCGCGCCGGCCGAGTAGCACTCGAATCGTCTCTTCCACCAACGCCTCGCCCCGCTGGGCCGCGAGCGCCAAGATTTGAAGATATTCTTTTGCGCCTCGTCTCGGTCCGTGTTCTTCCCGGAGCGCATCATAAACTAGCCGGAACCAACTTGTCGGAAACAGGTCCTCCCGATACCTATAGTGCTCGAAGGCGCCGGGTTTCCGCACGAGCCAGTCGATAATGTGCCGATAATCGACACGATGTTTACTCCGGCCACGCAGCCTGGCTAGCTCTTCCAGCTTGCGATCGCCATACCAGACCTCAACGGTGTCGGACTTGATTCGAGCTTCCACCATCTCACCAATTAACCGGCTGTGCACCGAGTATGTGTTTCGGTGAACGTGGATCAGACTTCCCGGACTCACTCTGACGTGTTCGCGGCGCATGGAATCCAGGCGCCGTTCAGGCAATGGCCGAAGCTGCGACAGTTCTTCCGCGAGCCGCTCCCGACGGCCCGCGTTTATCCTTGTAAACAGCTTGCGCAAGAACTGGTCGTAAGCCGTTACTGTTGCAAAATCGCGGCTGCCGCGCATCATCAAAGCCTGATCCACGGCTTGCTTAAAGCGGTAGTGCCGCTGCTCAATGTCACCGTTCTCGTGCGCCTGACCCGCCTGAATCTTCTGCCCCGTGAGCCCGTAATGCCGTAGCAGCGCTTCGAATGCCCGCGTGAACTCCCTGGTGTCAACCAGGTTGTTTACGGCGGCGCTCATCCGGTCAGAACGATGTTCGCTGGGTACGCCGCCCAGCTCCCAGAGCGCGTTCTGCAAACCCTCGCTGAGGCTTTCAAACGTTTCCGAATAACAGATTGTGCCCGTCTCCCAGTTTGAATAGCTGAGCACGAAGTGATAAATCAGATGCGGAAACCCCTGCCCGTTGATCGTGATCCCCAGCTCCCGGCAGTGCGTGAAGTCAGACTGGCACAGCTCGCCTGGATCGTGATCCTGAGCGAAGAACACCTCCCGAGGAGGGCCTTCGAGACCCCGCCAGTTCTTCATCCGGCGCTGCAACGTCCGAACCTGTCCATCGCTAAACCGGCCTGGCTCCCTGTGCTGCAGGTACTCCAACACAGTCTTGGCCTGCAGACCGGGCTCTATCCTCAAGCGCTGCTCAATCTCATCCCAAACATCAACGAATGGATCGGGGCGCGTGCGCCACGTGTGCTTTTGCTGCATCTCGCTCGGCAGCCGTCGCCCGCGCAGGTACTTCCGCGCCGTTTTCGGGTCCATTCCCGCCTTCGCTGCGGCGACTTCCAACGACAACTTCTGCTGCGCTAGTCGCCACAGTCGCTTCACCTGCTGATCGGTCACCATACAAGTCTTCTGACCTGGATGGTTTACATGCTGCCGTTGCCGGGAATTTTAATTGTCGCCGGCAGGGAAATTTAATTGTCGGCGATCATCCGACAAGAAGGAAGAGAAAAGGAATGGAAGCAACATGCGAAAACAGTTAACTGAAGTCAATTCGGG
>JBAUUG010000511.1:0-5097 GCA_049582585.1 Bryobacteraceae bacterium | reverse complement strand
CTACGGGGAGCAGGAAGGCACGGCGGCGGCTTTTCAGTCGACTCTCGAAGAGGCGCCCATTCCGTTGCGCGAACTGACCGCGAGCATTCCACCGGACCTGGAAAACATTGTGATGATGGCGCTGCGTAAAGAACCGGAGCGCAGATATAACACGGTGGACGCATTCTGCCAGGACGTCATGGATTTTCTGGATGGATTTCCCGTCCATGCCGCGCCGGATACATTCGTTTATCGCTTCAGCAAGTTTGCGAAGCGCAACCGCTGGGCGGTGGTCGCGGCGGCTATCGCGTTCGTCGGCTTAAGCGTTTCAGGCATTCTCATTTGGCGTGAGAAACAACAGGCGGACATGCGTTTCCAGCAGGTGCGGCAGTTAGCGCATTCAGTGGTGTTCGAGCTGGATGACGCGATCGAAGATCTGCCGGGCTCGAGCCGGGCGCGCGAGCTGCTGACGGCGCGCGGCCTTGAATACCTGAATACGCTGGTCAAGAATCGCGGGCACGACCCGGCGCTCACTCTCGAATTGGCGAAGGCATATATGAAGATCGCCGCCGCGCAAGGCGATTTGGAGCAGGCGAACGTGGGGAATCGGCAAGGGGCGCTCGAGAGCTACAGCAAGGCGCGGGCGCTACTGGAGGATCTGCGCAGCAGCGATCCCTCTAATCGGGATGTAAAACGATCGCTCGCGCTGGTGGACAATGACATCGCGGTGCTTTCGCCGCGAACGCGCCTCCGGCGAGTGCTCGACATACAGCAGGAAGCGGTTTCGCTGTTTGAAGACATCGCGCGAACGAGCTCCGGAGATGAAGGATTGAAAGATCGGGCGCTGGCTCATTTTTATCTCGCTTTCGCCAAGACCGAGCAGCAGAAATTTTTCGAGGCGCTGCCAATTTGGAAGGCGGCTCTTGCCGATTACACGAAACTGGAGGGCCTGCCGAACCATTCAGCGCAGGATCGCAGAAATGTTGCGCTGGTAGAAAAGCACATTGCCGATGTGTATTATGCGTTGGGCGACTACAGTGATTCTCTGGCGCACGGACGGAAAGCGGTGGAGATCGATGAAGCCAGAGTGGCGGCGCAGCCTCAGAGTCCAACGGCGCAAATGGATCTGTCATTCGACCTGGTCGAGCAGGGCTGGTGTTTGCATGAGCTGCGGCACGAACAGGAAGGATGGGAATCGTTAAACCGTGCGATCGCGTTGCGGCGTCAAGTGGCGGCGGCAGATCCGCACGATTTCCGCGCGCAGTCGGAGCTTGAGAATGTGCTCCGGATTGGCGGTGTGTTCCGATCCCGAGCAGGAGCTTTGAACGAAGCGTTGAGCTTCGAGCAGCAAGCCGCATCGGCGGGGGCCGCGCTGCACGCGCGCGATCCGCGGAATATGGATGAGAGCGTGAGCTTTGCCCTGGATTGTTTTGAACTCGGCGATGTCTACCGCGAGATAGCCGCGAAAGGCGGAGCGGGAGATTCCGCAGAGTGGCGGGCGGCGCTGGCGAACTTCCGGCAGGCGCAGCGGTTGGCGGAAAATATTCCGGCTTGGGCGTTTGACGATCCAAACGATCGCGAGAAGCTGGCCGGGTTGCCGGACAGGATTGAGGAATGCCTGCGGCACAGTCGCGACGAGCGAGCGATGCGCTAGCAGGAGCCGGACGGACCCACAGGGCAGCCCATCCGAGGCGGATCAGGGGATCCGCCCTGGGATCTGCCGAACTTTAATCTTGAAGGCGAGGACTTATGGATCTGCAACTCGATGGCAAGCGCGCTCTCGTTACTGGATCTACGGCCGGAATCGGCTATGCGATCGCGGAGGCGCTGGCGAGGGAAGGCGCCGCCGTGATCGTCAATGGGCGCACCAGGGAACGGGTGGACGCAGCCATCGCCAAGCTTCGGGAAGCTCATGGCGAGATTCACGGCCTTGCGGCGGATCTTGGAACTGCGGATGGCGCCCGGGAAGCGAGCACCCGTTTCCCCGATCTCGATATTCTCGTGAACAATCTAGGCATTTTTGAGAACAAGCCGTTCGAGCAGATTCCGGACGAGGATTGGCTTCATATTTTCCAAGTGAACGTTATGAGCGGAGTGCGCCTGAGCCGGCATTATCTGCCTCGGATGAAGCAAAGAAACTGGGGACGGATTATTTTCATATCGAGCGAATCGGCGCTGCAGATTCCGGCCGAGATGATTCATTACGGCATGACCAAGACAGCTCAATTATCGATCGCCAGAGGAATGGCGGAAACCACGGCCGGCACGAATGTGACGGTGAATTCGGTACTTCCCGGGCCCACCGCGTCAGAAGGATTAGTGGAGGGCGTGGCGGGAGGGAAGCGCGAGCGGCTCGCCGGAACCGAGAAGGAGTTCTTCGAGCGCGCCCGTCCGAGCTCCATTCTGAAGCGCTTTGAAACGCCTGATGAGATCGCGGCGCTGGTCGCCTTTGTCGCCAGCCCACTTGCGTCGGGGATCAACGGCGCGGCGCTCCGGGTGGATGGCGGCGTGGTTCGATCCATCAGTTGAAAAAGTCGACGGTATTTTCGGGGTGCTTCAATCACTCGTATCGCAAGGCTTTTATGGGATCGATATGCGAGGCGCGAAGCGCGGGTCTGACGCAAGCCAAGAGGCCAATGATCAGGATTGCGGCGATCACCACGATAAATGAAAGCGGATCAAACGGGGAGACGCCCCAGATCATGGTACGCAGAAGGTGAGTGAGGGCAAGGCTGCCCGCCAAGCCGACCGCTGTGCCGATGCCTAACAGCTTGGCTCCGCCTTGGATAATCAGGGTTAAAATGTTGAGACGGTGCGCGCCAAGCGCCATGCGCACCCCGATCTCTTGGGTTTGTCGGAGGACGGAATAGTTCATCACTGCGTAAATGCCGAGCACGGCAAGGAGCAGCCCGAGTCCGGCGAACACGCCGAAAAGGAAGACGCTGAATCGGGGTTCCGCATAGCCACCGCGATCAAGCAACTCGCGCATGGTGCGGATCTCCATCAATGGCTGGTCGCGGTCGAGCGAATGAATCTCGGTTTCGAGAGGTTTGATGAGGCTCGACACCGGGACATTGGCGGTTGCGAGCAGGACCGCCGATAAACCAAGATAGCCGCTGGTGGAAAACGGTATGTACACTTCCGGCATAGTGTCGCGGGAGAGGCCGATGTTGCGCAGATCGCTCACCACTCCGACGATTTCGAAAGAACCGTTCGGGAGCTGTTCTTGCTGCTCGAGATCCGGCAGACGAAGTGACTGACCAATGACGCCGCCACGCGGGAAGAATAACTTGGCGAACTTCTCATTGACGACTGCGAATTGCCTGGCGGCGCGAACGTCGTCCCTCGTGAGAAGACGGCCTTGAAGCAATTTGACATTCACCATCTCGGGATAGGCATCGCTGATTTGACTGACCACCGCGCCCATCTTCGATTGAGCCGAGCTTCCGGCGACGACGACGCTTGATCCGAAATATACAAACGGGTGTACCGACTGGTTGAGCGCGATGTCTTTCAGTCCCGGTATGGCGCGAGCGCGATCCAGCAATTGAAAGAAGAACGCGTTGCGAGCTTCACGAGTGGGATAACGGCGCTCGGGCAAGGGAATGGTCATGGTCAGCACGTTCTCCGGGCGCGTGCCCACCTGGACTTGCTCGAGGCGCAGCAGCGTGCGTCCAACGAGAGTTGCCGCGACAAGAAGAATCATCGCGAGGGCGACCTCCGCCACGACAAAAATGTTTCGGACTCGTGCTTCACCAAAAACGCCGCTGACGCCGCGTCCGGCGCTCTTGAGAGCTGTGGAAACTTCAACTCGCCCGGCCTGCAGCGCGGGCGCGAGGCCAAGCAGGAACGCGGCGGCTATGGAGACAAGAAGCGTAAAAAACAGAACTGGAAGGTTAAGCGTGACCTCGGACTCATCGGGAATGGTGTTGGGAGGAACGATAGCAAGAATGGCGCGCAGGCTGCCATACGCGAACAGCGCGCCGAGAACGCCCGCGCTGAGCGCGATGAATCCGCTCTCCGTCAGGAGTTGACGGATGAGACGAAGCGGACTTGCCCCAAGGGATGCGCGCACCGCGATTTCCCGCCGTCGAGCCGCTGCGCGCGCTAGCAAAAGACTGGAAACATTGGTGCAGGCGATGAGCAGCAGAAGACTCACAGCGCCGAACAAAATCCAGAGGGAGCGCCGAATGCCGCTGGGGAATGTGTCGTAAAAATTGGCGACAATCACGCGAAACTTCGTTATGTGCTCGCCGCCTGCGCGAGTGATCATTTCTCCGAGAATGGGGTGAAGGCCGGCCTTCGCTTCGGCCTCAGTGACACCGGGTTTCAAGCGGCCCAGGACGAATATGTTGCGTACACCCTCGACAAATTGCCCGCGCCGAAACACGATAGGAAGGTAGACATCCGCGCCGCGCCACATGAATCGACGAGGCATGACGCCGATGACGGTGCGAACTTTATCGTTGAGGCGCATCTGGGCGCCGAGGATACCGGGATCTCCTCCGAACTGCCGTATCCAGAACTTGTAGCCGAGGACGGCGACCGGCGCGGCATCCGGCTTGCCGTCGTCAGGCGTAATGTAACGGCCCAGCCGCGGCTTTACACCCATGACGTTGAAGGTGTTGACTGTCACAAAATTTCCACGCAGACGCAGAGGCTCCCCGGTACCGGTCCAAAACACGTCGCTGATGGTGGATGCGATCAGGTCGGAGAAGACGTGGTTCTCTTCCTGCAACTGCAAATATTGGTCGGGCGTTTCGGGTGAAAAGTAGAAATCGCGGTCGGGGACGTTCGCGAAGAAACTCATCAGGGTTTCGGGATGAGAGTAGGGAAACGGATCGAGAATCACTCCGTAGATCACGCTGAAAATGGATGTGGTCGCGCCAATGCCCAAAGCAAGTGACAGGACGGTTGAGGCGGCGAAACCAGGATCTCGGACTAGATTACGCGCTCCGAAGCGAAAGTCTTGAAGGAATTGTTCGGCCCAAGTGAATGCGGGCATTTGTGGTGATTATTTCACAGGATGGGCTGGCCTTCAGTACGCATTCTTCAACGGTGAAGGTTGGGAGAGCTGGGAAAACAGTTGAAAGAAACGGCCGGTTGAAAGAAAACGGC
>JBAUUG010000510.1:0-2935 GCA_049582585.1 Bryobacteraceae bacterium | reverse complement strand
GGTTGGTGCCGTTCACTACCCAATAATTGAGACTGAACCGATCATTCACGGGAAAACTCGCGCGCACGCCCATGTGATAGAACGGCAGGAAGCCAAACCAAAACGAACGCGAGTAGTTCATCTGATCTTTGGTGTAATTCCCCTCGATTCCCAGAGAACTTCCCCACTTGCCGAAATCGATCGTCAGGCCCTTGCCTAACGGAGCGACATACGTCCCATAGGCCTGGAAGATGTTGCGATAGATCTCCGGACGGGGCTCGTTTGACGGGTTTCCTTGCAAAGTATCTGTGGCCTGGCCGAACTGCAAATCGAGACGTCCACCCCACCGGCGTCCTGCGTTGACATCTGGCGCATGCTCGACAATCACACTCGCCTGATTCAAGCTGAATTCATTGCTGAGGACGTCGTACGCGCGCAACAAATTTACGCGCCCGGTCGGATTATTGAAGTTGTATCCGTAGTAGGTGTCCAGCCCAAGGTTGATGGTCGTGTCGTGCAGAAAGTCGAGGTTCTTCCGATCATCTGCGGTGATAGCCGGTGCTGCCTCGCTCGTGGGAGGCAACGAAGCAACGCGTTCCGACACGTCGACCAAGTGCGGTGCATCGGGGGTCGCGTTGGCAGTCGCAGCCACGCCCTGCTGTAGTTGCTTTACGATTTGTTTCAGTTCTGTCACTTCCGATTCCAATTGCCGCACGCGGCTCTCAAGATCCTCAGACGATTTGCCAGCTTTTCCTGCTGTCTCTTGACCAAATGCCGCCGCTACACAAAGGAGCACTATCGATGCGTATGCCGGATGGGACTTCATAAGCCGTTGCTACCTTCCTCTCGTCTAAATAGATTTCAAGAGTGTGATAAGTCGGTAGCTCCAGCATACGCATTCTCCCCGGTTAGAACTTCACCAAGATTGCCATCGTGGCGCGGTCTTCCGTCTTGCGAAGATCGGGAGACCAGCCGGGAATCACCGCGCTGGGATTCCCATTATTTCCGCCTGGAGGTGTCATGCCACCGGGGCCGTTCCAGTAGGGCACGTTGGCATGGCGATGATTGAACTCCCAGCGGAACGTGATGTACTGGCTTGGCATGTAGTCATACGTTGCCGACATATCCCAGGCCTTGAATGGGTCACCGGGATTCTCCGTGAAATAGGGAGTGCCCGTAGTCGCGGTCGCACCATCGATGGGGGGCAAGAGAACGAGATACCGGCCAGGATTGTTGATCTCGCCGCCGCCCAGAGTGAATCCGTATCGATCCTTGTGGAACCACCAACGGTTGTAGAGCATGTATCCGAGAAAACTCTGTTTGTAGGCGACGATTTGGCCTGCGGCATTCTTCTTGTTTGTCGTGCAGTTCACGCCGCCGCCGGTCTCACAGCCCATATCACCGGTGAGCGAAAATGCCATTTTGTCGAGAAAACGTTCGGGGTGATCGTAGTACTTCACCTCGATGCTGTTATCGGTGTGATAACGCGTGCGGTTTGGAAGGCCAAGCGCGTCGGCGCCAGCGCCATAGTTATTGGTCAGCATCGAGAGCCAACTTGTGGGACGATAAAGCACCTGTCCACCAAACCCCAGCCGTCCGTTGTAGCGTGCGTATGATTGCCAGCCGTTGATGATCCACGGTTCAATCTTCAGCTTCTCAGTGGGGAAGATCTGAATCCGCATGCCGGTGAAGAACCAAGGTGTGTTCGAAGAAACGTACGACGGTTGATACGCCCAGTTGTCGAAATTGTAGAAACTGAAAAGGCCAACGTAGGACAAGAAGATACCGGCGTCGACGTTGATGCCGTGCAGCGCATCCAGGTGATACCCACCATAGGCTTCGCTTACATATCGGTAGGCATTGTCCAACTGCCATTGCCCTCGCGCATAACTGGCGTCGTTGCGCGGCGTGGCGGTCGAATACAAGCCGATCTGACTCAACACGCGCGCGCGAACGTGGTCATAATGGAAGTCCCCGCCGATGCCCAGATCCGTCAAATTCACTTCATTCGAACGAAATACTTCGCTCGAGCCGCTAATCGTATCGTCCTTGGGATGGTTGAAGTCGTAGTGATAGGCCACATCCGCGCGGATTTCAGGAGTGAAGAATTTGGAATCGAATACAACATCTTTCGTACGTGGATTGCCGTTCAACCAAGTCCAGTCAGCGAAGGCGAAGGGCTCCGCCTTCTGTGGCTTAGCCGGAGCAGCGGACTCCTGAGCTGTCAGACCTTGGGAAATGGGCGCAGCGGTGGATGGCAATTCATTCCGTACGACAGCTGCGCTTGCGGCCGGCTCGACCGGTGGCGGAGATTGTGGCCCCGCGTTTTTTTGGCGAAGCTGTGCCTCCAGTTCCTCGATCCGTTTCTTCATGGCGTCGAGCTCTTGTAGCACTTCTTGTGATACCTGCGAATTGTTTGCGGGAGAGGCCGCCAAGGGCGCTTGCGCGGAGTTTACGGGTCGTGGTCCATACTCTGGCTGTTGCCCATGCATTGAAATCGACATTCCGATAAAAATGAGTAAGCTCAGGGCGATTCGCTCGGCCGACTTCGTAGAAGCTTTTCGTATAAGCACGTCGTGGTGCATCTGTATAAGTTCTCCTCGCTTGCGGGCTGGGTGAAACTTCGCCCAATGCACCTTCAGACCTTTGGTAGATGGAGACATCGACTCCTTGATCAGGGCCACCAAAACATAGAGCAGGAACGACATAGCTCCCAAGCTCAGGACCACGATGCCAAGTCGCATAGATCTCCACCCAAAGCTTTTGAAGGGAATCTGGACATCATTGGACCACCCCGCTCGTAAAACAGGGATCAAGAATTCATAAGGATTTCGTAAAGAGAATCCGGCGTGCGAACGCCTCTTAACAGCCGCCGACTCTACTGATCAGCAGCCCCAATCAGCTTCTCCAGGCTTGGCGTAGTATTTGCGCCCGGGATTGCGAGGTTCGGGTGCAG
>JBAUUG010000509.1:0-2781 GCA_049582585.1 Bryobacteraceae bacterium | reverse complement strand
GGGCTATGAACCGCGGTTGCCGGTCGGCTTCACTCCGCTATTCCAGGCGCCGCAATTGGCGCAGAAGCTGACCGGAACCGCGGCCGGTAATGTCTACATCAAGAACGACGCTATCTGCCTGCCGACGCTGAGCTTCAAAGACCGCGTGGTCGCCGTCGCGCTGTCGCAGGCGAAGGCCTTTGGCTTCGACACTGTTTCCTGTTCCTCGACCGGCAATCTTGCCAACGCCGTCGCTGCGCATGCCGCGCGCGAAGGCCTGAAAGCGTGGATTTTCATTCCGTCAGACCTCGAGCCTGCGAAGATTCTTGGCACCAACGTTTTCGGCGCGAAGGTCGTCCGCATCGCCGGCAACTACGATCAGGTCAACCGGCTCTGCTCACAGATCGCTGATGAGCATCGCTGGGGATTCGTAAACGTCAACCTGCGCCCGTACTATTCCGAAGGATCGAAGACGGTCGGCTTTGAAATCGCCGAGCAACTCGGATGGCGTCTGCCCGATAACATCGTCTGCCCGATGGCCGGTGGATCGTTGATCACAAAGATCAGGAAGGCATTCGACGAACTGATTAAGCTGGGCCTGGTCGAGCCGAAAGAAGTGAAGTTCTTTGGCGCGCAAGCCACCGGATGCTCGCCGATCTCAACCGCCGTGAAAACCGGCAGCTCCGAAATCGAGCCGCAGAAGCCGTCAACCATCGCGCGCTCGCTGGCCATCGGCAATCCGGCGGACGGCCACTATGCCATCAAGACCATCAAAGGCAGCGGTGGATGGAGCGAAGACGTCAGCGATCCTGAAGTGATCGATTCCATCAAGCTGCTCGCAGAGACAGAAGGCATCTTTACCGAGACCGCTGGCGGCGTCACAGTCGGTTGCGCGGGCAAGCTTTATCGCCAGGACCGCATCCTGCCCGGCGAAACCACAGTTCTCTGCATCACCGGCAACGGCCTGAAGACGACCGACGTGCTCGCCGGTGTCTACAAGACTGAACGCCCGATCGCCCCGAAGCTGACAGAGTTTGAAGCGTACCTCCAGCAGACTCTCGATGTGGACGATCTACGGGGAGTGATCGCCGCGACCGAAGAGGTCGCCGGGATCGGAGCATAAATATGCCCATCACTGTGCAAATCCCCACAGCACTACGCCGTCACACCGACGGCGTAGGCTCGATCACCTGCGCGGCCACAAATCTGGGAGAGTTGTTCTCGGTGCTTGACGAAAAGTTTCCCGAACTCAAGCCGCACTTGCGCGACGACCAGGGCCAGATCCGCCGCTTTATCAACATCTATGTAAATGAAGAAGACATCCGCTTCCTCGGCGGTCCAGCCTACGCCTTCCAGGAAGGCGACGACGTTCTGCTCGTGCCATCGATCGCCGGAGGCAGAGACTAGTTCTCGAAAGTTAGCTCGAACATCTGGTTCGAAAGGGCTCGGCTTTGAGCCGAGTCGTCGCTTTCCCCAACAACTTGGGACCTTAGAGAGTGCGTGAGAATCGTTTCTGATGGCCCAGTAAATGTCGTTGGAACAACCGTGGAAGAGCGGCGCTTAAGCGCCGCGTTTCAGGCGGCAATCAGATTGGGCTTCAGCCCCTGAGGTCCGGTCTCGGTCAGGGGACGCCTTTATGAGCGAGTCTCGGCTACTGATACTGTGGCTCAGCCGAAACCTGACCAGTCGACTGATGTAGCTCCTTCGCCCGCTCGATCACCCACTCTGGAAATTTCGGTGCACCCTGCGGAATTTTTCCTTGCGAAATCGCCCAGTGATCGATCCATCCCGTCCCACCCTCTCCTATATATGTATCGGGAAGGCTGTACGCAGCATCGTCTAGCGCATCGCCCAGCGTGATGAATCGATAGCCACGCTTCCTGAGCAGGTCCATCAGTTCGCCAATGTGGTCCGCTTCCAGATTGCTGGCATGCAGCAACAGGATCTGCCGCGGCTCGTATCCGACAATCTTCGTGGACAACTGCTCGACATACGCAAACACCGCATCGTGATACGACAGATATTCCTTCACGATCTTCGCCTGTAAATCCGTATCATTCCGCTTCTTGGCATCTTCGTAGAGCCCGGCGAACATCCAGTCCCAGCCATCGAGCGTGATCGGAGCGATCCGGTATCCCCGCTCCACCAAAAATGCCTCTGCCTGCCGCCGCGTCAGCAAGTCGCGCCCCGTGTCCAGATACGGATGCCGAAAATACCGAAGCTTCATCTTGTGTGTCGCCAGCAGCATCTTGGTGACTGTCTCGCCTTGAATCACATCGTCTTCCCATACCTTCAATCCAACCTGATTCAGGGAGGCATGGCTGTATGTGTGATTCCCCAGTTCGAACCCGTAATCTACCCACATCTGGAGCGCCTTGATGCGCTCGTCGACTTCACCGGGCTTGTACAACTTTTTCTCATTCACGAATCCAACCACCGGAATCTTCTGATCCCGCAATGTGCCCAGCAATTTCGCTGTGAGAGCGGTAATGTCCGCGGCCGGCAACCGGTCCGCCATCCCCGAGGGCAAGTCATCGATGGTGATTGCAACCTGGCGATCAGGTTTCGCCACCTGCCCGAGCGACGATCCAGACACCAGACAACAAGCCAAAACCAGAACAAGAACGAATGCCAGTCTTCTCGTGCCCACGCCTGTCATGCACACACCTCCGGCCTGACGATGAAAATGGAACAGCCATTAGAACACGAGACCTCCAAGTCAGCCGCCATCATCTGACACCGTTTTCCCATCCAATGAAAACGATGTCTTCAAATGGTCGCGGCATGGGCAAGGTTCATATC
>JBAUUG010000508.1:0-10352 GCA_049582585.1 Bryobacteraceae bacterium | reverse complement strand
GTACATCTGTTGACGCGCGAAGCGTTCGAGATCTACTGGCGTCATTTGAAACCGGACGGGGTGCTCGCGGTTCACGTGTCGAACCGTTACTTAAATCTTGCGCCGGTTGTAGCGCTTGCGGCGAATGAACGCGGGAAGGAGGCGTGGCAGATCGAGAGTGACGACGACGAGGACCTGGAGATTTATAATGCAACATATGTCCTGATCACAAATCGTCCCGATTTTTTCAAGTTGCCCCTGTTCAAAGGCCAGCTGATGAAAATCAACATTCCCCGGCGATTGAGGACATGGACCGACGATAACAGCAACTTGTGGCAAGTACTGAGGGTTCGATAGTGGTAGGTACTTAACGTTCGTTAATGAACAGAGTTTTTGTAAGCAATTGCCGAAGTGTTGCGTCAGACTGGAAGTAGAGCACCTCACTACTTGTCACTGAGTGCGGTGTATCCCGGCAGCCGGCACTTGCCCATGAGACCGGAGGATCATGACGCAAAGTATCTTCACTTCAGCCGACAAACCAACTCGCCCGTGGCGAAGTTATCTCACGAGCGGTTTGGCGCACGCGCTATTGATCGCGTTGATGTTTGCGATTTTCTTGCCTGCGGTTCAAGAGATCAAGAAAGTTCGCGAGAATATTACGTTGATTGCGCCGCGGCTTCCGGATTATCGGCCAAAGCCGGTGCACATTCAGCGGCCTAAGCTTGTTACTAAGCTCGAACTCCCTGTCAAGCCGATTCCGGCGGTGGTGAAGCATCCTGAACTTAAACTGCCCGAAATAAAGCCCCAAATCATGGCCTCGGCTCCTCTGGTAAAGGAGTTGCCGGTTATACCTGAGGCGAAGCCGGACCTTCGGCCGCCGACACCCAAGCCGCAGCCTCACACTGGAGTATTTGACAACAACGACCTGGCGAAAGGTCCTCGGGTTCCGCAGGAATTGAAGGTGGGCGGTTTTGGGGACCCGCACGGCGTTCCTGCGTCTGCGAACTCGGAGCGGTCATCGCTCACGATGGCTAGACTCGGCTCGTTCGATTTGCCTGAAGGCGGGGGCAAGGGAGGAGGGAATGGGCGAGCGCAAGCCGGTGTCCGGCAGACCTCATTCGGCAGCGTGGGCGACGGCATCGGCTCAGCGGGAGCATCGGCAGGTCACGGTTCTGTGCGTACGGGCGGTTTCGGAGATTCCGCCGGTGCTGCAGCCACCGAAGTTCAGCCCTCGCGCCCTCCTAAGCCCGCTGTAACGCCGGTAGAGATCGTGTTTAAACCCAAGCCGGTGTATACGGCAGAGGCGCAGAGTTTAAGAATTGAGGGGCAGGTTTCGCTCGAGGTCGTGTTCCTTTCCACGGGAACGGTTCGGGTAATCAGAGTCTTACGCGGGCTGGGGCATGGACTGGACGAGGCAGCCGAAGCGGCCGCGCTGCAGATCCGATTTAAGCCCGCAACTCGCGCCGGTGTTCCCGTCGATACGAATGCGACTATTTACATCAGTTTCGAAACTGCTTAATCAATGATTTAGGACCGACCATGCAGCTTTTTAAAACTACCAAGTCAACCATCATCAGCGGCCTGCTTGCTGCGTTTGTGTGCGCGGCTATACCGCTGAGTTGGGGCCAGACCCCGGAATCCGCGTCGGAACCCGCGCCCCCGCCGGCCAACAGCTTCGATCAAGTTGTCGATCGGACGATTAACAGCGAGCGCATCCTGGTCACGAGGGTAAAAGGCAAGCAGCCGGTTATCGAGACCTATATCCAGGAACTGAAAAGCGATGGCGATTTTGGCATGGTTCCTCTCCGTGATTTCTATTTTCTAGGCAAGCTGGACCTGCGCAGCGGCTTGATTCATGAGTCGTTCCTTCCCACCCAGTCATTGTTGAAACGCATTCCGCATTTCTTCGCGACACTATTTTCCACTGAATATTATCCGCGCGGATTCGCGAGCGAGATGTTCCTGGACAGCAGGGACTTCGACCGGACGCACTACCTTTTCACATACGTCAGGCGGGAGTTTCTAGGCGATGTGCGGTGCGTCGTAATTGACGTGAAGCCGCTCCGGAGCGCTGGAAAGGGACGTTTTGCAGGGCGAATTTGGGTGGAAGACCGGGACTTTAATATAGTTCGCTTGAACGGCACGTACCTTTCTTCCTCGGCCAGCGATTATGGGCATTTCGATTCGTGGCGCGTAAACACGGGTCCGGGCCTGTGGCTGCCGGCGTACATTTACACGCAAGACGAACCTTCGCGCTCGGGCGTGGTTCCGTTAGTCCCGATGCACCCGATGCGCGCGCAGACGCGGCTCTGGAACTACGAGCCGGAAAGGGATCGGGCGGAGCAGTCTTTTACCAATATGACCGTGGATATTCCGGAAGGTGTACGCGACAACAGCGACGCGGCGGCCGACAACTCTCCCGTCCAGGAGCAGCGGATGTGGGAGACCCAGGCGGAGGACAACGTGATTGACCGTCTAGAGGAGGCGGGGTTAGTGGCTCCCCGGGGAGAACTGGACCAGGTGCTCGATACGGTGCTCAACAACCTGGAGATTACCAACAATCTCAACATCGATCCACCAGTGCGCGTGCGAATTTTGCTCACGACTCCGCTGGAATCCGTGGCTGTGAATCATACGCTGCTGATCAGCCGGGGCCTGATTGATGTTCTGCCGGATGAGGCCTGTCTGGCAGCCGTTTTAGCGCATGAACTGGCGCACGTGTTGTTAGGTCATTCGGTGAATACGAAATACGCCTTTGCGGACCGGATGATGTTTGAAGATCCTGGCGCTCTCAAGCACATTTCAATCGCGCGAACGCAGCGGGAAGAGCAGGCCGCCGATGCGAAAGCTCTGCAGATTTTGAAGAATTCTCCGTATAAGGATAAGCTCCCGCAGGTTGGTCTATTCCTGCGCATGCTTTCGGCGAGAGCCAATGAAGTGCCGCACCTTATTCGGCCGCTTCTCGGCAACCGCATGGCGGATACCAAAAAAGATATGCGTTTATCCGGATTGATGGAAACGTCTCCCGAGCTTCAGATCAGGAACCCGGAGCAGATCGCCGCTCTTCCCCTAGGCTCACGAGTCAAGATGGATCCTTGGTCAGATCAACTTCGGCTGATGAAGTCCCATAATGTGCCGTTACTCTCAGCTAAGGAGAAGCTGCCGTTTCAAATCACGCCTTTCATGCTGCATTTGACTCGGGAAGATAGTTCTGAAGCGGCTGCATCGACGGCCGCAAACGGGCCTGGGGACGCTGTTACATCTCGACAGTAGGACGGTCTCCGCTCCATCCTGCTTACTCCGTCAATAGCCGCAAATAGCCGATTCCGCGGATGACTGAGCAAATCGTTCTCGGAAAAAATTCAATTGGCGTAGGCGATCGGTTCGCGCATCAGGGTAAGGCGCAGCTGCGGGCCTGCATGTTGGCGGCCGAGCGGGGCGTGGATGTCATTCCTGTCTGGAATAAATCGAATCGCGAGCATTTGATCATCGGTTCTGGGCCGGTCCAGGCACGCGCCGCCGCCGATGCCGCTGTCCGCGATCTGGGTTGGACCAAGCCCTACTACGTCGACGCCGATCACATCCATTTCGATATCCTGGACCGCTTTCTCGACCCGTGCGACTTTTACACCATCGATGTCGCGGATTGGATCGGCTGGCCGGTTGAAGAGGCCGATCTGCTTTCGTTTATCAGCCGGCATTCGGAGCTGGCGGGAGACGTAGATATTCCAGGCATCGACACTGCGGTCCGAATCGACCGTGAATTTGTAGAGAGCGTCGCACGCAAGTACCTGGCCGCAGTAAAAGAAGCGGCGCGGATCTTTCGAAAAATCGAGGCGAACAAGGGTGAGGGCAGATTCATCACTGAGGTTTCGATGGATGAAACGGACTCTCCACAGAGCTCGCTCGAGTTGCTGATTGTTCTCGCTGCAATTGCAGACGAGAAGATCCCAATCCAGACCATCGCGCCGAAGTTCACGGGCCGGTTCAACAAAGGAGTGGATTACGAGGGTGATCTAGAGAAGTTTCAGCAGGAGTTCTCAAATGACGTGGCTGCCATCGAGTTTGCGATCGAACGCTACGGGCTTCCGGCGAATCTTAAGCTGAGCGTGCATTCCGGCAGTGACAAGTTTTCTATTTACCCGGCGATGCGGGAGATTCTCAAGACATTCAATGCCGGCGTGCATCTGAAAACAGCCGGCACTACCTGGCTGGAAGAGCTGATTGGTTTGGCGGAAGCCGGCGGCGACGGGCTGGAAACGGCTAAACAGATCTACGCTGAGGCGTACTCGCAACAAGAGGAGCTGTCGATGCCCTATGCAGCCGTCATCGATATCGATGCCAACCGATTGCCGAAGCCGAACGCGGTGCATCATTGGTCCGCTAGGCAATTTGTCTCCGCGCTAAAGCACGATCCGGCGAATAAGGAATTCAACAGCAGCCTGCGCCAGCTTCTCCACGTCGGTTTTAAGGTCGCTGCGAGGATGGGTAGCGGTTATCTCGATCTGGTTTCCAAGCACGAAGCGGCGATCTCAAGAAACGTCACCGAGAATCTGTTTGAACGTCATATTCGGCCTGTTTTCATTGGAGACTGAAGGACGTTGTTTCCTGAAACCGGAAAGGCCGTCGTCACCGTGCCGTACTGCCGCCCCGGGCGAAGCACGCATTGCCGCAAGCCGGGATCGAAACAGCCATCGTGCGCGGTGGTTTCCCGGAGGCCAGAAGCATCACCGATCGAGCGAGAGACTTTTCTGGGCTTGAGAGGCTATCGAGTTGAAATGCGGAGGCAATGACCCGAGCGCTGGCGAGTGCTGCAATGAACGTCCCTTCGAACCTTCCGCTGGCGTGCTTCGAGGGCCGTGCGAATGCCGATGTCCGCCTGGCGAGGTCTTCAATCACCGGGTAATGCTGCCGACCAGGCCCTGCCCGGCTTATTTCTATAGGCTGTTTGCCTCAATTTCCGCTTTGGCAAAGAACACGAGAAGAAAAGTACGAAGAGCATCGTCGCCTATTGTGCGAATGGAGTCCAGAATTCCGGAGGAGTTCGCGTTCTTAGCTACTGCAGATACGAGGCTTGCCAGATCGCCGGAGCCCGATAGCGCGTATGTAGCATGCCCCGGTTGGGCAAGCCGTTGCTGGGCCAAGATCTCTGTCCCGAGACTAAAAGCTTTATCCGCAAATTCTCTAGCTTCTTCGAAACGTCCCATTGAAAAATAGGATTTAGCAAGAGTTGCTGCCAAACGTAACTTTGCCGGGGAGGCCTTCATCTTTCCCAAGTCTGACTCGACGTCACTGAGAACCGAATCGGCTCCTTTTTGATCCACACGAGCATACTGTGCTGCAATAGTGGCCAATCCCAGGTTGCGTACCGAGGGAGTCGGTAAGCTGTTGATCTCATCCAGCGCATTTTCTGGATCGCCATTATCCCCCGCAAGTATCTGCTGCAGCCTGACGGTATCGAATGTCTCTTGAACAGCCGCCGGTGAGGGATTCGAATCTTGCCGTATCATCAGCATAACCGTCGAGTAGCTCTCGTCCGGACCGAGCATCTGCTTTCCGCGTAAGGACAGGTGGTCTTTCAGGACAGTCTCTGCCCACTTTGGATTGGCCTGACGGATCAGCGGAAAAAGCTTAAAGAGCAGCAAGTCTGACGGGGAAGCCAAGGAGACAGACCGTGTTTTTGTCCGGACCTCGATCCGGAACTTATCTTGAGACGCGCTCTTCGACGAACTCTTCGCGTCTTGATCAATACGTTCCAGCGCAGCATCAACTCCCTCGCGAAGTAAATTCGGTGCGATCACCTCGCGCAGCTGGAGGAGAAAGTCGACGAACAGATCGGCTGAATCGGCGTACCCGGGATCGCGTTTGAAATTCTGAACGGCTTCGTTAAACAACTTTGTGGCCCGATCTGCGTTGATCGCGCTAATATCGTGGATGACGCCTCCGATGGCCTTGTACGGATACTGACCCGTTTGGCCCAGCCACAGTGACAGCGGCTCTACCGTATCAAGAGAGTGAACTCGTTGTTTTGCGTACAGCGCGGGAAAAAGGGCGAGGGCCGCGGACGCGCGGTTATCTTCGGAATTCCGATCTTTGGCCGGGAGATCCTGTTGCTGGAATAGACTCGCGGCGAGCTGTGGATCGATAGCACTAAGGCACACGAGTGCATTCTCTTGAAAGGCTCCTCTATCGGCGGACCCGAACTGCATTTGAGGGCTAACCGCAAATCGAAACAGTTCGGTGCACCACTCCTGCGTGCGCTCCACTGAAGCCGGCCTAGCGGCGTTAGCCATCATCAGTAGAATTTCGGCGTGATCTTCGGCGCCCAAATTCTGCACCAAGCCGTGAGCTTCGTCCAGCAGCGCCAACGCCCGCTCGACGGGACTGTCTTTCTTATGTGGCGCAAGTTGCTGGGGCATCATCGATGCCATTAAGAGAACCGACAGACCAATGATCATGGGTCACTCCCGAAAGGCGAACGGCGATCTAGAACTTATTTTGCATAAACAGGAGGAGCGCCTGGGTGTCACTCAGGTGCGTGGGTGATCTATCTGCCTGATTAAAGAGGCGTAAGAGTTCAGTCGTTGATTTGAATCGAAGCGTCACCAGCCGTCGCAGACCGTCGTTGCTTGTCACTCTTAGCTCGACGAGCGTCCGATAGTCCGATCCCTCCACTGACATCAGAGTTTGTTTTTCCCGCGTTCGGCCCGGGGAGTGTGCGACCACCAGGAGGTCTTCTTTACCTATCCCCGCATCAGAAGCGGGACTCCCCTCCAGCACTGATTTTACTCGCATACCAGCCGACTCCCGAGTTACGACGAGCCCTGATATATAGAGCCCGCTCGGAAATTCAAACGGTTCTCCGCTGCTGCTCACTGCCGCACGCCCTTTACGTTGAATTTCAGCTTTCAGAAGCGCGGAAACCGTAGTTACTCCGATGTAGAATTATTGCTGCGCCCAGGCGGGAGACTCCAGAATCGAACTAATTTAGTTAAAGCGCGAACTGTTTCACGACCACGTTATCGTCCTCGTCGAAAGCGCGCACGGAGAGGATCTGGCCGGCTTGACCGTATGCCTGGTATTCCAACATTTGGGAGTCGGTAACTTTGCTGACCGGCTCGAGCAGAGTCCAGTCTGCCCCGTCAATGGAATATTCGGCTTTATCGATCCAGCTTAGAGCGTCTTTCGCGGTGAAACGCAGGATGCGATGCGGCCCATCTTTCGTGATAGAGAGAAGCGCGATTTCCGGCGGCGTATTGTCGATAGTAAATGGATCAGTTTCACGAGAAGACGTCAGGGCCTCGGCCGGGGTGTTCCCGGGGGCATCGCTGGCGGTCACACGGGCGACGTATTCACCATCCGGGAAAGCAGCGGTATCGAAAGAGTAATAACGGTCCTGAAGTTTCTCTTTCAAGGTTCGCCAGAGGGAGTCGTTCTTGCCTCGGATCTCGACCTTGTAAATCAAAGGATCGCTGTTCGGATCGCTCGCGTTCCATCGGACCGTGAGATAGCCTTTGCTGTACTGGAGCGTCGCGCTCAGGTTGGTTTCCAAGGCCGAGGCGGCGGCGGAAGACCGTTTTTGCCCTACTGCGGGCAAGCTCAGGGTGGCAGGAGAGCCCGAAGGCATCACCGATCGCTCCAACGCCGCCGTGCTGGGCGCCTGACGGTAGTTGATGGGCGCGATCTCCAGCGCATTGATCTTTGGGGCTACATTCTTCGGCAGATACGCTATGTCAACAGTGCTCAATTCGGGCGATTCGTCACTGGACGACTTCGTCAAGCTTAAGCGGTATTGGAGAAATCGCGCGGCAGGCGATTGTATCCGGCCGCCCAGCTCAGTTAGACTGACGTTGGTCCAAGGACTCCAATTGTTTTCCGGGTTATTCGAGTTGCCGCTACGCGTCTCAAAAGAGATCGCTCCGCCGTGCAATGCCGAGACTAGATGGACTCTGCCCCAATAGGCGAAGTCGTTCGCGTCGAGAACGTCACTCTCGAGCATGCCTGTCCTCTCAATCGCGGGGCCTAACGAATAGAGGTTCCCGACATTGCCGGTTGCGGCATACACAACACCATCTCTACCCTGCAAAAAAGCTGTGACCTGCGTAGGCGGCGCGTTGAGCAGCTGCGTCGAGAGCTGATCGGAATCCACGCGATATATGATTCCTTTGTTCCCCGTACCCAGCAAAGGCTCACCGGCGGAATCAAAGGCGATGGCGTAGATCAGGTCGGTGGGGGAGCTCCAAAGCCGCTCAGCGAAACCGTCCTTCTGGATGCGATAGAAATCCGAACCCCCACTGACGGACGCGCTCAGTGAACCGATTGCAGGAGGCAGGGAAGGCGGCGTGGTACCGGCGTGGGGCGCGCCGGTGGGCGTCACAGGGGAGGGATTCGAAGGAAGAACGGGCGCCGGACCGGTAACAAAAGGTCCAGCGGCTCTACTTCCAACCGCCGCTGCGTAGATTGTTCCGTTGCGCTCAGCGACTGCAGTCACTTCGCGCTTGCCGGTTTGATACAAAACAAAGCCTTGGCCTTTTGGAGTGATTCGAAGAACGAGGCCGCTCGGCTCCGTTCCTACAATCAGGTTCCCGCTTTCATCGATGATCATGGATCGAGCGTGCGTCTCTTGCGTATCGAAAAATTTCGATCCTTTCCCGTCAGGCGTCACCCGGTAGATAATGCCGGAATCTCCTGTCGCAACGAAGAGATTGCCGGAACGGTCGAATGCCATGGACCAGATATATTTGCAGTTGGCATCAAAAAAAAGCTGCGGCTTTTTGCCGTTTTCAATGCGGTAAATCTTGGCGTCCGGCAAGACCGCAGCGTACACTCGATCTTCGGCATCGATCGCTAACGCATGAATTTCGAGACCCGTGATTTCCGCAAGGACTTTGGGCTTTCCGTTCCTGGGAAGGACGAATATTTTGGCTGTGGCTCCGGTGGGCGCGCCGCCGGCATAGAAAAGGGCACCCTTCGAGTCCTGAGCAACCGCCCATAGGTACGGAACATTCGTACTGTCCAGCTCCTTGAAGCTTGAGGCAAGAGTTACGTGGCCGTCGCTCCGAATTGAGACGTCTTTGAGAGTTCCTCGCGCAAAATCCGCCTGTTCCGATTGCTCCCAGATGTGAGTGTCGACCGCCAAACAGAGCGTCGGCGCGGCCGAGAGCAAGAAGAGGGCAGCGGCTTGGCGCAAGCCCGAGTAAATTTCCATGATTTGGTGTTGAATAACCCTTCAGTTCACGTATATCTTCAGCGAGTAATTACCCGTAACAACCACGTCGAAGGGTACAGAGGTTTGCTCATGAGCGCTCTCCGGCGAGCTGACGAATTGGTGATTCGTAGCCCGTCCGCTTTGCATTACGTTCAGTACGGAGGCGGGTAGACTGGGCAAGACTTTTTCATCGGAATAGACGGTAGGTTGCGACTCTATGAGCGAAACATACAGGCGATCGTTACTGCGTTCCTCGTTCAGCATGGCGACGGTCTGTGGAACGTCTTCAATGCGGTTCAGTGAGCTGGCGATGTTTTGAAACCTGCTGAGCGTTTCGGCATCGCTAAAAAGAATCTGGTGCTCGCCGCGAGCCAATCCCGCGGGGATCTTTACGCTTACGGTTCGTTCGATGCGATCTCCTCGATAAGGTCTGAGGAACACCTTCACCGGAACCTCAGTGCCGGGCATCACCTTGTTGTCCGCGATCCAAGCCGATTCGATCTGAGCAATGCGGCGTTCCGGCAACAAATCGACCGTGACGTTCACAGCGTTCAGTTTCGGCATCTTGGCCGAATTTACAAACAGCCGATTGAATTTGTCGCCCCACCACCCCGCCAACAACATGGGCGTCGGAACGGGCGTCTCAGCCGGAGCCTGCATGGTGGTGAGTTCGATCATACGTTGCCCTTCCACTTGAAGTTGGCCGCGCAGGCGATAAGTGGCTTCTTCCGAGAAATCGTTCAAATTGGATAAAGAGTTGAATAGCGTCGCCATCATCAGGTAAGGCGTCCACTTCTGATCCACGAAAACGTTGAAGTGGAAATCCTGCGACTTGCGAACGGTGTTGTTGAGGTTATATGACCGGACCTGCATGGTGACCGGGATCATCTGAGCCGTCGCCCCGAGCTCTCCTTCGATCGCGCTGTGACGATCTTGGCGCAGTGCCCCAACCACCTCTGTCGCGTTACCCATCTTTGTCGGCTGGTAGGAAGACGCAAGCGTGGTGATGATTTCGTCCTTGGCGATCGGCATATCGACTGCGCCGAGGTTGAACATGGGGTGGCCGAACGCCAGGATGCGTTTGCCGTCATTGTAGGTAACGGTTCCCCCGCCCGTGATGGTCATGTCGCCCGAGACCAGGACGGCAGCTATGCTTTCACCGGGC
>JBAUUG010000507.1:0-48330 GCA_049582585.1 Bryobacteraceae bacterium | reverse complement strand
TGCGCTTTCGCTCCGACAGCCGAACAAGCCGCTGCGAACAGAAAAAAGAAAACCACCATCTGAAGAACATCATTCCGGGCTAGCGATTCGAAGATATTGGCCGGAACCGCGTGCTCGAGCATCTCGGTTAACGAAATGGGCTTGGCGAGAGTAGGCGCGGGGGCGCTCGCTGCGGTTAACGTCATTCCGGCGCCCGGCCGGCCCGCGTTCACTACGATAAGGCCGATCACCAAAGCGAGCGTGGTGACAACTTCGAAAAAGACCATCGATTTGACGGCGATTCGGCCCACAGTCTTCAACTCGCCGGTTGAGGCGATCCCGTACACGATGGTGCCGAACAGCAAAGGTCCGACGATCGATTTGATGAGACGGAGGAAAATATCCGCGACCGGGGCCAAGTTCCGCGAGAAGCCGGGGAAGAAGACGCCTAGTAATATGCCGACAATCAAAGCGAAGAAAATCCAGGAAGTCAGGGAGATCTTCCTCGCGAATCTCATCAGGTCAACGTTCTCCCCACTTCAGCTTTTCCCGGAGCACGTCGAAGAAAAGCATTTTCGGAGGACGAATTAGTTGGATGCTCTTGACGGACGCATGGCAGACGATCCGGTCCCCTTTCGAAAGCGGCTCGCCGACTTGACCGTCAATCGTCAAAAACGTGCCTTCCGCGCCGTGATTGAGAATCTGAATGACACTCGTGTTGGGCACGATCACGGGCCGATTGGTCAACATGTGGGGGCAGATGGGCGTAATGCAAAACGCCGCAACCGAAGGGAAGATGACCGGTCCGCCGGCTGAAAGCGAATACGCAGTCGAACCGGTGGGAGTGGAGATAATCAATCCGTCGGCTTTGTACGCAGCGACGAAATGATTGTCGACGTGCGCATCCAGGTCGATCATGCGGGCAAGTTCCAATTTTGTGATCACCACATCGTTCAGAGCTGAATACGTGGCGATGGTCTGGCCTCCGCGAATCAATTCGCAATCGACCATGCGCCGGCGTCCGATGCGATGCTCGCCTCGCAACGCTCGCTCTAATTCGGGATACAAATCGTCAACCTGAATGGCGGTCAAGAAGCCGAGATGACCAAGATTCACGGCGAAGAGCGGTATGTCCCTGCCGGCCACCACTCGGGCGGCTGAAAGAAGCGTTCCGTCCCCGCCCAAAACAATCACGAGGTCCGCGCCTTCGGGCACGTCTTCACGGGCGTAGAAAGTTTTGCTGTTCGCGTAATGAGCGGTCTGCTCATCGCAGCGATATTGGATGCCGCGCTCTTCGAGCCACTCGACCAAGCCGCAAACGATTTCCGCAGCTCGCGCAATATTCGGCTTAGAGATAACCCCTACCGTCATGATCCTTTGCATCCTAACTTTATCGGGAAGCTGCTCGTGCGTGCAGCAGAAACTCCCTATTTCCCTCGGCGCCCAGCACCGGGCTATCCATCACCGCAGTCGAAAAGCCCGAGACATGAAGAGCAGCCGCAACTTTATCAACTGCCATACGATGCGCCGCGGCATCCCGCACAATGCCGCCTTTCCCAACCAGCTCACGGCCCACTTCGAATTGCGGTTTCACCAGGACGATCCAGTCGCCGCGAGGACGCAGCATCGGAGCCAAGGCTGGAATCAGGAGCGTCACTGAAATGAAGCTTACGTCGCAGGCGATCAGATCCGCCAATTCGCCGATCTCTTCAAAGGTTAAATACCGCGCGTTTACTCGCTCATGAAGAACAACTCGAGGGTCATTACGCAATCGCCAGTCGATCTGCCCGGCGCCGGTATCTACGGCATGCACGCGCGCGGCCCCATTCTTAAGGAGGCAATCTGTGAATCCGCCGGTTGACGTGCCCACGTCCAAGCAGACTTTGCCGTTCGCCGTCAGGCCAAAATGTGAAAGAGCCGCTTCCAGCTTGAGGCCGCCGCGGCTGACAAATTTTAGGGGTTGCTGAATCTCAATATGGGCCGTAGCTGAGATCGAGCGGCCGGGCTTATCCGCTTTCTGACCGTCGACGTTGACTTTGCCGGCGAGAATCAACCCTTGCGCCTTCTCGCGCGATTCCACCAATTGCCGCTCGACAAGCGCTGTATCCAGCCGCTGTTTCATTCAGGTCTTGCGCTGGACGATGAAATCGGCGATCTGCCGCAGCCGCTCGGCGCGATCGTCAAAGATCCAGAGCACCGCGTGCGCGGCTAGACGCTCCTGTTCAGCCATGGCGCGCGATCTCTCGAGCCCATAAACCGCCGGGAAAGTGATCTTTTGCTGGGCTTGATCTTTACCCGCGGTCTTGCCTAGCGCCTCTGAAGATTCCTCTACATCGAGCACATCGTCAACGATTTGGAATGCCAGGCCAACATGCTCGCCATATTCCGAGAGCGCCGCCAATTCGTTCTCGGTAGCCCCGGCGTAGATCGCGCCTATGCGTACGCCGGCGCGGAGCAGCGCGCCTGTTTTCGCGCGGTGAATGGATTCGAGCAAGAGCGCGGTCGGTCTTTTCCGCTCGCCCTCGAGATCGTTCACTTGGCCGCCGATCATGCCGCCCAGTGTCCCCGCGGCCCGCGACAATTCTTCCACCAAACGAATCTTTCGGTCGCCATGGAGATGCGCCATTCGGCTGAGTACTTCAAAGGCGAGCGTAAGCAGCGCATCACCCGCGAGAATGGCTATAGCTTCGCCGAAGACCTTGTGGCAGGTCGGCCGCCCGCGCCGCAAGTCATCGTTATCCAAAGCCGGGAGGTCATCGTGTATCAGCGAATAGGTATGAATCAATTCCAAAGCCGCAGCGGCATTTTCGATGCCATGCGGCGCATCGGAAACCGCGCGTGCGGCCGTAATCGCCAGAATAGGTCGAATCCGCTTGCCTCCGGCGAACAGGCTGTAGCGCATGGCGCGGTGAATCGAAGCCGGTTCGACGCTCTCGCCGGGCAGCCATTGGTCCAGTACACGATCAACCGCTTGCACTTGTTCGCCGAGGTACTCCTGTAAAGCGGTTGGAAGCGTTTTTGTCACTTGACCGACTTTTCTGGATTGAAGGGGACTGCAATCATCTCCGATCCCTTCTTCATCAGAATTTCGACGCGTGATTCTGCTTCTTCCAACTGCCGCTTGCAGTCGGCGCTCAGGCGCATTCCGCTTTCAAAGAGCGAGAGGCTTTGCTCGAGCGGCAAATCGCCCTTTTCCAACTCTTTTACGATGCGTTCCAGCTCTTCGAGGCTAGCTTCAAAAGTCGGCGAGGACGTTTTCTCCCCAGGCATCGCCTTATTGTAGCGGTGAGTTGACCTACGTGGCAGTAGACTAACTGAAGTGATGCGTATTCAATTTTTCAGATCCCTCGCGCTTGCGGCTCTGATTGCCGCGGCCTCTATCGCTTCCGCCCAAAGGCCAGTCGCCCCTCCGGGCACGAAACATGAAGGAGCCGACGCGACGAGGCAAGCGACGGGGCAGGCCGCGCCTAAGCCTGAAGACACGGAAGTGTGGGAGCCTGTGCCGAAGGTCGTGACTCCGGGCGCCAACTGCACCGCGCCTCCCTCCGACGCAATCGTGCTGTTTGACGGTAAGAACCTGGACGAGTGGGTAGCAACCCGTGATAAGTCGCCGGCCCAATGGACCGTGGCGGACGGCGTGATGACCGTGAACAAAGCCGGGGGAAACATCGAGACTAAACGGAGCTTCCAAAACTACCAACTTCACATTGAGTGGAAGATTCCTGAGAACATCACCGGGAGCGGTCAGGCGCGCGGTAACAGCGGCGTATTCTTAGCCTCCACCGGGCCCGGCGACGCCGGATACGAGCTGCAGGTTCTGGATGCGTATCAGAATAAAACTTACGTAAATGGGATGGCCGGCAGCATGTACAAGCAAGCTATTCCGCTGGCGAACCCCGCTCGGAAGCCGGGGGAGTGGCAGACCTATGACGTAGTATGGACGGCGCCCACGTTTAACGCCGACGGCTCTCTGAAAACTCCGGCTTATGTCACGGTTTTCTTCAACAGCGTGCTGGTGGAGAACCACTTCGAGTTGAAGGGCGAGACGCGGTATATCGGCCAGCCGTTTTATAAGGCGTATACAGCCGCTCCCATTAAGCTGCAGGCCCACGGCGACCGTAGCGAACCAATCAGCTTTCGGAATATCTGGGTCAGAGAGCTGAATTAGCGGTAGTGGAACACGAGATTACACTTCCACCCACTGCTTCTTAGCCGCGCTCTGCGCAACCTTATCGAGAAGAATCATTCCGTGTAGGCCGTCTTCAAAGGTCGGGTAATCGATGGGAGCGGAGCGGTCTGCCACTCTTGCGTAGAATCTCTTGAAAACTTGCTTATGGGAATCGTCGTATCCCTCGCTATGCCCGCCAGGCAGGTCGGCGAAAGTGGCCGCCTCGGGATAAAATAACGAGCCGTCTTTAATAATGATTTGATTCGGTTCATTCCGGTGGCCGATCCACAACGCATCGGGTTGCTCTTGATTCCACGCCACGCCAGCCTTTGTTCCGAATATCTCAAAGGCAAAGTGATTCTTAGAACCCGCGGATACCTGGCTGACGGTGAATGCGCCTCGGGCTTTTTCGCCCAGGCGAAGCATTACCATTCCGAAGTCGTCGGTGTCGATGGGGACCTCTTCGTAGTCACCCGCCTGCGCTTTTTTCCCCGAGAATGTTTCCACCGATCCCTTAGGACGCTTGCGCGTCTTATGGAAGGTCGCAAGATCGGCGCAAAGCGCAGTGATCTGCAAACCGGTCAGGTGCTGGATCATATCCATCCAGTGAGAGCCGATGTCTCCCATCACTCGCAGTTTGCCGTTTGATTTCGCATCCAGGCGCCAGTTCCAATCCGTTTCGTACAGAAGCCAATCCTGCGAATAGGTGCCTTGCACGATGAGGATCTCGCCCAAGTCGCCATGTGCGATCATCTGCCGGATTTGCTGCACGACTGGGTAATAGCGAAGGTTGTGCTCTACGCAGTTCACCGCATCTTTGGCCTTAGCCGCATCCACCAAACGACGCGCTTCGTCTACGTTCATGGTCATCGGCTTTTCACAAAGCACTGCTTTCCCCGCATCGATAGCAGCAAGCGACATCGGAAAATGATCCACATTGGGAGTGCAGATGTGAACGGCCACGATCTCCCGATCGTCTAAAACATCTTTAATGTTGCTTGTTGCGAGGGGAATTCCGGCACTCTCCGCAAATTTCCGGGCAGTCTCAGGCCGACTGCCTACCACTGCAGCTATTTCCACGTTCCCCAAACGGCGTACATTTTCGGCGTGCACCTTGCCCATGAAACCTGTCCCGATGATCGCGGTTTTGATCTTCGTCATATTTAGTTGATATCCTCGCGCGTCATGAAAGCCCTGGAAAAAGTATAAGCGAGGAGGGCCGGAACAAGCGCTTAGGGATGCGTGTTGTCCTGCTTTCCATAGCGTCAGCTATTGAAACCGGTAGAATCACGGCGCAGAGCAATTTTCGCCCTCCCTCCGCATTTTTTACCAACTGTGCGAATCTGAATTCACTCAATGAATCGTCGATAAGCAGAACTTAGGAGTTCTTTGCGCCCTGGAGAATCTTTCGGTACTTGGCGTGCATCGAGAAACATAGAGCTAAGAAGATGCCAGAACCAAGAACGACTGCAGTCGCCGTTCGCAATGAACCCCGCGTCTGGATGATCACCGTTTTGCAAACAGCGGGAACGGTTCTCGGCCGTACTGCGGCTTGGGCGGGCGACACTGCTCAGGAATTCGGAGCAGTCCTGGCGGCTTTAATGGGTCCGGCCGTGTTCTCAGCCTACGCTTTGGCATTCTGGAGCCTGGCAGCCAACCTTGGCTGGACGAATACGTTCTTGTTTTCCACCGGCCCGTTATCCAATTGGTTATTATGGCTTGGCTTCGCTATCGTGGTGAATCTCGCCGCGAGCGTTCTCAAGCGGCACTCGCGAACTGAAAAGTAATCCCGCTTCAGAACCTTCGTCCCAAAACTCGTTTGTTATCCTCAAGGCAGGAATCCCCTGCTTCGATGTCCTTCAGTTCGCGTCCTTACGTGAATCGGTATCTCCCCTCCAACCGTTTCCCAGCGGGTCTAAGATGGCTCCTGATCGTTAACATCAGTGTTTTTGTCATTGATTACATCCTGCGAACAACCAGCGGCATGGAATTTCTCCGGCAAAACTTCGCCCTCATGCCGGCGCAAGTGGTCCAGACCTTCGCAATTTGGCAACTGGTCACGTACATGTTTTTCCATGCGGGGATCGGGCATATTGTCTGGAACATGCTCGCTTTGTGGATGTTCGGAGCCCAACTGGAGCGGTTATGGGGCACCGCGAGATTTCTCCGCTTCTATTTCATCTGCGGCATTAGCGCGGCCCTGACCGTCGTGATCGCCGCGTACATTTTCGGGGGAACTGAAATCAGGACTGTAGGTTCCTCCGGAGCCATCTACGGCGTGTTAGTCGCCTATGGAGTTATGTTCCCGGATCAGACCATTCTGTTTGGATTTCTGATCCCCATCAAATCGAAATACTTCGTCATGATCATCGGCGCCATCGTGTTGCTGCAGTCATACTCGGCAACCGTGGGAGGCCAGGGGAGCAGCGTCGCGGTGCTGGCCCACTTAGGCGGGCTCGCGACCGGGTATTTTTTGTTACGTGGAAGAAAGTTGCAGTCGCAGATCCGCCAGCCGATCGTATCCGGCTATAAGGAATGGAAGCTGCGTCGGGCTAAGAAGAAGTTTGAGGTATATCTTCGAAAGAAGGATTCGAATCGGGACCGTTGGGTCCACTAAATTGGGTCTCGTAAAAGAGACCGCGCAAGGATTTTAGCAAGCTATGAAGTTCCGCTTTTCCCCCGCAGGCATAGCCACTCTGGGTTTTGTGTTGGCGAGTCTGCTCCCAGGACACATTTACGGTCAGGAAGGACCGGAAACGCCGACCAGCGATTCAGTCGCTAAGCCCAAGAAGCCGGCGAGTGATACACCCTCGCCCGACGAGCAGCCGATCCCTTCCGAGTACAAGAGACCGAAGGACATCCCCAAAGAAACGCCAACGTACCGATCGAACGCGACTACGGTCAGCCTGGATGTAGCCGTGGTCGACGACAGGGGACACTTCATCCCGGGTATCAACCAAGGCAACTTCCGCGTGCTCGAAGACGGAGTGCCTCAACAGATAACCCAGTTCGGGCACAGTGAAGCGCCGATGACGGTCTGCATGCTGATTGAATTCAGCGGACAATTTCAAGCCTTCTGGAGCTATGGCTGGTACGAGACTTTGCAGGCCTCTTACGGTTTCCTGGAGACGTTGAAACAGGACGATAACGTGGCGGTGGTTGCCTTTGACATGAGGCCGACCATCCTCTCAGATTTTTCGCCGGATAAGCGCAGAGCCGAAGAGGCAATGTCGCGCCTGCGCATTCCTGGATTTAGCGAATCGAATATCTTCGACGCCATGACAGACATGGCGGATCGTATGTCGGGAATCGAAGGCCGCAAGGCGATCCTGGTGATCGCCAGCGGTTTGGACACGTTCAGCAAAATTACGTTCGACACGGCGCGCAAATCGCTTCAGGAATCGGGCGTTCCGATTTATTCGATCAGCATCCTGCAGATCGCGCGAATGATGGCGGAATCCAGGGGAATGAGTCCAATTGCCGACATGGATTTTCTGCAAGCGGACAACGAGATGAGAACTTTCGCCAAGGAAACGGGAGGCATGTCGTTCTTTCCCCGTTTTCCGGGAGAATATCCATCGATTTTCCGCCAAATTGAGGATTCGCTTCGCAACCAATACTCGTTGGCTTATCATCCGACGAACACCTCGCGCGACGGTAAATTCCGCCACATCAAAGTGCAGCTGATCAACCCGGAGACGAACGAGCCGCTGAAAGTCGTCAACGAAAAGAACAAGGCCATCAAGTATCAGGTCATCGCAAAGGCCGGCTACAAAGCGCCGCGCGAAGTGGATTGATTTTCCCTCTCGCTTTGAACGCCGCTGTCAAGCACTCGATCTTCCGCCATTTGAAGCCGATAGAAACTCATTGACACTCTCGATGCCCTTTGATAACTTCACTGGGTCTCGATGCGATCCGCTCCTTCCTACCGTGCCCAGCGTCCTGCGTTGATTCTTCTGGTCGATGATAATGGCGATGGCCTGCTCGCGCGCCGCTCGGTGCTCGAGGAATTGGGGTATCAAGTCATTTCAGCGGCTTGTGGCGCTGATGCCTTGCAATGCGTCGAACTTCAAGAATTTGATTTGGTGATAACCGATTACAAAATGTCACCCATGAATGGCGTGGAGCTTATCGCAAATTTGCGAGAGAGGAAATTCTCGAATCCCATCATCCTGCTGACCGGTTTTGCGGAAAGCATTGGCCTTCGTCCGGAAAATACGGGAGCGGATTTCGTGATTCAAAAGAGCGCTAATGAAGTTTCAAGCCTCGTGCGGCATGCCAGGCGCTTGCTGACGCCTCCGAAGAAGCCCGCCGGTTCTCATTCCTCCCGCAAATCGCCGCGTTCACGCGGGACGGGAAGCGATTCGTGAACCGCCTCTCAGGGAGTGGCTGGCGTGCGCAATAGGCCGTCCTTCGACATTTACCTCAATAAACGAGGCAGCCTCTCTCGACCTATAGATCCGCTCGGTTGCTTTGACAAACTCGGATAATGCGGCGGCCGGTATGTTTGTAAATGTTTGAGGATTCCTGTCAACCAGCGGGAACCACGAGCTCTGCACTTCCACCATCACGCGATGTCCTCTTTGAAAGCAGTGAAAAACATCCGGCATCGTGAAATGAATCTGCTGCACTTCACCGGGCTTGAATGGCTCCGGATGCTCGAAGCTGTTCCGAAATTTTCCTCGGAACGGCTCTCCGCGCACCAATTGCTCATATCCGCTCAGCGTTCCCGGCGAGTCATTCGGATAAACGTCTATCAGCTTCACGATGAAGTCGGAGTCTGTTCCGCTGGTCGAAACGAAGAGAGTTGGGGATACGGGGCCAGCCATGGTCAGGTCCTCACTCAAAGGTTCAGTCTGGTAGGTGACCACATCCGGCCGGTTCTGAACGAATCGCTGATCCGCGTCCATGTACTCGCGGGCCATATCGAGCGTGGGCTTGTTGAAGAACGGTAATGGACGATCGGGATCACTGACGTATTGGTCAAAGCCGGAAGCGTCCGTCGGGGTAAGAGCGGTTAAAGTCCCCTGCGCGTGGAAGTAGAGGCGCTCGGGAACTGCATCTGCCGGAGGCCATTGATCCTTCTTTTCCCAGATATTCTTGCCGGTTTCGAAAACATAGGCGGTGGGAAGTTCGGCGTCGGGCGCATTTTTGAGATAGTGCCGGAAGAAGGGCAGCTCAATCGTGTCTTGGAAAAATGGAGCAGTTTTCGAACCGAATGAAATGTCTCCCAATTTCTCGCCGGAGCCGCCTTGCCAACCGCCATGCACCCAAGGCCCCATGACGAGCTTGTCTGATGTTCCCAAAGATTGCTTCTCGATGGCATGATAGGTCTTCAGCGTTCCCGATAGATCTTCCGCATCAAACCATCCGCCGACCACCAGAACAGCGGGTTTGATGTTCTTCAGGTGAGGCAGTATATCGCGCGACTTCCAGAAGCCGTCATAAGTGGAATGATTGAGAAGGTCCGTCCAATACGGATTCGTGTATTTGAAATACTTCACGTTTGAGTTAATCAGCGGACCCATTTGCAAGTAGAATTCATACCCATCCTTGGTGCCGTAGTCAAAGGGTTTCTCAGCGCGCGGAAATTCAGGGCCATTCTGCTTACCGAAAAATTGATAAAAAGGGAAATTAGCAATCAAGAAGAAGGCGCCGTTGTGATACGCGTCGTCCCCCATGTAGATATCGGCCATCGGCGCTTGCGGTGACGCGGCCATTAATGCGGGATGCGCATTTATGAGCCCGGCGCTGGTGTAGAAGCCCGGATAAGAGACGCCGGTCAATCCAACTTTGCCGTTGTTGTTCGGCACGTTTTTGAGCAGCCATTCAATGGTGTCGTAGGTGTCCGTGCTCTCGTCTACGTCCGGCGGCCCGTCCATCACATCTTTCTCCGGCCTCATCTCAACGAATTCACCTTCCGACATGAAGCGTCCGCGAACGTCCTGGTAAACGAAGATAAATTTGTCTTCGGCGAATTTGCGCGAGGGGCCCAGCCTGCGCGGGTAGGCGTCCAGCCCATAGGGCTCGACGCTGTAGGGCGTGCGAGTCATGAGGATGGGATATTTCTCCGAGGAGTCAGTGGGAGCGTACACAGCGGTGAACAGGCGAACGCCGTCTCGCATCGGAATACGAAATTCGTGTTTCGTGTAATGCGAACGAATGTCGAACTCGCTGTCTGCGAATAAAGTGGACGCGAACGCGGCCAGCGCCGCAAAGGTAAACAATCGATGACAGGACATCAAAATAACTATGGTAACGGGGTGGTCGTAGCCGGACCTTGATCCAGGCCGGGTATACTGGCAAATAAAAGGCGAAGAGCCCATGCTGGATTTCAACGAGCAGCTCACCCATTTGAGACAGCGAATTGCCACTATCGACCGGAAGTACAGTACCCCGGTAGAACGGCCTCAGGCGCATCCTCGGCGCGAGCACCACGAAGGGGCTCGGTTTTTTATTGAGGAATGGTCCGAAGGCCAAGTGGTAGAAAACGAATTCGGGCCTCATTTCCAAACGGAGCGCCTGTTTGCTTCGCACAAGCAATACGGCGCCGCTGACATCGGAGCCTTGTCGCATTTGCCGGAAAATCTGCTGGACGCTTTGGGAGATCGTCAGATTCCGTCCGTCCCTCCGCAGCGGTGGGCATTCCTCGACACCGAGACCACCGGCTTGATGGGAAATTCGGGAGCTTATGCGTTCTTAATCGGCGTGGGCCGTATCACCCAGCAAGGGTTTCGAGTCCGCCAATTCTTCATGCGTGAATACGCTGAAGAGGGAAGCGTTCTCGCCGCGCTCAACGCACACCTGGACGATTTTGACGTGCTCATCACATACAACGGCAAAAGCTACGATCAGCCATTGCTCGAAACTCGTTATCGCATCGCGCGGCATCAGGCTCCGTTCGGAAGGCTTGGGCATCTCGATCTTCTGCACGGGGCGCGGCGCTTATGGAAGCTGAGGCTCGAGGGTTGCCGTCTGATGCAATTGGAAGAGCAGATTTTGGGAGTGTACCGCGAAGGCGATTTGGCGGGCGAGCTGATTCCGTACGTGTATTTCGAGTATTTGCGGTCGCGGGAAGCGCAACGCCTCGTGCCGATTTTTCACCACAATGCGCTGGACATTTTGACGCTGGCCTGCCTGACAGCGATTGTGCCTGCGGCCTTCGGCAGCACCGATTCGGACTCACTTGAGCGGGCCGGAATCAGACGGGGTGAAGATTTGGCCGGTATCGCTCGTTGGCTGCTCGCGACCCACGAGCATGAGGCGGCGCTCGAGCTCTTCAAGCGGGCTGTGGATGCCGGATTGCCGGACCGGCTCCTCTTCTGCACCCTTTGGCAGATCGCGCTGTTGGAGAAAAAGCTTCAGCGCCCTCATGCTGCCCTGCAAGTCTTTACCGAGTTAGGCGGCAGCAGGAACGACTACCGCGTAAATGCTTTGGAAGAGCTTGCCAAGCATTACGAGCATGAAGAAAGCAATTATGCTCTTGCGCTGGAGTTTACACGTCAGGCGTTTTCGCACGCGCCGTCAGCCGCTCTGCTCAATCGCAAAACGCGCCTTGAGAGACGTCTGGCTAAAGCTCGGCTACCGAAAACCGTAAGATCGTAGTGCTCTGATATCGATGTCCCGGTTTCAGTACGGTCGAGGGAAAATTCGGCTGATTGGGCGAATCGGGGAAGTGTTGCGTTTCTAAGCAGAATCCCGATCCTGGCCCATATACAGTTCCACCCTTGCCTCGGACGGTTCCATCAAGATGATTGCCGGTATAAAACTGCATGCCCGGCTGTGTAGTGAGAACTTCCATCACCCTTCCGGATCGCGGCTCCGTCGCGCGAGCGGCAAGCCGGGGCCCCTCGCCTCTACCCTTCAGCACGAAATTGTGATCGTATCCCGCCCCGTATCGCAGTTGCTCATCGTCATCGTCAATTCGGGCGCCGATCGCGCCGGCTTCCCTAAAATCGAATGGGGTTCCCTCCACGTTTCTCAGTTCTCCGGTGGGGATCAGATTCGCGTTAGCAGGAGTGAACTGATCCGCGTTGATCATTACGCGATGTTCCAAAATACTGCCAAAAGCTTGTCCGGCGAGATTGAAGTAGGAGTGATTCGTAAGATTGAGAACCGTATCCTTGTCGCTGGCCGCTTCGTAGTCGATCTTCAGCTCATTGTTCGGCGTCAAGGTGTAAGTAACCGTCACGCTGAGATTTCCGGGGTACCCTTCTTCTCCGTCTCTGCTCAGGTATTTGAGCTCGAGTGCCGAGCCAGCCGGAGACGCAAGCTCTTTTACTCTCCAGAGCACCTTGTCGAACCCCTTCAGGCCGCCATGCAACGCATTCTCTCCGTTATTGCGCGCTAGCTCATAGCGTGTGCCGTTCAATGTGAATTCGCCCCTTGCGATGCGATTCGCGTAGCGGCCGACAAGAGCTCCAAAGTAGGGATTGTTTCCCAGATATCCCTCGGGGTTGTCAAATCCAAGCACGATATCTTCGAACTTTCCGTCTCGATCCGGAGTCTTCAACGTGACCAGCCTGCCCCCGTAACTGGTAACCGCCGCTTCTATTCCCGTTTTGTTCTTGAGCGCATAAAGGTCCATAGCTCCACCCATTTCCGATCTGTTGATTCAAGGGCTAAGGCAAAGGTGTCAGGTTCAATCGCATGTAATCGACTTGCGCTATGACGAATGCGCTAGGATTGCTGCATGCGCCGCGGATCGCGTAAACGCGCCTTGACGATCAGAGATATCGTGCTCCGGAACGCGGAAGCCGCAAGAGGCGCTTGCGGTACCTTGAGGCTGAGCAAACAAGGCGTTTATGCCATCAGCAATGATGGGAATGTCAGAAGCTTCCAAGTTATCCGCTGGGCGCAAATGCTGAAGACATTAGTCGACTTTTGAATGGCGCCACGCGAGATCGCCTAGGAAGAGTTCCAGTAGTGCCCGGGCATGCTGAAGCCTTATACCTGGGATATGGGCGAGAGTGTCCTTCTATCCATCGAAGACAGCGACACGGAGTTCTACCTGATCGAAATGGCCGTCAAGAAAGCGAACCTTCCAATCCGACTCCACAGGGTTGAAGATGGCGAGCAGGGATTGGCATTCCTGCAAAGATGGGCTCCCTACCAGGACGCGCCGCGGCCGGACCTGATCATGTTGAATTTGAATCTGCCGAGAAAAAACGGCTTCGAAGTCCTGGCTGATCTCCAGGGCATTGAATCGCTTCGCTCGATTCCCGTCATCGTCTTCACTTCGTCATCCCATCCGGCGGAGAAAGACAGAGCTTTAGCTCTTGGAGCACAAGATTATGTCGTGAAACCGCCGACGCTTGACGCTCTCGTGGATGCGGTAACGACCATTTGCTCACGGGTGCGCGGTTCAGAAACTGCATAGTTCACGGCGCTCACGCGTCGAAACATCTCTGAAATTCTTCCACTTCCACTCGGCTGCCGACCACCAGCGGCGTGCGTTGATGAATTTCGCGCGGCTGAATCTCGAGGATCCGCTGCGTGCCATCCGTGGCAAACCCTCCCGCCTGCTCTGCAATGTACGCAAGCGGATTGGCCTCATAAAGCAGCCTCAGCTTCCCATTGGGATAACCTTTCGTGGGTGGGTAAACAAAAACGCCGCCCTTCAGCATAGTTCGGTGAAAATCGGCCACTAGAGATCCCACATATCTGGAACTGTACTCCCGTCCTAAAGCCCCCGTGCGCAATTGCGTTAAATATCGCTGATACGCGTCGGGAAAACAGTGTGCCTGGGATTCATTCACGGAATACATGTTGCCCTGCTCGGGCATTCGCAAATTGTCGTGGCTTAGAACGTACGCGCCGATTGCCGGATCAAGCGTAAAGCCAAACACACCTTTGCCGGCCGTGTACACGAGGATGGTCGAAGACCCATAGACCACGTAACCCGCCGCGGCTTGCTTCCACCCCGGCTGCAGAACTGACGCGTTTATATCGCCATCCGTGCTGCTGGATCGCTTGAAGATCGAGAAAATCGTCCCTACGCTGACGTTCACATCGATATTGGATGAACCATCCAGCGGGTCGAAGAATATGACATATTTCCCCGTGTCAGGCGCAGGGTCGAAAATCACAGGCTCTTCGTTTTCTTCGGAAACAAGTACTGCGACGGTGTCCCTGAGATTTAAGCAATGCAGGAGCGCTTGATTGGCGTAAACATCCAGTTTCTGCTGCGCCTCTCCCTGCACATTCATCTCGCCCGCGCTGCCCAGAATGTCCAGCAGCCCAGCCTGCCGGATCTTCGCCTGGATCATTTTCGTGGCCAGCGTGATTCCTGAAAGCAGCCATGAAAATCTGCCGCCCGCTTCCGGGAAGTGCGCTTCCTGCTGTTGAAGAATATGCTGCTGAGCGGTGACGATCAGAGGGTTGCCCGGGGCTGTTCTCTCAGTGTTTGTGGGCATACCAGCGATGATAACCCTCACCGTGCTCGGTTAGCCTGAAGGTTTGTCGAAATACTCCGCCGGGCTCTCCGCCGCCGTTATTTTTATCAGCGCCTTCCTCCTGTTCTCGGTTGAGCCGATGACCGCGAAGCGAATTCTGCCCTGGTTTGGAGGATCCGCCGCTGTTTGGTCAACTTGTCTGGTCTTTTTTCAGAGCGCGCTGCTCTTGGGATATCTCTATGCATTTTTGTTGACGCGCCTGCGATCAAGCGTGCGGGCGACGGTTCACATTCTTGTGCTGGCCGCATCACTCGCGTTGATGCCGATCGGCCCTTCGCCTCGCTGGAAACCGGCACCTGCCGAGGATCCTTCCTGGCTCATTCTCTCGATGCTCACCGCGACTATCGGGCTGCCTTTCATCGCTTTATCGGCTACCAGTCCCTTACTCCAAGACTGGCTCGCGCGCGCCGGATACAAAATGCCTTACCGTCTCTTCGGCGTTTCGAACTTCGCCTCACTCGCCGCGCTGCTCGCGTATCCTCTGCTGGCCGAGCCCAGACTTGACACACGCTCACAAAGCGTCTTTTGGTCCAGCGCTTATCTCATTTTCACCGCGCTTTGCGCAGCCGTCGCCTGGCTGAGCCGCATCGACACAGCCGAACGCCCGCACGGCGCGATGCCTGCCGAGGCCGTCAGCGGCGCCGACAGGGCCTATTGGTTCTCTCTGGCTGCTTGCGGCTCTATGCTTTTGCTTTCCGTCACGAATCACTTCAACGAAAACGTGGCGGCCGTGCCTCTCTTCTGGGTCCTTCCGCTGGCGATTTACCTGTTGACGTTCGTCCTTGCGTTCGGTGCTCGGAGCGTTGGGCGCCGCGCTCTTTGGCTGCGATTGCTTGCGCTTGCGCTCGGCATTCTCGGATATTTGATCTACGACATTAACTCCACGGAACCCATTCAGATCGGCCTCCCGGTTTTCCTCGCCAGCCTTTTTGCATGCTGCATGTTTTGCCACGGAGAACTCGCCCGCCTTCGGCCGCACGCATCCGCTCTCACCAGTTTCTATCTGGTGATAGCAGCCGGCGGAGCCGCGGGCGCAATCTTCGTCGGCCTGATTGCGCCCCGCATTTTTAGCGGAATTTATGAGCTGCCCGTCACCCTCGTGCTTACAGCCATTCTCGCGACGCTGCTCACCTGGCGCGAGGGAGGGTGGTCCGGACGTTTCTTCTGGATGGCCATGGCGGCGGCGATGGGGGTCGTCCTCGGTGCGAATGTCGGTGCTTATCGCAAGAACTCGCTATCCATGCGCCGCAGCTTTTACGGCTCTTTGCGCGTGGTTCAGTCGCCCCGCGCGGGCCCTCAGCAGACCAGAACGCTGTATCACGGCACAATCGAACACGGCGCGGAGTTCCTGTGGCCACCCGGTCGCCGGCGTCCCACCACCTATTACGGGCCGGGCTCGGGAATCGGCATTGTGCTGCGTGAGTGTTTCACCGGCGCGAAGCGAGTCGGCATCGTGGGATTAGGCGTCGGCACCATCGCCGCGTATGGCAAGCCGGGCGACACATTCCGCTTTTACGAGATTAATCAGCAGGTCATCGATATCGCCCAATCTCTGTTCTTTTATCTGCGGGAGTCACACGCGCAGGTGGAGACCGTGCTCGGCGATGCCCGGCTCTCGCTCGAGCGCGAAACGGGACCGCCGTTCGATGTCCTCGCGATGGACGCCTTCTCGGGCGATGCTATCCCGGTTCACCTGCTTACGAAAGAAGCTCTCGCGCTAGATATCAGACATCTAAAACCAGACGGCGTTCTGGCCTTTCATGTCTCGAACCTATATCTTGACCTGGCGCCTGTCGTTCAACAACTGGCTAATGCGTTTGGCTATGGAGTAGTTCTCGTGAGAAACCACGCCGAGGAAGAGGATCTGGTGCTGGCAGCCGATTGGGTTTTGATCACTAATAACCGAGCGGTTTTCGAAAATCCGGCGGTAAAGCTGCATTCCGCACCGATCGCGCCGCGCGCCGGCTTGCGGCTCTGGACGGATGACTACAACAACCTGCTGCAGATCCTAAAAACGCCAAAGCTTCATTAACAACCCTAGGAGCTTGTTGAAAAATCGAAAAACCGCTTGCTGGCGCGCGCGGCTCAGTTTCGGCTTAGAGTGTTTGCAGTCACTTCCCGAGCCGCGACCGTCAGGGAGCGTTTTACGCTGGCCGTCTTTCAACAAGCTCCTAGCGAACGACTTTGATTTCGAAAACGAACGGCCATTGTTTTCCGGTCACGAATAGCCGATCATGCTGAGGATCGTAGGCAATACCATTGAGCACGGATTCTCCATTTAACTTTTGATTGTCGGGCAACAGCCCCGTGAGATCGATCCAATCAATCACATGACCATCCAACGGTGAAATTCGCGCGATGCGGTCTGAATGCCAGACGTTCGCGTAAATCTCGCCCTTGATGTATTCAAGCTCATTCAGCAATTCGACGCTCTGACGATTGTCCTTAACGAGAATTTGACGCGTCGGCTCGAAGGTCTTCGGATTTCGAAACTGAAGCGTGGCAGTGCCGTCACTGCTGATGATTTCTTTCGCGGTACGAGTCATGCCCCAGCCCTCACCCGTATAGGTGAACTGCTTCACTGGTTGCAGGCTAAATCGATCGTAGACGAAGCAGATCTGTGATTTCCATGTCCATTCGAAGATATATGGACCCCAAGCGACCACTCCTTCCCCAAAGTATTGCTCGGGCAGACGCACAGATTGGATGATCTTGCCCGTCTCAGGGACACTCACCACAACCGCGGAATGCCCGTTGAGACCTGTGCCTTCGTAAAAAAGACCCCCAAAATAGAAAAACCCCTCCGTGTAACTTTCCGTCGAATGCGGATACTTGGCCAGAATTTTGTAGCCACGCACGGGAGCGGCGTTCAGCGCTGGAACCGAAACCAGAATGCCGGCGAGCGAAAGGATTAGCGCCAGAAGGTGCGCTGTAAATCCCCTGGCGAGAGAGTGTCCGGTCGCGCACAGCACTATATACTTAAAAGCCTCAATTCAAACATAAGCGAACGGTCAAAAGGAGCTTCGCGTTGCGAATTTTGTTGTGCACGCTCTTCCTGTTATTGCCGCTGCAAATGACAGCAGTCACAATCTCGGGAACAGTGAAGGATCCGTCGGGCGCCGTCATTCCTCAAGCCAGAATCGAGATTAGCGGTGGTGAATTTCTCTCGCCGCTCATCCTCAGTTCTGATCCGCAAGGGCATTTCGCATCCGCGGATCTAAAACCCGGTACGTATTCCATCCGCGTCACCCGCGACGGTTTCGAGCCTTTGGTCAAATCGATCGAAGTCTCCGCGAATTCGGTAAATCTGGACCTTCAGCTTTCGGTAGCGGCGGCCCGGGCAGAGATCACAGTGCGCGGCAAGTCCGCGCAGTTCGCCAATTCCGATCCGGTCTATCAGCAATTACGCCATATTGCTCTCGGCGTCACGCTCCGTATGGAAGGTCTCAGGCTTAAGTACGATGTAGCGACTTTCGATTTGAAGCACGGGACCTTGACGTTTTTAGCGCCGGTGCAGAACCAAGTGACCGGCGCCATCTTTATCGGTGAAGGGCACTTCACGCTCAAGCCTTTCACGCCAATCGACAGCAGAGAACTGAATCGCCGCGTCAAAGCGGACCAGTTCGATGAAGACTTCAGTGAGATCGTCTTCCGGTTCACCGATGGCTCAAATCGAAGCTTGCTGCAGGGGACAAGAGAAGAAACGGCTACGCCGCCGGAAGCCTCCGCGGCTTTCCAGCGGTGGAAACAAAAAGTGAGGGAACGCCGCGAGATGCCGCTTGGGTTCTCCGAATTTCTGTTGACTGGTGACGCCATGGAAAACGTCGACGCGGAAATTCTCGCGTCGCTTTACAACCCTCGGCGCGGAGGTTTCTTTAGCGCCTATATTCGTGGAGCTAAGCACAAAGATTTGCGTTTCTTCTTTAGACCTCGTGGAGGCGCCATTTCGGGGCTGAAAACGCCGGAGGAAATCGCCCTGATTAACTACGCTCCCCAAGAGATGGACGACGGCATCTGGTATCTTGCGCATCGCGTCTCGGAGTATGCAAACGGGACGGCTAGTTCTCACGAGGAACGCCGTTACGTGAGCGTGCCGAATTACAAGCTGGAGACGGTCATCGGCAACAACGATCGCCTCACGAGTATCGCCAATCTCAGTCTCGAGCCGCTCATTTCCGGCGAGCAGGTTATCAAATTTCAGATGCTGCCGAATCTTCGCGTCACTCGCGTAGCCGACAATCAGGGTAAAGATCTCTACTTCATTCAGGAGAGCCGCAAAGCGGATGGCACCTTTTACGCAATCCTCCCCGCGGCCATGGAAAAGGATAAGAAGTACTCCATCGCCGTCGAATACTCGGGAGACAAAGTCATCACCAAGGCCGGCAGCGGCAGCTATTATGTGCAGGCACGCGAAGCTTGGTATCCCAACGTAAACGGGTTTGGCGAGCGCTCCACTTACGACCTCACCTACAAGATTCCGAAGAAATACAACTTGATCAGCGTCGGTACGCTTGACAGGCAGTGGGTAGAGGGCGATTTCGCAGCCAGCCACTGGACCACGCCAAAGCCCGTGGCAGTAGCAGGGTTTAACTACGGAGAGTATCGAAAGGTCGACCTATCGGATTCCATCACGCGATACCGCATCGAAGGCTACTTTCTTCCCGAACTGCCGGACAGCCTGCAAAGCTTCAAGAACTCTGCCCTTGCGGCCATGTCGCCTACCGCTATGACTAAATACGCTCTCGAGCAGACAAGGGCGCAATTGCAAATTTGTACCTCTTACTTCGGCCGGAGTCCGTTCGATGAGATCTCAATCACAGAACAGCCAAACTTCAACTTCGGCCAGTCCTGGCCCAATCTGGTGTATCTGCCTATCTCCGCCTACATTGATTCGACGCAGAGATGGATGATGTTCGGCATTAATAACCGTCTTGATGCGTTTTTACAAGAAGTAACTCCCCATGAAGTGTCTCATCAATGGTGGGGCCATGCGGTGGGCTGGGCCTCGTATCACGATGAATGGCTGTCGGAGGGGTTCGCCGAATTCTCGGCAGCCCTCTTTCTTCAGCAAGCCGTAGGCAAGGATTGGCAAAAGGACTATATACAATTCTGGGACCGTTTACGGAAAAGCATTCTCGAGAAGAACCAGTTTGGAATTGCGCCGAATGATGCGGGCCCCCTCTGGCTAGGTCTGCGTTTGAACTCCCCCTATACGGAGAACGCTTACCGGCGAGTAATCTATCCCAAGGGCGCTTATGTACTCGAAATGTTGCGATCCATTATGTATACGAATCAGACTCAAGACAAAGCTTTCATCGACATGATGCATGATTACGTCGCAACTTATCAGGGAAAGGAGGCGTCGACCGAGTCCTTCAAAGCCATGGCGGAGAAGCACATGACGAAGATGACGGACTTGCAGGAAAACGGGCGCCTGGATTGGTTCTTTAATGAGTGGGTTTATGGAACTGAGATTCCGCGTTATCGTTTCGAATACCAGCTTTCTCCGGGCACGAATGGAAAAGCAAAACTGCACGTGAGCATCACCCAGAGCGAGGTCAGCAATGAGTTCGTTATGGCCGTGCCGATATTCGCGGATTTCGGCAAAGGCATGATTCGGCTCGGGCAAGTTCCGGTTGCGGGAAGCACGACCAAAACGTTGGACGTGGATGTTCCAGCCCAGCCCAAGAAAGTCGCGCTGAACGCGTATAAAGAAATTCTCGAGCGGTGAGTAATCCGCCGGAAGTTAGCCGCAACTCTCCTTGACAGGCTAGGAGGCCATGCTGTACACTCCTAGATGGCCTAGGAAAAGCATTTTTTATGGGATAAACAAACCAAAAAGTGGAACCGCATGGTCGACGTAATCGCGGGCATCCTACGAACGACACCGGAGGAAGTATGAATTTGTGGACTCGTTTTCGTTCCTGGTTAAGCGCAAGTCTACAGCGGACTCGCACGGAAAGCGAGATGGATGCGGAGCTGCGCTTTCATATCGCGGCATACGCTGACGATCTGCTGCGCAGCGGAATACCTCGTGCGGAAGCGATGCGGCGAGCGCGGCTGGAATTTGGCGGGATTGAACAAGCCAAAGAAGAATGCCGGGACGCGCGCGGCCTCAACCTGATGGAAACTTCCATACAGGATCTGCGCTACGGCGTGAGAATGCTGCGTAAGAACCCCGGCTTCACCGCCATTGCGGTCCTCACCCTCGCGCTGGGGATCGGCGCTAACGCCGGTGTCTTCTCCGTGGTAAACGCCGTGCTGCTGAACCCCCTTCCCTTTGCGCATCCTGAGCAGCTTGTGGCGATACATGAAAGCAAGCCGAATTTCCCGACGGGTTCCATTTCCTTCCTGAATTTCAAAGATTGGAAAAAGAATAACCGCACCTTATCGGACATGGCGCTTTCGCGCGGGTATAGTTTCAGTATTACCGGGATGGGCGAGTCCGAAAGATTGCCGGCCAGGCTTGTCTCTTCCGATTTCTTCTCCGTGTTGGGAGTGAAGCCCGTGCTTGGCCGGGATTTCGCTCCCGGGGAAGACGAAATCGGAGCCGCCCGTGTCGCTATGATCAGCGCCTCATTCTGGCAACGAAAGTTCGCCGGCGCGCCAACCGTACCCGGACGCCAGCTCAAACTCGATGGCCGCGACTACACCATAATCGGAGTTGTGCCTGCGACATTCGATCTGCTCACTCGCAGCTTCCGCGCTGAGGATATTTATGTGCCGATCGGCCAATGGAATAACGACGGGCTGCTGAACCGAAACGCAGGTCTTGCCTTTCACGGATTTGGGCGGCTGAAACCCGGGGTCACCATCGACCAGGCCCGTGGGGACATGGCGAGCGTAACAGACGCACTTACCCGCGAGTATCCCGACGACAACAAAGGCGTGGGAACCACGCTGGTTCCGCTGAGAGATGAAATGCTGGGCGAAATCCGGCCGGTTTTGTTGATGCTGCTTGGAGCTGTCGCATTCGTTCTGCTGATTTCCTGCGTGAACGTGGGCAACCTGCTGCTCGCGCGAGCTAACGGCCGCACACGTGAGATCGCGATACGTTCGGCGCTCGGCGCGGGCGCAAACCGGCTGGTGCGGCAACTGCTTACAGAAAGCGTAATGCTCGCCCTGGTCGGTGCGGGCTTGGGACTGGTCATCGCTTTCTGGGGAACCCGGGCTGCTATCAAGATTGTGCCCGCGACCTTCCCACGCTCTGGGGAAATCAGCATAGATCATCGCGTCCTCGCGTTCACCTTTTTGATCTCCATACTGGCCGGAATCTTGTTCGGCCTGGCGCCGGCGTTGAAGATGTTGAACGAAGATTTGCAACGCCCGCTTAAGGAGGGTGGCAGGGGCGCAAGCGCCGCTAAGCAACGGGCGCAAGGCGTTTTCGTCATGCTGGAGATGGCTATGGCGCTGGTTCTGCTTTCGGGCGCCGGGCTGATGATTCGCAGTCTTTCAGCGCTATGGAGCGTAAACCCCGGATTTGAATCCGAGGGCGTCTTGAATTTTGGCCTTTCGTTCCCGGCTTCTATGGCTAAGTCGCCGCCGGAGGCAATTCGCGCCAGGTTGCGCGAAACGCAATTGCGCTTCGCGGCAATTCCCGGTGTCACTGCCGTTTCGCTTTCCTGGGGCGCTTTGCCCATGATCGGGGACGACGAAGAACTCTTCTGGAGGCCAGGGCAGCCCAAACCGTCGAGTGAATCGGATATGAACTGGGCCCTCCGCTACATTGTGGCCCAGATTATCTGAAGGTCATGCGCATCCCGCTGCTCAGAGGCCGCTTCTTTACGAATCGCGACGACAATCATTCTCCCTTGACGGCCGTGGTAGACGAGGAGTTCGCGCGCAGGTTTTTCGGCAATAAGAATCCGGTCGGTCAGCGATTGGAACTTCAGGATCCGCCCGGCGAGGCGGAGATCGTCGGACTTGTTGGCCATGTAAAACAATGGGGGCTCGATACGGATTCCCAGCAGAAACTTCGCGCCGAAATCTACGTTCCGATCCTTCAACAGTTCGATGAAGCAATTTCGAAAATGGTGCCCGGAGTGGATGTTATGGTGCGTTGCGCCTCCTCTCCCACCACGGTTTTCAATGCGCTTCGACGCGCCAGCGCCGCGATGAGCAGCGAACAAGTTGTCTACGCCCCGCAAACCATGGATGAAGTCATTGCCGGCACCATTGCCGCGCGCCGGTTCTCGATGATTCTGCTTGGCGGATTTGCCGCTCTCGCGCTGGTGCTGGCGATAATCGGCATCTACGGCGTTACTTCCTACTCCGTCGGACGACGCACTAACGAAATCGGCATCCGTATGGCGCTCGGAGCGCACCGAAGACAGATCTTCGGATTAGTACTGCGCGAAGGGATGAGGCTCGCTCTCCTGGGAACCTTTTTAGGCATCATCGCGGCGCTGGCGCTGACTCGATTGCTTTCCGGGCTGCTTTTCGCTGTGAGCGCGCATGATCCGCTCACGTTGACCGGCGTCGCTGCCGTGTTAGCCGCAGTGGCTGCCATGGCCTGCTGGATTCCAGCTCGCCGTGCCATTCGAGTCGATCCGATGGTAGCTCTGCGTCACGAGTAATTTGAGTCGGTTCTGGAAAAAGCCATTCGCGAGGTCAGGGTCTGCCCCGAAGCCGGTTCAGTTCGCGGCGATCGCGTTTGGACGGTTTGCCCTCGCGCGACGCTTCGAAATCCACCATTCCTTTACGATCCTTTGCCAACTTCAAACGCAGCTCGCGGCTGGCGTCCGTTTCAAGATAGAGCGTCTGGGCGACCGCAGCGGGTCCGCGCATCTCGCTAAGAACTAGGACCTGCAGTTGAAAGTCTCCGCTCTCGTTTTTCACTTGTAAGAGATCGCCGACGTGGACCTCGCGTGAAGCTTTCGCTTGCTGTTCATTGGACTTAATTCTTCCGAGTTCACAGGCCCGTGCAGCGAGAGCACGCGTCTTGAAGAACCGGGCGGCCCAGAGCCACTTGTCCATTCTCACGCGGGCCATGATTCCATTCTCGGCCAGGGTATTCGTTAGTCGCCCCGATCAGTTGATAGATTCATAGTTTGCTCCATCTAAGTGCGACCGCCATGGCGAAGATGATCCGCGCCCGCGAGATCTCTTCTCTTGAACTGATAACTAAGCATCTCGAGCAAATTCAGCGAATCAATCCATCTATCAATGCGGTCGTGGAACTCCTCGCCGATTCGGCCGTGAGCGACGCCAAGGCGGCTGACGCGCGGCTCAATTCAGGCGAGATTTGCGGCCCTCTTCACGGCGTGCCTTTTTCAATCAAGGATTCGATAGATGTCCGGGGGACGAAATGCACGGCGGGGACGCTCGGCAGGAAGAACGCGGCACTGCCTCAGGCGGACGCGAGCGTCGTCTACCGCTTGCGTGGTGCCGGCGCGATCCCTATCGCCAAGACCAACCTGCCTGATCTGCTCTTCTCGTTTGAGAGCGACAATCTCATCTACGGCCGCAGCAACAATCCCTATGACCTGACGCGCACGCCGGGCGGCAGCAGCGGCGGTGAATCAGCGCTCATTGCCGCCTCCGGTTCCCCAATAGGACTCGGGAGCGATGCGGCGGGAAGTGTGAGGGTTCCAGCGGCGTTCTGCGGAATCGCAAGCATTAAGCCCACCAGCGGGCGTTTACCGCGAACCGGCCATGTACCGCCGGCGGGCGGCTGGATCGAAGCGCTCTGGCAAATCGGGCCGATGGCACGCTACACCGAAGATCTTGTTTTAGCCATGCAGCTTCTTTGCGGCGAGGATGGGCCGGACTTCACTTCTCCACCGGCGCCTCTAATCCCTGCGGAGAATTTGCGTTCTTGCCGCGTTGCTTTCTTCACCGATAACGGCTTTGCGCAATGTACGAGTGAAGTGCAAGGCGCGGTTCGGCGGAGCGCGAGCTTCCTTTCTGAGAACGGCATGGTCGTGGAAGAGCGAAGGCCGCCTGGAGTCGAGCACGCCTATGAACTTGAGCTCGCATTGCTCGGCGCTGATGGCGCGGATGGGATTGACCGTTACCTCGAGGAGGCCGGCAGCACAGAAGTGCACCCACTCCTCAGCGGCTTCTTGAATCACATGCGGCCGTTTCGCGCGACGGCATCGCAGCTCGGGACACGCTGGGCCCAATGGGACGAATACCGCTCAGGATTAGCGAGCTTCTTCAACCGCTACGATGCGATTCTTTGCCCTGCTTACACGCAACCGGCGCTCAAGCATTTAGACTCGCTGAAAGACAGCAACTTCGAAGGCTTCAGTTACACCATGGCGTGGAATGTCGCAGGCGCGCCTGCCGCCACAGTTCGTTGCGCGGAGGTGGATGGCCTTCCTATCAATGTGCAGGTTGTAACAAAGCGATGGCGCGATCTCCTGGCGCTCGAAATCTGCCGGATGATTGAGCATCAATTCGGTGGCTGGCAGCCCTCGCCTTTATCTATTTAGCTGGAACGAACTGAAACGCCACTGGTGACGGCACGTCGAAGCGGCGGTCGGTCAAAGTAAGGTGACCGCTCTTCTGATCCACGCGGAACAGAACGAACTGATTCGATTTCTGATCGCCGGAAAAAAGGAACTGACCGCTGGGGTCGATTTGGAAACCACGGGGGAATGTCCCTCCGGTTTCCACGACCTGTATCTGGCGTAGCGTGCCGTTGCCGTGGTCAATCGAAAAAACGGCAATCGTGCCTGGCCCGCGATTGGATGCATACAGGAATTTCCCCCCGCGATCTACTTCGATCTCCGCTGGAGCGTTCTCTTTCGAGAAACCCTCGGGCAGGGTCGAGACAGTTTGGATCGGGTTCAAATTTCCGCTCGATGCATCATGCGAGAAGACCGTGATGACGGACTTCAGCTCATGCACGACGTACGCGAACTTACCGTTGGGGCTAAATGCCATGTGTCGTGGACCGGAGCCGGGATCTGCCTTGATGAACGCCGGGTTGTTTGGTACCAGCTTCGCATTCGAGGGATCTAACCGATAGATTCGAATCTGATCGAGCCCGAGATCCGGCACATAGAGGAAGTGGTTATCGGCCGATATTACCGCCTCATGCGCGTGCGGACCTTCTTGCCTTTGTCTATTCACGCTCGATCCCTGCGCGGTCATGAGCGCCGACATCTCGCCCAAACGTCCGTCACGCTCGATCGGAAACACCGGCACGCTGCCCGTGCCATAGTTCGCCACAACCAGCATCTTAGTTGTATGGTCCACGGCCAGATGACACGGCGCTTCGCCTGCTGATGAGGCGGTGTTCAAAAGCTTCAGCGATCCTGTTTTGCGGTCGATTGCGAAAGCTGCGACACCTCCATTCACCTTGCCTTCCAGCTCGCTCACGGCGTATAGAAAACGGAACTCACGATCCGTAGCGAGAAAGGACGGATTGACGACTTGGCCAACCAGTCCAATCGATTCGAGATTCGCGGTTGCGGTATCAAAACGATACCCGTGAATACCTTTGCCATATGTGCCGACATAGACGAAATACTTTGTCTGGTCTGAGGTCTGGGCTACGCCGAGAGGTTGTAATGCGGTCATAATGATGATCCCTGACAGTAGAAATCTGAACTTAGAAAGCATAGAACATCCTAATAACATCTGCGATCCGTTCGCGTAAGCTGATCCCTGAACATCGCTGAAAACGGCTTCCAGGACGAAGAGCTGAGATCTTCGATTTTAACCTTCATTTTGCGCCGCCAATTCGGATATTCCGCTGTGCTGCAAGGAAGATTCTGCTGCTCGGTCTCCTTCGTGAAATCCTCCTGGTTGAGCAATAGGAGCATGGAAGGCGCCTGCGCGAGGAATCCCACGATCGCATTGTGCAACGATCCATCCATCTCGGGCGCCTCTGCCGCATTTCGTGCGTAATAGTGGGGAAGCAGGTTTTCGGAGTGAAGTATATCCAGCATCCGTTGTTTTTCGCGTTTTCGGTCTTCTATCTGCGCCCGGTATTCCGTTTCCTCTGCGAGACCGGCAGCTCTGCGCGCCTCGATGTCGCGGAATGTCCAAAACCCCGCAATAGTTGGCAGGTCGTGCGTGGTTGACGACACGAGCGCTTGCCGCGGGTATTCGTAGCTGTGCTTGAACGACTTATCGGGATAATGTTTTTCAAAATAGAAGAGCCGATAACTTAAGACGCCAAAGCGCGAGAGAGTGTCCCGAATCTCGTCGGTGACCGTTCCGAGATCTTCGCCGATGATCACGTTCTTACTCCTGACGCTTTCGAGCGCCAGAATGCGCATGAGGTCTGTCGCATGGTCGCGAACGTAAATTCCGTCGGGAGCTTGGGCGCCATCCGGAATCCAAAATAAACGAAACAGCCGCATGACGTGATCGATGCGCAAGGCTCCCCCGTGCCGGACAATTTTTCGAATGCTCTCCCGATACAGCCGGTATCCGTCATCCCGATGCGCGGCGGCGTTTGGAGGCGGGAATGACCAATCCTGTCCATTGGGTGAAAAATCATCGGGAGGCGAGCCTACGCGGCAGCCGTCAACATAGAATTTGCGATGGGCCCACAAGTCAGAGCCGCAATTGTCGGCCGCTAGCGCGAGATCGTGATACAGACCGATGCCCATGCCGCGATCTTTGGCGTATGTTTGGGCCGCCGAAAGCTGTTCATCGATGACAAATTGAACGTATTTGTAAAATTCGACGGTGAGCGCGTGCTGTTTCTCGAATATCTGAGAGGCTTTCGTTTCGGGAGATTGGTATTCCATGGGCCAATCGCGCCAAGTCCAACGACTTCCATCCTGTTTGTGAAGCAACTCGTCGAGCGCGCAGTATAAGGCGAATTTGCGCAACAGGTCGCCTTCGCGCTCGCAGTAGGCGGCGAATTCTTTTTTTCGGGAAGCGCCGATTCTGGTGCGGCGGAAAGCTCTGAACAGCAGCTTCAAGAATCGCCGCTTCAGCCGGTCGACACCTTCATAGTCGATGAATTCAGCCTCGCGAAGGTCGCGAATGGTCTGCTGAACCTTTGGCGAAGCGAACAAGCGCCGAGCGCACGACGATACTTTGAACTCAGGCGTCTCCTCAATATCGATGTAGATGAGATTCTTGTAAAAAATAGAAAGCGGAAGATAAGGACTTGTATTGTAGGGCGCGCGATTGTGCAACGCATGCAACGGGTTCAATCCGATAAAGCTGAACCCAATTTCGGCGCGAGCCCAATCGATCAAGCCGCGTAGATCGCTGAAGTCTCCGCAACCCCAGTTGCGGTCCGAGCGCAGACCGTACAAAGCGACATTGAAGCCCGACATTCGCCCACCGCCCGCCAAATGCCCGGCCGCCAAATGCCCTGGGAGATACGCGCGATTGGGGCAAACGATGAGAGTGCCATGCCCCGCTACCTGGTCATCGATTGAGATCTTGAGCGTGTGGTAACCCAGGGGAACCTCAGCCGGAAGGGACAGCTCGTAAACGATCCATCTCCGCTCGCCAATGACAATTTCTCGCACGCGGCGCAATTGAGAAATCTCTAGCGTTCCCGCAAGGCTCTGGCCATCCTCCAGCAGAATTTCGAAAGAAATCGAGCCCCTCGAAGGCACCGGAACCGTGACCGCGATCGATTTATCTGTTTCACTGATGACCAACGTCCTGGCAATGACATTGGCCGCGTTCTGTTCAAATCGTTTCGCGCGCTCTTGCTCGACCGCTTCAAAGCTTGAAACATTCCAACCCAAAGCCTGCAGAATTCGGCGGCGCACATCCTCGGAGACTTCGTGACGTCGCCCAAAGATATCCCAGTACTCACGTTCGACGCCGCACTCATCGGCAGCACGCGTCAAAGCGTCTTCATGACTTGTCGAGCGTCCGAATTCGATTCGCGGCATCGTCACTTCGATTCTAATTGCCGCCAGCTTTTTCCAATCCGGGAAGCGGCGCCCGTGCATGGGATAATTCGCTTGTGGGCGATTCAGAACGATTCGAGATAAGCCAGCCACCGGAATTATTTGCCCGGATGGATCAGGACGATGGCGCGGAATTTCATGATAGCGTGATCACTACTACGCTGGATAACGCGCTGAATTGGGCGCGCAAAAATTCTCTGTGGCCCATGACGTTCGGACTCGCCTGCTGCGCAATCGAGATGATGTCGATGATGGCCTCGCGCTACGATGCTGCACGATTCGGCGCCGAAGTCTTCAGGGGCTCGCCTCGGCAGTCTGATCTGATGATCATCGCCGGCCGAGTCTCGAATAAGATGGCCCCGGTGATCCGACATTTATACCGCCAGATGCCCGAACCCAAGTGGGTGATTTCCATGGGCGCCTGCGCCACGTCCACCGGCGTATTCAGCAACTATGCGCTGGTTCCAGTGAATCAGGTGATCCCGGTTGACGTGTACGTTCCCGGCTGCCCTCCACGCCCCGAGCAGTTAATCTATTCGATCCTTCTGCTGCAGGAAAAAATTCAGGCCGAGCGCGGAACCCTTAGAAAGACCTTGAATCTCGATTGATTACCGTTTAAGCGGATCTTCCACCCACGGCGGAGTTGCCTCCACCAGACCCCCTAACAAGGGATCCAACTGCTCCAAAGCTTGTTTCATCTCCCAGGCGATCTTGCGATAAGAGAAATGGCCTTTGACGCCGCTCCGGAGGCGTGCAACGTACTCGAGCTCAGCGAAATCCATCTTAAATAGGAATCTGGATCTCGCGGCAAACGGCAATAGATATTGCGCTGCAGGCTGCGGCAGATTCGTAATTGCGGCATCCGCCTCGTGGAGCGCTCGGGAAAATTCCTCCGCAGCTCCGCATTTTGCGGCAACCTCCGGGATTTCGTATCCGAGATGATTCGTATACTGCTGCCGAAACTGCTGGCATCTGCGGTGCCGATGCAGGTCGCGATACGCGCCGATATCCATAACAAAGTCGAAGACGAATGGAGCGCTGCGAAAGTGGCGCGGCAGCTCATCTTTGCCGCTGCGGCTCGTGAGGGCTACCTTGAGAATTTCCTGCCGCCTCGCTTCTGGCCAGCTACGTCCGAGCTCGTATAACTCGCGATACGGCCGATCTGTCACCGGATAAAGAAGAGTCGCGCAGATGTCGGCCAGGTGGTCGGCAGGCTGTAGCAAGTCCACCGCTTTCGTTTCTCCGGCATCCGCGCTCGGCAGGTGGTGTGATGCCCATTCGGTCAGGTCGGCCCTCATGCGTGCCGAATATTCGTCGGCATCCGCGTGACGAGCGAGCGTTGGAGCGACAGGTTCCGGTGACGCGCCGTCACAATTCCACATGCAGTCGGGGGCTGCAGCGCACGCTCCGGCCAACTCCCCGGCCAGTTCGCGCACCTCCTGAAACTCCGACGCTTTCAGTCGCCGTATCTGCTTCTCCAGCGTGCGGATGCTGGTCACTTGCCCGACACCGGTCGGAATGCCAAACGGCAGAAGGTATCGCGCTACGTCGAAAGCACGAGCGGCAATGTTTCGCCGATAAACTTCGGGTTTCATCTGATCCGGCCGGGGCCACTGTGCCTCTAGGAATGAGAACGCGCGCTCTTGCACGCGGCGATACCCATTCATGAGGCCTTCAGCGGCAGACCGGTAGATCTCTGCTTCCTCCGCGCTCAGCTCGGGCGGCACAATCACGTCTGATTTCGAGAAATCTTGATAGCGCGAGCTCCTCGCCTGACCATCCCAGAGTTGTTCGTCTTCAATCTCGGTCGCCGCGAGCTCGGAAACACCTTCGAAGCAAACGGCGAGATGCCCAAGGTCCGCAATCGAAGCGTGCCCATATTGAAAATAAAAACTCTCGAGAAACTTGGCGGAATCGTGAGTCCGCACCCACTCCACTGAATCCCGAATCGAATCCGGCGAACGGCTATAGCGCGCCAGCGCATAGGCGAGCTTCTCGGGCGGCATGGGCGCGACCGTCAGCACGCGCTTTTCGGAAGAATTCCGCACCGGGCTATGATAGCGGATTCCCTATGCAGATCCGGATTAAGAAGCTGAACCCAGACGCGCACCTCCCGGAGTATGCGCATGGACCCACGGAAGATGCGGGGTTGGATGTTCGTTGCATCGAAGGTGGTGTTCTCGAGCCTGGTGTTCCGAAGGCCTTCGCCACTGGCCTCGCGCTCGAAATACCGGCAGGGTATGAAGTGCAGATTCGCCCTCGCAGCGGTCTGGCTCTCAAGCATGCCATCACCTTGCCGAACTCGCCGGCGACGATCGATCCTGGTTATCGTGGCGAGCTGAAGATTATCTTGCTGAACCTGGGTAAGTTAATTTATGAGGTTCACGCGGGCGACCGCATCGCGCAAATGGTGGTTGCACAATACGAGCCCGTGGAATGGGAAGAGGGCGAGTTGGCGGAATCGGCGAGAGGAATCGGGGGGTTCGGATCGTCCGGACGGTAGGGTCCTATGTTGCCGGATGGCGGTGTGGCGGCATGAGCAATGTCGCCACCGCCAATCCGCCCTGCAAAACCAAGGCTACGCCGATGATTAGCACGAAGCCCTCAAAATGCTCCGACCGCAGCATTTTAAGAATTGCCGAGACGCCCAACCACACCATCACCGCGCCGCCCGTGGTTACCACTATCCGAAGGACCGTTCCTCCTCTGAGTAAGACGACGAGCAAGGTAGCCAATCCCTGGATCACGATGCAAACTGCAATAACAGAGCGCGCTACGTAACCATCGTGCTTCAAAATATTTTCCATCACGCCCAGCCACGTCCCTGCCGCCATAATGAACAAGGACATCAATATCAACATTTGTTTCAAGACTGACCCTCCTGGAATTTGAATAGAGGCCAAGCTGATCGCCTGGCGTAGATACCAGTAGTTCGCTCGAAGAGGGCCCGCACGGGGCAACCGTTCTTCTCTGTATTCCTCTAACAAATCGCCGAAGATCGTTTCACGGTCGCGGCCCTTCAAGAAAAGCAATAACAGCCTTTGCAGCCAGCGCGGTGGTGATTCGCTCATCATGCCAGTACTTTCAGCGGCCATGTCGTGCCTCGCCACATCCGCTCGAGCGCCACTTTCGATTCATTCAGCGAAGTGACGCCGAGTGCCGTAAGGCGGTAGTAGCGTCGAGCGCGTCCGCCGCGGACTGGCGTGCCTTCCTCCAGCCGCGAAGAAATCAGCCCCTTTTTTTCCAGACGATCGAGTGTAGCGTATACCGCTCCGGCAACGATGTCGCGATTCAGAGCAACCTGCACGCCACTGAGAACGGCGCGTCCATAGGCCTCATTTTTCAGTTTTGCGATCGCCACCAGGACAGCTTGCTCGAAGGCGCCAAGTAATTCGGCCACTATGTCTACATTGTAGGCACAGGGGCCATCAGTGTCAAGCAGAAATACGCTTTCTATTGGTCCCCAAGAGCCTGCACTGGGGAGATCCGGGCGGCGCGCATAGCAGGCAACAAACACGCAACCAGCGATATCAGCGCCATTATGCCGGCGGCCCCACCGAGTGCCGAAACGCTAAGAGCGGGGACATGGAAGAGAAGCGTCTGCATAGCTCTGCCGGTTATCCAGGCCCCGGCACCGCCAAATGCCATGCCGCCAATGAACAGACGCAGGGCGAGGATGAGAAAATCTGTGCGAATCCGGCTCGGCTGAGCTCCTAAAGCCATGCGAATCCCGATCTCGCGCTGCCTCTGCGCCACCGCATAACTCAACACCCCGTAGGCGCCGATTCCGGTGAGCAGCAGTGCGATCCCGGAAAACAATCCAGCCAGGAGCGCGGGTGAGCGGCGGGCGATAAGACTATCCGTAATGCGATCATCCATCGCCTGGATGTCGTTGACGGCTAGCTCGGGGTCGATTTGCCGAACCACTCTTTGGAGCGCCATTCGGAGCGATTCGGGCCGAATGCCAGCCCGAGCGACCACGAAGATCTTGCTATCTGGTCGATAAATGTAAGGATAGTAGACTGCGCCTTGCGCGGCCTCGTCGGTGAGACCGGCTTGTTTAATGCCGGCTACGATGCCGACGACGGTGAATGCCTCGGAATCAGGACCTGCTGCTGAACCCTGAAATAACTGATGGCTCAAGGGACTCGTATTTGGCCAGTAATAATGCGCGAAGTCTGCGTCTACTACACAGACTCGTTCGGCGCGGCGTGAATCAGCCGACGTGAGGAATCGTCCCGCCAGCAACCGAAAGCCCATAGCGCGGAAATAGTCGCCTCCAACGCCGTACGAGTAATGTCCGCGCGCTGATTCGCCGGGCCGGAGGACATGCCCTTTCACCGTAGCGGCGCTCTTTCCACTGTTGCCGCTAAAAGGCACATTGTTGACCACGCCGGCAGACAACACTCCCGGTTGATGTGTGAGTTCGTCCACCAGCCTCTCGGTAAATACAAGGCCGGCCGAGGCGGTGGGATATTTATTTCCGATCAGCGAGATTTGCCCGGTCAGGACATGATCGGGCTGGAATCCCGGAGAAACCGCCATCACGCGTTTTAGACTGATTCCGAGCAGGCCTGCCCCGACTAGCAGCACGAATGCCAAGGCAACCTGGGCGACAACAAAGCTCTGCCTCAAGCTTTGAGCGGCGCGGCTGCTGGTTGCGTTGCGAGTCTCAGATCGGAGGGCATTGCCTGAACGCCGAAGATGGAGCCAGGCGACGGGCATTGCGAGAGCGATACCCATAATCAAGGCCGCTACCATACCGGCGAGCGCTAAGCGTGCATCGAAGGCAATGTGAGCTCCTAGCGGTAACCGATCAGCCCCCAGCAGAGCCAGAAGGCGGATTCCGGCAGCCCCAACGCCGAGCCCGAGCAATCCGCCGAATAGCGTGAGTGAAGTGGTCTCGACTATAACTTCACTGACTACGTATGGCCGGCTAGCTCCCAGCGCCTGCCGAACTGCCATCTCTTTGACCCGCTGGTTGGCCCGCATCAAAAGGAGGTTCGCAAGATTGACCGTACCAATCAGCAGAAGCGTAAACGCGCCTGCTTGGAGCAGCAGCAGGGTAGGCCGAATTGCCGCGACGTGGTCGGCATGGAGCGGCGTCACGATGGAACGAAACCCGGCATCGGCAATCATCTTGGCTTGAGGGTCATCAATCTCTAATGCGGCATTCTGCGCGTCGATTTGCGATTGGGCCTGCGCCAGAGTGGCGTCCGGTTTCAGCCGGGCGATCATTTGCGTGACATTCCCCCCAGAATGCCGCTGAAGAGGCGTGCGATCTTCAGGATTCGATGCAAGTGGAAGGTATAAACGAGCTTCTGAGGAGAGGAAGCGAAAACCGGGAGGCAGGACACCGATTACGGTTGTTGGAAAAGTGTCAACACGAATCTGCCGCCCAATCACGTGAGCATCGGCATTGAAGCGTCGGCGCCAATACTCGTCACTGAGAATGGCGACATTGTCGGTTTGAAAAGTCGTTTCCGCGTCCATAAAAGTGCGTCCGAAAGCAGGGCCGACGCCCACTGTAGTGAAAAAATCCGGAGATACTTGGGTGACCTGCTCGCGCTCTGTTGCGCCGGCCCCCCCAACAATTGCAGTCCCGAAGCGATAGATTGCGAGGGAGCTGAACGCAGGAATCTTACCCCGGCGTTCGTAATAGTTAGTCCGCGAGGAACCATCGCGATCCACGCCCGCTTTGGGATAGGTGTTAAAAACAGACACGAGCCTGCCGGCTTCGGGAAACGGTAGGGGGCGGAGGAGGACTGAGTCGATCACTGCAAAGATAGCTAGGTTAGCGCCCAGAGTTAGCGCGATGGTCAGAAGAGCAGTGGTCGTGAATCCGGGCGTTTTTCGCAGCAAACGAGCGGCAAAACGCAACTCCCTTGCAAGCTCATCGAAAACGGGAAGGCCACGCGCCTCGCGGCAATCGCCTTTAACACTGTTGATGCCGCCCAGTTCCATGCGCGCGCGCCGGCCAGCTTCTTCCGGTGAGATCCCGGAGCGAACGAGGTCTTGCGTGTATTGCTCGATGTGGAAGTGCAGTTCCTCCGCCATACCGGCTTCGAAATCGCGTCGCAACATGAGCGAACCCAAAAGAGAACGAATGCGAAGAAACATGTCACACCTCCTCAGGTGTCGTGTTTAAGGCTGTTGCGATAGCAGAGGCCAGCCGGTTCCAGCCCGCCGTCTCATCGCGCAGCCGCCGTCGCCCCGCGGCGGTCAAGGTGTAGTATTTCGCCCGGCGGTTGTTCTCGCTTTGACCCCACTCGGCGGCGATCAAGCCTTGATGCTCCAATCGATAAAGCGCGGGATACAAAGATCCTTGTGGAATTTCAAGAGCGTTGCCGGAGATCTGCCGAATGCGCAGCAATACGCCGTATCCATGGAGCGATTTCAATGAAACCGATTTGAGGATCAGCATGTCAAGCGTGCCTGGAAGTAAATCGGCGGTTTTGCCCATCGAATCGGCTCCTAGTCTATCTAGGAGTATAGCGCCGCTCTCCTAGCCTCGCAACAGGAGAGCAGAACCATGGCTGAAAATATGCGGTCCAGAAAGTTCTCGCTCGGCTTCCCGCACTGCCACTGGAAGGATTACGAGCCTGAACTTAGGACACCTTTTATAGGCCAGTTCAGTCCAATCAGCGCTTGCTCATATAGCCAACCATGTATCACCACGTAAAAGAACTGATGTATACAGTGCACGTTGATGCACCAGATCCGCGCTTCGGCGTCATGCTCCTGGAACAATTCGGCGGAGCAAATGGAGAACTTGCCGCAGCCATGCAGTACTCCGTACAAGGAATCAATTGTGACGATCCGGAGCGCAAGGATTTGCTCATGGATATCGGAACGGAGGAATTGAGCCATCTCGAAATCATCGGCGTCCTGACTCGCATGCACTTGAAGCCAATGAAGAGCAAAAGGAGCGCGGCAGAGGCTGACCCTCTGATCGCGATTGCGGGCGGAGGCGGCGTTTCTCTCCACAATTCCATGGGCAACGCATGGACGGCAGATTACCTGAAGGTGACAGGCGAATTAGACGTCGACCTGCGGAGCAATATTGCGGCGGAAGCTAGAGCAAAGATTGTCTATGAGCGCTTAATGAATTTCACGGAAGACCAAGGCTCGTTGGCGGCTCTGCAGTTCCTCATGACGCGCGAGATCACCCACATGAAGGCGTTTACGGCGGCGCTAGAGAGCTTGGGAAAACCAGTGTTCTCGATTGGCAAGCTACCGCCTACGCCGGGCCTTGTAGATCAGTATTTCAATGACTCAACGGGCGTGGGTGACCGAGGCGAGCCTGACGCTCGAGGACCTTGGAATCAGGGTGGCACTTGGGAATACGTCGTGGCACCCGCTTTCCAGCAATTCAGGTCGGCGGCAACAGGCGAGCGTGAAGAGACGAACGGCGCCGCTACGCCGGATGGCAGCGCGGGTCAAAAGAAACAGACCGCCGCGGCGGAAAAGAAAACACGGCACTCCTCGCGCGCTAAGTAATTAACCAGCTTTTATCCGTCCTTTTGAAAGGTTCACGAAATGTCACAACTGAAAGACTTACTTGTTGAAGAATTACAAGATCTCCTTCACGCTGAAACGCAATTAACGAAGGCGCTTCCGAAAATGGCGGCTGCCGCCCGTAACCCCAAACTGCAAGAGGCTTTCGAGAAACATTTGGGGCAAACTGAGGGTCACGTTGAACGCCTCAAACAAGCATTCGAGCTCTTGGGAGAGAAAGCTGAAGCGAAACCGTGCAAAGCGATGGCGGGCCTGGTCGCCGAAGGCGAGGAGACCATTGAAGAAGCTGGGGGAAAGGAAGCTCTCGCCGCTGATTTAGCGTTAATTACAGCGGCTCAGAAGGTAGAGCACTATGAGATCTCAGGCTATGGCACAGTTCGCGCGCTTGCGAGGCAGATCGGCGAAACGGACGTAGCGAAGCTTCTGACACGGACATTGGGCGAAGAAGAGAGCGCGGATTTCCTGCTATCTGAAATCGCCAAGCCGATCGTTCAGCAAGCCACCTCTGAGATCTTGGAAGCGCTGACAGGCAAGAAGCAAACAGCCAACGTTTGAGAAGTCTATTGACGCCCGTTTCCTGTAACGGCCGCGGCTTCAGCATCCGGCGATTGGGTTAGGCCGGCGAACACTTTCATTTGAAGGTCCGCCCACCTGAGACTGGTTACGACATTATCGAATGAGCCTGGTTCTAGACGCTGCTGAGTCTTCTCGAGGTTTGCTTCAGACCCCCACAATCCCACCACAATCTTAAGATCCGGAAAGTTCCGGCGAGCCCTTCGGCAAAGAGATCGCGACTGACTCACCGCAAAAGGAGGCAGGGCTGAAATGAAGAGAACATCCGTGTGATGCTGTTCGAGTACCTTGAACATGTCTTCGACCGTGCCAATCGATACCGCTTTCACTTTGTACCCTGACTGGCCGAGAACATGAGCGAGCATGAGGCCCACCAATTCGTCGGCTTCATCTCGCGCGGGAATGCAGACAACAGATAGTTGCGAAGCGGCGCTGTCGACTTCGGCTTTCAATGGCCTTGCGGTTTCCTCGGCTAGCTCTTCAATTAGTTCTCTCGTGCTTCGGTGGATAAACTCTTCCCGCTCCTCATCCAGAGCATTCTGATGCCGATCCTGCTCCGCCAAAGAGAGCGCCGGGATTAGCACACAATCGTAAAGCTCGCCCAACGTTTTCTCGTTCAAGTAGGTTTCGGCGATTTGTTCAGCTTCATCTTCGTCCATCGCCAACAGTCGTTGATAGAAGCGTGCCTCGGGAGGAAGCTCCGCCTTTTCGCCGAGAAGAACGCCAAGAAATCTCATCTGTGGAACGTAGCGGCCGAGAACGAGGAGACAAACGGTCAAAGGCGTCGATAGCACCAATCCGATAGGGCCCCACAGCAATGTCCAGAACGCGGCTGAGACCAAAATCGCCAGCGAAGAGATTCCAGTGTGGGCTCCATAGAGCCACGGTTCGATCGCCGCTGAGATCGCCAATTCGATCGTCGCGAATAGCCCCAAAGCCAGCATCGGTCTTGCCCAACCGTCAAAAACAGCCAGCGCTAGCACAACAGGGCAAAGTCCAGCTATCAGAGTCCCGACGTATGGAATGAAGCGTAAGATGGCGCCCAGCAGACCCCAAAAGGGAGCGTTCGGAACACCGATCCAATAGAGCCCGAACCCAAGCAGCAGGCCGAATGTTCCGTTGATAATCGATTGAGTCAGAAGATAGCGGCTCACCCGCCGCGCGGCATCGTCCAGCGCGGTCGTCACTACGTTTAGATACCCCGTGCCAATTAGTTGGAAGAAGCGATTGCGGAGATCGTCTCGGTGCAACAGCATAAACAGGGTGAAAATGAGCACAGCCGCCGTTACGCCAACAAAGCGTGCGAGCGAGTTCCCGACGAAACCGAACGATTCCAGAATATCGGGCGGGTGCTTCACAACCTCGACGGGTACTGGGGCACCAGGCTCCGTCCGTTGGGATCGCGTCTTGTCCCCTTTGCTCCGCCTCGCCATCGATTCTTGATTCCCAACAGCCGCGCTGTTCTGCGATAGCTGGGCCCGGATTTGCTTGATGCTGTCCGCAGCTTTCGCCATCCCGAAGCCGGCCGGATTGCGCATTGCATCGACTTTTCTGCGGATGTTCTCCTGGTACTGCGGCAACTTGGTGACGATGTCCGCCAGTTGCGTGGTTCCTACCCAAAGGATTCCGCCGAGTATCGAGAATGCAAAGACAAGAACGAGCAATACTGAGGGTACGCGCCCCAGTCTCGCTCTTTCTAACCAGGTAACAGGCGGCGTGAGAAGAAAGCTCAATAACAGCGCCAGAGCGAAGGGTATGAGGACCTCTTGGCCAAAATAGAGCGCGGCAATCACGATGGTAATCGTGATCAGCGGCGTTAAAAATGACCGCTGTGAAACGCGCTCCGAGCGTAGCGTGACAGGCTTCATAACGAATCGAACGTTTCAGTTCGCTGTTCCCGAGTTTCTCACTACTCAGCTTTTTTTGTCGCGACTTCCGCCGTCAGCCTGCTCGCGACGGGTTGCGTCTGGCCCGCGTATTTGTTGCCTGCCTTCTTGTAATACGGAACGGAAACCGGCGATGAGAGCTGCTCAAACGTGAAGGAGCAAATACGCATGCCGGGGTAGAGCGCAACCGGCATAATGCCGAGATTACTGAGCTCGAGCGTGGCCTTGCCGCGCCACCCCGGGTCGAATAACCCGGCAGTTCCGTGCACGATAATTCCGATGCGTCCAAGGCTCGACCGTCCTTCGAGCCGCCCCAACACATCATCGTCCAACTCGAGCGTCTCCTCAGTGATCGCCAGCGCGAATTCCCGCGGCTGCAACACGAACGGCTCGCCCTCTTTTACATGAATGGATCGCATGATGTCCTGAATCGCGCTCTTCTCCCGGACATCGATGTACGCGCGCCGGCTATGCTCGAATACGCTGAATTCCGGTCCTAGTCGAAAATCTACTGAGCAGCTTCCGAACTGTTCCGGGGGAAGTTCGGGCGAGATGCGGATCTTGCCGAGTTCGATGTACCGGCGAATGTCAAGATCGGATAAGACCATAAGACGGCTGCGCGCGTGAACAGCAATGCTAGCATGCGGCAGGTGCTATATTTTCAAACAGTGGGCGGCTAGCTCAGCTGGGAGAGCACCACGTTCGCAACGTGGGGGTCGTGGGTTCGAGCCCCATGCCGTCCACCACCATCGATTATCCATGCAGGCTACCGCCCCGGTACTTTCTGCGATTGCTCTTCGAAAACTTCATTCTTCTGCATGGGCGAAGTGATATTCATCTGCCGGTATAGCTCCTTGATCCGCTCCTTGGTCTCCTTGATCTCACGAAACAGCCGAAATTCCTTTTCAGATTCGTCTTTCAGCTGCAGCTCCCTCGAAACTGTTGCGAGCCAGTAATGCGCTTGCTCGTTTAGCGGATCCGATTGCACGGCCATTCGCAAATATTTCGCAGCTTCTTCGTTCTTCCCTTTTTTTGCGAGCAGGCGGGCCAGGCCGATTTCGGCCTCCACGCTGCCCCGATCAAGAGACAAAGCGCGGCTGAAGCAAGCGTATGCGTTATCCGGGTCGGATCGCCTCAAAGCGATCCGTGCGAACATGCACTCCGCCCCAGCGCTATCCCCGTCGAGCCTTACGGCTGCTTCGAGTTCTCTTTCGGCATCGGCCTGCGCTTGCTTGCTATTGGGAGCCGATTCGAGGATAGCTTCGGCTAATTCATAGTGCGCGCCGCGGAGCCGCGGGTTCAAATCGAGCGCTTTTCGATAGTGTTCGGCCGCGCCCTTCAGATCTCCTTCGTTGACCAGGCGCTCCGCGATTACTTGCTGCATCAGCCCCGACGCTGGCGCAAGTATCGCCAGCTTATTAAGTGTGTTATCGGCCAACTCGGAGTAAACGCGCTGCGCCACATACAAGATTTCGATATTATCGGGATCAAGATCTACAAGCGATCGCATTACAGAGGCGGCGTCATCGAGGTTCTCTTCTTCGTTATATAGATCGAACAGCTCCAATCCCGTCTGCACTCGGAGATTCTTGTCTTGTAATTGGGGGAACGATTTTTCCAAAAGCGCCTGTGCCGAGGGCTGACCCAATCTTTTCTCGCAGATTCCCAGCAGAGCTTGCGTTTTCACCAGAGATGGGTCAATCGCGAGAGCACGCTGCAGATACAGGGAAGCGTTTTGATATTCGTGCTGCACAAAGGCTATTACGCCCAGGTTTGCGTACGCCTCGGCATTGTCCGGGTCGAGCGCCAGGACAGCATTCAACTCTTTTGCGGCTGCAATTGAATTATTCGCTTTGAGGTACTCGGCTGCGCTGCGAAGGTGATCGCGAACTTCCTCCGTTCGAGTATTCCCCGTCTGTGCCGCCGCTATGGAAAGCCCACTTACCAAAACGGCGACGAGTGCAAGGCGAGCGCGGTTAAAGGGCCGGGATAAAAGCATGGAACAGCAACACTCGCTTTACCGCTATTGTAGGGTGCGGGAAAACAACTCATGGGGGTACCCAGCTAAAAACGCCGGGCGCGCCCCCAAGAATTACTAAGTGACGGTTAGAACGTTAGATGAGCGCCCAGTTGAATGATGCGATTGCCGCTCGAGGGTCCCAGAATTTTGCCCGCCTCAGAATCGGCTAAGACGGTGGTGCCTACCAGGTAACCCACGTCCGCGTCCGGGTTGGCATAGTTGATGTGATTCAGCGAATTAAACGCATCCGCCCTGACGTCCAGCTTAAGTCTCTCCCAATGCAGAATAAAGGTCTTGCCGAAGCTGAGATCCAGATTCGTAAAGCTTGGACCGATCAGCGTGTTGCGACCACTATCTCCGAACGTGCCGGGCGCAGGGTTAGTATAGGCGGCAGAATTGAACCATTGACCGAGCGTCGGATTGGCCAAAACCGGATTCCCGGCCACCTGGGGAAACAGAGTCGTCCCATTCGAAAGTGCAGAGGCTAAAGCAGGGTCGAGAGCCTCCGCAACGGAGCTTTGAATGATCGGCGTAAACGGAGTTCCCGTGTGCCACTGCAGGACGCCCGAGAGGCGCCATCCGCCCAACACTTCGTCCAGCACGCCGTGCAGGGCGAACTGCCTCCCCTTACCGAATGGCACTTCGTAAACAAACTGCCCGGCGAGCGTGTGAGTCGCATTGAAGTCAGACAAGCCGTAATTCGCAGCGGGCGAATAGGCGTTCTGATAGATGTCGACGCCCGAACCATGCCCGCTGCCCGTGCCTGTATCAATGGATCTCGAAAACGCATAGTTGAACTGAAAGCTCACGCCGTAGGAAGTTCGTTTCTGAAAACGCACTTGTAACGCGTTGTAGTTCGACCACCCCGTATAGTTTTGGGCCTGAATCGCGGTAAAAAGAGGATTCGGGTTTCCACAGAGGTACGCAGTGCAACTTAGACTACCCGCAAGAGGCTGATCGATATTAGTCGCAAAATTCAGATTCGTTCCGTGAGTAAATACGTAACTCGTGTCGAGCAGCATGCCTCCGGGAAGCTGTCGCTGCACGCTTGCGAGAACATTTGTTACGCGGTCTATGGGCATATTGCGCGGATAGTAAGTGACGGAGCTGTAATTATTAAGAGTGGAAGAAAGAGTTTGGATGGTCGGGTAGACCACCGATCCTGGCGCCGGTCCCGATGCCAGCTTGAACGCCGCGCTCCCATATACATAACCCTGAGCGGAGCCGTAGCTGTGCGGATTGAGTCCCAAGCCGAGCGCGCCGTCCGTATAGTTTTCGGCATCGCGCGGCGCATCGAACACGCCATAGCTTCCACGGAAAGACCACTTGTCGGACGGAGACCACGCAAAGCCGATGCGCGGCGCAAATTCCTTGTAATTGCCGCTTTCGATAGTGTTCAGTTTGCCTCCGAAGCTTGGGTCGCTTTGCCCGCCGTACAGAATTCCACCTTTATCAACTCCGTTCCCATCCGGGTTCGGCAGGTTGGGATCGAACACGCCAAAGGCATCGTGTTTCACTCCCCACCCGGATTGCCCTTGCCACCGCAGACCAACGTTCAGCGTCAGATGCGGCGTTAGCTGAAAATCGTCACTGGCAAACAGAGCCGAATTCCAGTTGTAAGCGCTGGTGGCGTCGTATTCGTAGACGTACCATCCATAAACATCGCCCGCAAGGAAGTCAGCGTAGGGAACGCCGGTTACGCTGCCGTTGAATTCGAAACTGCCCGAGCTCAGGCCGGGCCAGCCGGTGTAGTTTTGATAATTTTTATCTAATTCACCGCCGATTTTGATGGTGTGCCGGCCGCGCACGAGCGTAACGACATCTGAGGCGTTGTAAGTTCCGTCGCCTAAAAGCGCATCAATGTTACCGTTTTCGCCGCAGCCGGAGGCTTCGGCTATGCATCCCACTCCGGAACCCTGATCAATGGTAATTTTCGGAAACATGTTCGCAGGAATGTTACTCCCGTACTGCGGCTCGAGACCGAGCGTCTGAGGATCGTTCTTGTTCAGCGAAGGCGGCTGATACGAATCTAACTCGCGCACCCCGCCGAAGCGAAATTCATTCAGCGTGGTCGCGCTGATGGTGTAGACATCGGTAAATTGCGCTGAGAAGTTGTAGTTGTTCGCCTGAGAGATGGCCGAGGCATCGCTGGGATACAGCGGATCCGGCGGCACGTAAGTGACAAAGACCGGAAAATAATTCTCCGTGAAAGAGAGCTTTTGCTTATCGGAAATGTTGTAATCGAGCCGGCCTGTGTACCAGGTGTTCAAGTTTGGCGCGCTTCCGTTAAAAATGTAGTTGTTCGTAGTGGGGCAGGTTTGCGGGACGCCAGGCCCCACCTTCGCAGGACCCGGACAGCCTGCCACCCATCCGGAAGAACCGGCTTTTGGAAAGTAGCCCTGAAGCTTCAAGGCAACCGAATCGTAGGCGCCGAGCAACTGCCCAGTGGAGCTAAACGCGCTTCCGGTGGATCCCGGCACTCCGTAGAAATCACCCGCTTGCATTGCAGCGGTCGGGTATGTATACAAACCGGAAACGGGTGTAGTCGAGGGATTCCGTTGATAGTTGAAGAAGAAGAAAAGCTTGTTTTTGATGATAGGCCCGCCTACGCTGGCGCCGTAGTTATTCCAGTGCTCAATTGACTTCGGCCCGGTCTGATTGTAAAAACCCCTGGCGTTAAAAGCCGTGTTCTGAACGAACTCATAGGCGCTCCCGTGAAAATCGTTGGTTCCACCTTTGGTGATAACGTTAACGGAAGTAAGGCCGTTGCCGTACTGCGCGGGAGCGTTGCTTGCATCTATGCTTATCTCCTGGATCGAGTCCAGGGGCATATAGTTATTACTGCTATTGAAATCTCTAGGTTCGGTAGCGGAAGAGCCGTCGATCAAGAAATTGACATTGTATCCGGCCGTTCCATTCACTCCAATAGATTGGCCGACAGCTTCCCCGGAGCCCCCGCCGTTGTTCACGCCAGGAATAAGCTGCGTCATCTCCGTTTCCCAATTCGTACCCACAACGGGTGCAGTTTCAATCTGGTGCGCACTCAAGTCCACATGCTGATCGCTTGATTCCGTCTCGAGGAGAGGCGGGGCTGAATTCACCACCACTTCCTGAGTTGCAGTTCCAATCTGCAGCGTGGCGCTAACCTCCAAGGTTTGAACCTGAAGGACAATCCCTTGCCGTACGAAGCTGTTGAAGCCTTGATTCGAAAATGTGATGGCGTAGTCGCCGGGCGCAAGAAACGGAACATCGTACAATCCGGCGCCGTTGGTCGTGCCGTGCGTAATAACACCGGTCTGCACGTTCTTGATTTGAACGTCCACTCCGGGCACAACGGCCCCCGATGGGTCGCTCACCGTGCCTTTGATTTCTCCGGTATTTGAGTTTTGTGCGAGCGCAACAGATGAGAAGGACAGAATCGATATGGCTAGCACAGAGGCTAGCGATATTTCTTTCACTCTAAGTAGCAAACGCTGCATTTGGACACCTCATAGTGTTAAGCACGAATAGTCTCAGGAGTTCGGTCTTTGGACGTTCCCGAGCGTCCGCCCGATTTGGTGTACGTTGGACGACGATGTTATTCCGGTGGTTACCTGTAACGAATACGTAAAGCTACTGAGGCGCGGTCGAGTTCCTAACTGCTTTTCCTCGTGTGAATTTGTCGAAAACAGTTAACACGGGCAGCGAGTTTCCCTCCTGGTCAAAGAATCCGCGGCTTACAATCGGGCCCCCCGCGCGCGGGGCTACGGCCGGCTCCCACCAGAACAGGCCAATCCCGCGGCCATGCGGAGTTGACATGACTATTCTATTGAGTTCCTCTAAGAAATCCTTCTGCCCTTGAGGACTCTCGGGAAAAGGCGCTGGGTTGTTGATGTACTCTGTCGGCTTCCAGTTATAGGCAGTTTCGACTACAACAATGTTCTTCTTGTAGGTTTCGGACATGAAAATCAGGTTCTCGCGGAGATCGTCCAAGCTGCCATGCCACCACGGATAGTACGATTGTCCGATCACGTCAAACTGCACGTGATAGCTCTCCAACTTATCGAAGAAGATCTTCGTTGCAACCTTGTCGCCGCCTTTGTCGATGTGAATCATGATTTGAGGCCTTGGCTGCATGCCCTTCCCCGCTTCCACGCCTGCAACGCCAGCCTTCTCGAAATCCGCGAAATTATCCCAGTTCGCGGGCAACTTTCCGTCAGGCCAGAGCATGCCGTTTGTGATTTCGTTTCCGATCTGCACCATGTCGGGCGTGACGCCCGCCTCTCGAAATGCAGTGATGGTGTCGCGTGTAAAGTTGAACAACGCTTCTACCATTTGGGCGTGATTCATTCCCTGCCAGGCTTTCGGAATGTTTTGTTTCCCGGGATCGGCCCATGTGTCGGAGTAATGGAAATCCAGCAGCAACTTATAACCAAGCCTCTTCGCCGCCTGCGCCAGGTTCAAAGTGTATTGCAGGTTGTTGGGGAGTTCAACGGGGTTGTTGAAGATCCGTAGACGAATCCAGTTGTACCCGTGATCCTTGAACATCTGTAGCGCCGGTTTAGGTACGCCGTTGTCTTTAAAAACGAAGCCCTGACCCTCCGCTTGCTTGACAAATGAAAGGTCGGCCCCAACCGCATACTCGGCTGCGGGGAGCGAACCCGGCGATACTGCGAGGATGCAAAACAGGAGAACGCCGCAGGTGCGCATGGTAACTTTCTCCCCAATCGTTCGCTGATGAGAAGTAAGTCGGGCCGTCTCCGTTTCGCGGATAATTTCGACCTACTCTAGGCGTTCTCAGAAGTCATTTTGTCTCATTGAAATGAATAGCGATTTCGTATTGAGGGATGACCTGCACGGAACGTAATTCATCAATCTGGCCGTTGGTGAATTGAGAGTTCCGGTACTGCTTCTCAAGGAAAATGGGAGCGTCCGCCCGGCGCGGCAGGATCTCGAGTTCCAATCCACCTTTCGCTATCTCTGAACGAAAGCGCTTCAGGCCTACACGCCAAGCTTGACCGTCATAAAAATTGTCATCGAGCAAATGCCCGCCGGAGGTTAGCCGCGCAATGTCGCCGTCGTACTCCATCTGCAGAAAAAGATCGTCGACTCCCTTCCAATCTGAATCCGGAATCGCAATTTCCCATTTGGCTGCGGATGCAAATTCCTCCTCGGCCGGAGCCATCGCGACCCCTTTGGGACGCCAGGTTTGCGGCGGACCAGGCTTGACCGGCGGAACCTCTTCCGCCTTTTGCACTTCTTTGATCGTAACGGCGGGAGTAGCGGCTGGAAACTCAGCGCTAAACGTGCTTGCAAACGATCCGTTTCGCTGCTGAAGCGCGATATCGGCGGAAGGCGTCGCGGAAATTGCGGGAATCACCGTGAAATTGAACTTCGATGTGCGATCGGTCCCGAGCGTAACTGTGTTTCCGATTTCAAAAAACTGATCCTCTGTCAGTAGCAGATGTTTGTCCTCGGCTTCCAATTTCCACGCATTCTCTGCCTGGTGCTGACTTAACAAAACGATGCGCGTTGTTTGCCCATTTCCGTGTTTCGCAGTGATGGCGGCATCTAGCGAGGGCTCCAGGCCGTTGACAAACGTTGCGCCTTCCCGGAGCTCCTGATGCCCGCGAGACTCGATGACATCTCGTTCTTCGAAGACGAATTGTGGAGCGACCCCGGATGTGACTACGAAGTAGTAAGTCTCACCTGCGTTATCGATTGTATGGGTGAACAGCTCGGCGGTTGCATATCGCAAATGAAGACTCCCCATATTCAGCCCGAAGGGCCAAATGCCGTAAGCGCCGGACGGTAGATTAATCGGCTTTTCAGGAATCGGAACCTCACGGGCCAGCAACTTGACTACGACCTGAAACGCCGGCCGAGCAGGCATTGAGTAACCGCGGACATAATTATTGAAGAACAGGAATCCGCTCTCGCCGTTGGTTCGAACGGAAACTCGCCCGACTGAGAAATCTTGCGGCTCGGCTGGCAATTTCGCGGGTTGAAACGGCGGCATGGGCGCGAGATCTCCACCGAAATCGTTCAAAAAGTAATTGAATACCTTAAGCTTCCTCAAGACTTCGCGCTCGTCGCCAAACTCTGAGAGCGGAGCTTCGAAATCGTATGACTTCACCGGCAGATTGCTCGGATAGCCCGTGGCCTGCGACTCTTGCAAAGTCGTGAGTTTCCCATTCAGGTTTTCACCGCCTTGGAACATATATGTGCCGTAGAGATTGACTCCAGAGCCCAGCATGACCGGCATCATCGCTGCGATATCATCCGGCTGGATCACCGGACGGCGGTGATACGTGCCTTCCACGCCCCGTGCGCCCAAGGACCGATTCGCACAAATACATACATCCCGCGTTTGCCGCAAAGCTGTACGAACTCACGCAGATTTCGCTGGCCTGACCAATCGAACTGTCCCTCGATTTCTTCCTGATGAATCCAGATCACGTAGCTCGCTATGATGGTGACACCCGCGGCTTTCATTTTCGAAATCTCTGCGTCCCATTCCGTCTGCGGCACCCGCGAGTAGTGGAACTCTCCCATCACCGGCAACCACGGTTTGCCGTTGAGGGTGAGAAACCGCGCATTCATCCCAATCGATTGCCCTTGCCGGTTCTTCGAAGTTCCTCCTTGGAAATCGGGTGGGCCGGGGGGTTGAACCGGCTGCTGTGCGTTCACGACGATCGGCGCAGGTTGCCCGGCGAGCTGAGCTGCAGGCGAAAAAGATCGAAGTGCGAGTACAAGGACGCACAACCGGATCCAGAATCGACAGGCAAGATACATACGCATACTCACATCGTTTACCTTACCGGACTGGAGGATTACGCCCGCGTTATCAAGCTATACTGAAAAATAAGGCCGATTGTCTTCGCTGTCAGCGTGCCAATCGCCGTCTTAAGAAGTTCTCAGCAGGAGTTTCCTCCAACCTATGTTTGATCTGTTTCGCAGCCGCGAAAAAAGTGTGCGCATCTTGTTGGGAGCGCTGCTCGGCCTGGTCGCCCTTTCCATGCTGATCTATCTCATTCCGGGCGGCACCGGAGGCGCGGGATCCGCAAACCAGAACGTCGTCGCGGCCGTCGGTGACGATCAAGTCACTACCGTCGACGTCCAGCGCGCTGTCCAGAACATTACGCGCAACCAGAGCAATCTTCCGAAGGGCATTCTCGCCATGTATATCCCCTCGCTGGTCAGTCAATTGATCGAGGCGAAGGCTATGGCCTATAAGGCTCGCGAAATGGGTTTACGCGTATCCGACGAAGAATTGGCCGACGCCATTCAGAGTGAAGTCACCAGCCAATTGGGCGGCAAGTTCGATTTGAGCATCTATCAAGCCGTGCTCGCGCAGCAGGGTATGACTACGGCGGATTACGAAAAGCAGCGCCGCGACGCAATGCTCGGCATGCGTTTGGAAAATCTGGAGATGCAATCGTTGATTGTTTCCGATCAGGACGCCAAAGCCGAGTACGCCAGAAAAAATTTAAAGGTTGGCCTTCAGTATGTCGCTTTTGAAGCGAAGGATTTTACATCGAGGGTGAACAAGGATCCGGCCGCGGTTAAGGCCTATTTCGACAAGAACCGCATTTTGTTCCGAACTCCCGAAAAGCGCGACTTCGATTTGGTCGTAGGCACGACGCCCGATTTCGTGCAAAGCGCGAAAATTTCCGATTCCGATCTTCAGAAGCAGTATCAGGACAACATCGACAGCTACACGCTCCCCGAGCGCGTGAAGGTTCGCCACATTCTCATCAAGACGCAAGGTAAGCCCAAGGAAGACGCTCCCAAGCTGAAAGCCAAAGCGGAAGATATTCTGAAGCAGCTCCAGCACGGCGGCGATTTCGCGGAGCTGGCCAAGAAGAACTCCGAAGATCCGGGGTCGGGGCTGAAGGGCGGCGAGCTGGGT